>CAJCJD010000156.1 GCA_903970555.1 Vulcanimicrobiota bacterium
CGTATCGACGTCGGCGATCGTGGTGATCTCTCCTGCCGCATCGTTCTGTCCAATCATCGGCGTCAGCTCGATGTGGCTGGCGGGGATGCCGTAGGTGTGTTCCAGATTCTCCACCGCCTGGATCGCCGACTGCCCCATCTCACACGCGCCGCTCACCACCACGCAATTGGCCGTGCTCGCGCCGCCGTAATCCATCACCATCAGATTAATCGTGTAGTTCTTGATCGCAGGGCTGGAGGCCTGGATGGCCTGCACTACTTCAGCGCCGAGCGAATTGACACCACCGTAGCTACCGTCCGACGCCCCCAGCGTGGCCAGCGTGAACGAGAAACGCAGGTTCGGATACTGCGATTGCGCGGCGGCGGCATCGGCTACCAATTGCGTTATATCGGCTTGTGTTTGACCACCTTCGATATCGAAGTCCACGCCCACCATATGCGACGTGTAATAGCTGGCGATGAAACTCTCGAACGCAGATGCCGACGAACACGTGAACACTCCGGCTTGGCCGCCAGTAGACACTACATAGTTAAGACCGGCGCTGGAGAGCGCGTTGATATTGCCGGAAATAAACTCCGATGAGGTAACCCCGCCCCAGCTCTCGCTGCCGCATTGTCCGGTGGCGAAAGCCAGAGAAATCGCACCGAGGTTCGGCTCTGCCGTGGAGTAGAAACTCCCGCTACCGACCAGCGGGAGCGTCGTCCCGGTAACGGCCGTCTGCATGACGTTCGTATTCCAGTTCAAATTGATCGTGATGTCCTTGTATGGACTAAACACGAACCCGCTCGGGGCAGGTGTGGGTGTTGGAGTGGGTGTTGGAGTAGGCGTCGGCGTTGGGGTGGGCGTCGGAGTAGGAGTTGGGGTCGGCGTAGGCGTCGGGGTGGGCGTCGGCGAAGACGAACACGCACCCTCTGACGTCCAGGGCTGACCACTACCGGCACCACCATTGTTAGTCGCGGGATCGTTGCCCTGCGTCCACCAGTTCGCCTCGTAATTGATACCGCCCTCACTGGCGACGTCACCTGCCGTATAAATCGCCGTCGAACTCCATGCAGCAGCACAGGTTGTTTGCGCTTGTACCGCTTGCACAGGCGCCATCGTAAGCAAGGTCGTGGATAGCGCAGCCCCCACTGCGGTGCTCAAAGCGCTCAACGTCAGGGTGGACCACTTCGTCGACTTCTTCACGTGCATGGACTGTCTCCAGAATTGAATTGGACTGCCAGAGGTGAACAACATCGGCGATCTCACGACTGCATTCCGGACAGTCATGCGGGGAAGTCGCCATCACGCATCCCTGCTCGTTACTGCGTGTAATGGGTTTGCAATGACTCAAAGTGCGGCGAGTATCTGCTCGTGATGACAACGTTGTCCAGTACGTTTGGCCGCTATGCCCACGCCAGAACGTGACTCACTTCGCAAAGAATCAAACGACATAAAAAGATGTCCAAAATTCACATGGCGTGCACAATCAGAAATGCCGAAAAGCCCTGAAAAACGCAGGTTTTTATCGCTGCAATGCAACACGATATTTTTTTCGACATGTCTACAAAACGTGAATCATTCATGCGGTTTCATAGCGACATCGAACACTGACCTCAGCGCATACCGCTCATGAAAGATCGCCATAAGCCACGCGAGGGCTCATGTGCGTAATCAGACATGCATGACAACGATGGCCACCGTAGATACATCTGTCATCGGCCATGAATGAACCGTGTGTCGAATTCAAAGCGCTACGCTCGTCGTACTGACCGAGCGCCCATCGACGTAAATAGGAGAAACCTCGTGAGCACACGATTCCAACGCATCACTCCCTTCCTATGGTTCAACGACCAGGCGGAAGAAGCGGCGAACTTCTATGTTTCGGTGTTTGAGAACTCCCGCATCCTCGACAGCACCCGATATGCCAAAGAAGCGGCGAAGGCTTGCGGCAAACCCGAAGGCTCCCTGATGACGATCGCCTTCGAACTCGATGGCCAAAAATTCTCGGCCATCAACGGTGGCCCCATGTTCACGTTCAACCCGGCCGTCTCACTGGTCGTCAATTGCCAAGGACAGGACGAAGTCGACCACTACTGGAACCTTCTTTCCAAAGACGGCGACCCAGCCGCGCAACAGTGCGGTTGGCTGAAAGATCGTTACGGGCTCTCGTGGCAGATCGTGCCGGCTCAATTGATCGAGCTGTTGACGGCGGCCGATCAGGCCAAGTCACAGAAAGCTATGCAAGTTCTGATGACGATGAAGAAGATCGATGTGAACGCGCTATTAAATGCCGCCAATTGAGCCGCGGTTGTTCTGATGCACCGTTGCTGTAAGTCACCCGCATGACGGCACTCGCGCCGTCTGCTGCGGAGATGAAAGGCGCGGGAAAACCTTGGCCGCCCCATGAATGACGCATCGCACCATGCGGGTGTACAATGGAGCTGTGTCCGGGCTCCCCATCCGGACTAATCCGCCAAGTCCCCTATCCATGGCCGATGCTTCCCGTACCAGCGCGACCTCCGCCGGTCGCACGTCCAACGTGCTGTTGTCGATTCTCAGCACGGTCGCGTTCACCTTTATCGCCTACCTGACCATTGGCTTGTCGCTGGCCGTGCTGCCTGGCTTTGTGCACACCAACCTCGCCTTCGGCGCGATGCTGGCAGGCCTGGCGATCAGCATGCAGTACGTGGCTACCCTGCTCAGTCGCCCGCATGCCGGGCGCATGGCCGATGCAAAAGGCCCCAAGCGCACCGTGATGACCGGGCTGACGATGTGCGCCGCTAGTGGTGGCCTTTTGCTCTGCGGTGCAGTGGCTAGCAGCCTTCCTTGGCTCAGCCTTGGCCTGATCTTCCTGGCGCGACTGGCACTGGGCTGCGCGGAGAGCTGTGTCGGTACCGGCGCCATCGCGTGGGGCATGGGCCAGGTAGGACATCAACACACGGCACGCGTTATCTCTTGGAATGGCGTGGCCACCTACGGCGCGCTCGCGGCAGGCGCTCCCCTGGGTGTACTGATCGAGCACCGCTTCGGCTTTGCTGCCATCGGCGCAGCGTCGTTGCTGCTACCACTGGCGGCGCTACCCCTGGCCCGACTCAAACGCGCCACGGCTGTGGCCTCTGAAGAACGCTCGCCGTTTCGCACAGTGGCAGCACGCGTTGTGCCCTACGGCATCGGGCTTGCGCTCGGCTCGATCGGTTTCGGCTGCATCGCTACCTTCATCACGCTCTTCTATGCCGCACATGGCTGGGAGAATGCGGCGCTCGCACTGACGGTATTCGGCGTGGTGTTCGTCGGCGTACGTTTCGTGTTTGGCCGCACCATCAACTGGCTGGGCGGCTATCGCGTCGCCATGGCATCGTTGGCGATCGAGGCGATTGGACTCGTCACCTTGTGCATGGCAAGCGATGCACGCATGGCCGGCATCGGCGCGGCTATCGCAGGCCTCGGTTTCTCGCTGGTGTTTCCGGCGCTCGGTGTCGAAGCCGTACATCGCGTACCCGCGCACAGCCGCGGCTCGGCGTTGGGCGTGTATTCCGTCTTTATGGACGTGGCGATGGCCGTGACCGGACCGCTTGGTGGATGGATTGCCAGCGGCATGGGTTACAACGCTATTTATGGATTTGCCGCAGTCGCCGCCGTGGCAGCCATTGTTCTCGCGCTGATGCTGCAAGTACAGGCGGCGCGCGACACACTGGCCATGGCGGCCACGCCGGCGGATCCATAACTTTCCAAAGCGACGCGGGCAGCCTAAGCACCACAACGGTAACGCGCTCGTCAAACAGCTGAAATATAGGGTTTTTCTGCAATTTACTGCTCAAGTTGAAGTGACATTCGCCGACTAGGAAGCATCCCTTCCCCCAAGGTGTGTCATGCCTCGACTTTTTTCCGGCTGGTTCCAGATCACCCTCCGCAGAATCTTGCTGCTCCGTCTTGCCGGCGTTCTTATCCTGCTGATCGCCATTGGTGCGCTGTGCATCATGGCGCTGGTGCAGGCCGACCAACGCATCCAGTCCGTTGTCGGCGACACGCTCGCGCCGATTTCCGATGTCGGCCGTATCCAGAGCGACTTCAACAATGACTTCCAAGCGTTGTCGCACGCCGTGCTAATGCGCCTGCCGTCCGCTGTCGATGACGCAGCGACCGCGATCAAGAGCAACCGTGTCGACATCGATCGCTACTGGAAGCCCCTGCTGCAAAGCGGCCTGGGCCTGCAACAGAAGCCATTGCTCGATATCGCCGCGCAACACCGTCAAGACGCCGAACAAGCGATGAATGACACGCTTACGTTGCTGCAGGCCGGCCAGTTCGATATCGCCCAGCTGAAGTTAGCCACGGATGTGCAACCGGACTTGGTCCCGCTGCAAAGCGATTTCACCAATCTGTTTGAAAACGCACTCGCATCGGGCCAGACCGCTGCGCTCACGCAGCATGCTGCGAATCGACGTGGCCTATTTCTGCTACTGGCCGTATTCGCCGGCGCTGTGCTGCTGGCTTGCCTGAGCGACGGCATCCTGATTCGCGCGCTCGGCGCACGTTTGCGCCTGGCATCAGGCGTAGCCAGGCGCATTGCGCACGGTGAATTGGGACAACCCATTGCCGTGGGGCGCAACGATGAGATCGGCGATCTGCTGCGCGCGCTCGCCGCGATGGATACCCAGCTCGCCGAGGTCGTACGCCAGGTTCGCAACGGTGCGGCGAATGTGCGCGAGGGCGCGCAGATCTTGGCCGACAGCACGCACGCGTTGAGTCAACGCACGCAATCCCAGGCTGCCAGCCTGGAACAAAGTTCTGCATCGATGGAACAGATGGCGGCAAGTGTCGCCGAAGCCTCCATCATGGCCGAGCAGGGGCAGCAGGTCGTCGGGCAAACCGTCACGGCGATGGATGCCATCGACCGTTCCGGTCAGCGCATCGCCGAGTTCGTGGGCCTGATCAATGACGTTGCCTTCCAAACCAACTTGCTCGCGCTCAATGCCGCTGTGGAAGCCGCTCGCGCTGGCGAACACGGGCGTGGTTTCGCCGTGGTCGCGGCGGAGGTGCGGCAACTCGCCCAGCGCTGCTCCGCGGCGGCGCGCGAAGTTCGTCAGTCCATCGAAGAGAGTGCGACCGCTGTGCTCGATGGCCGCACCTTCGCGCAGCGCTCGGGCGAAGCCTTGATCGGCATCGTCGCCAGCGCAGCCCAGGTATCGGAAAAAGTGGCGGGGATGGCATTGTCCAGCCGTGAACAGAAAGTAGGTATCGACCAAGTCAGTCTGGCCGTGTCCGGCATGGACACCATGACTCAACAAAATGCGGCCTTGGTCGAGCGTACAGCGATGATGAGT
Organism: Vulcanimicrobiota bacterium; assembly: GCA_903970555.1. Classification (GTDB taxonomy): domain Bacteria; phylum Pseudomonadota; class Gammaproteobacteria; order Xanthomonadales; family Rhodanobacteraceae; genus Dyella_B. The sequence goes on from CAJCJD010000156.1 coordinate 5,307, forward strand.
CATGCCATGCGCGGCAACGCGAAAGAGCTGCTTCAGCACATGGATTTCTTCCACATCGAGGAAACCTCGACGGATGCCGAGCAGGCCAGCGCTCACCCTGCTGCCGCATCATCACGGCCGATGATCAATCAGCCTTCATTGCTGGATCTTGATCAGGCAGCCTGACACCGACATGACTTTTCCGCGCGACAACAACCGCTCCAACAGCCTGCTTGACCGGGCGAAGGACGGATTGCACGCCATCTTCCAGCCGGTAGTGCGGCTGGACACGATGGAAGTGGTTGCGCACGAGGGCTTGACGCGCGCGGCAGCCCATCTCGGTGACATCAGTACGCCCGAGTTGCTGAATCTTGCACGCGCTGAAGGACGCCTGGGCGAATTTGAATTGGCCGCCGCACGCACCGTGTGCGGCGCGTTTATGACCCAGCAGGCACGTGGGCGGTTGCTGGTAAATCTCAGTGCCCAAGCCTTCATGCAGGAATCGATCAGGCCCGATGAACTGCTCGCCGCATTGGGTGCCGGCGGCATGGATCTGAGCCGCATCACTATCGAGCTCACCGAACGGGACATCGTCGAAGAAGCTGCGCATCTGGCTCATGCGCTGGGCTATCTGCGCGCTCATGGCGTGCGCTTTGCGCTGGATGATTTCGGCAACGGTCACTCCAATTTCAAAATGTGGAACGAAATCCACCCCGAAGTGGTGAAGATCGATCGCTATCTGATCCATGGACTCGCCAGGAGCGCTGAGCGTCTGTCCATCGTCCGCGCGCTCTGCCAGGTGGCCGAAACGCTCGGTGCGGATCTCGTGGGCGAAGGCGTGGAAGATGCCGACGACTTGCGCATGCTGCGCGAACTTGGAATTTCCTATGCGCAGGGATTTTTGCTCGGCTATCCAACACCGCAAGTGATCGATAAGGTCAATGAAGATGCGCTCGTAGCACTGAGCCATGCCACCCTGTCGGTACCACCCCGCGTGCGCGGGCCAGTTACGCAACGGCCGATGCATCTAGGCCACCTGGTTATCGAGGCGCCGTCGCTGAGTGCGCAGCACACCAATCACGACGTGATCACCCTTTTCACCCAGTTGCCTGAATTGCATGCGCTGGCGGTGGTCGAAAGCGATCGGCCGATTGGCATCATCAATCGACGCGTTTTCAGCGAGCGCATGGCACAACCGTATACGCGCGAACTCTACGGACGCAAAAGCTGCACCGCCTTCATGCATGAAGCACCCTTGTTATGCGACGTGCGGCAGTCGCTGGAAAGCATGGCCGATATCCTGCGCGGGCAAGATCAGCGTTATCTCAGCGATGGTTTCGTGATCACTCGCGAAGGACGCTATCTCGGTTTGGGCACCGGGGAATCCCTAGTGCGTAGAGTGACCGAATTGCGCATCGAAGCGGCGCGTTACGCGAACCCGCTTACCTTCCTGCCCGGCAACATTCCAGTGACCGAACACGTCGCGCGGCTGTTACGCGCCGAGCTTCCGTTCACAGTGGCCTATGTGGATCTCAACCACTTCAAGCCGTTCAACGATCAATACGGCTATTTTCGAGGCGACGAGATGATCCGCTTGCTCGCTGGCATCCTCACCGCGCAAGTGAATCCTCGCAGCGATTTCGTCGGCCATATCGGCGGTGACGATTTTTTGCTGGTGTTCCAGAGCGAGGATTGGGAAGTGCGCTGTCGCCACATGGTGGCGTTGTTCAATCAGCGCGCACGCAGTCTGTTTGCCGACGACGATGTCGCTCGCCAAGGCATCGTCGGCGAGGATCGACATGGCAATACGCAGTTCTTTCCGCTGACTACCGTAGCGATCGGGGCGGTGCGCGTCTTACCGCCGTTTCCAGGTCACCCTGAAACGCTGGCAACCCTGGCGGCACGCGCCAAGCGCCACGCCAAGCGCGCGCAGGTGGGGTTCTATTTGTTATCTGGTGAAACGCCCTGGCCGGCACAAGCCGATGCGTTGCCGTCGACGGCCTGATAGAAGCTCAGCGTACGTGCAACCAATGCACGTAGACCCCGTTCTGCCGGTCTTCCTCGCGAAAACCTTCGCGGCCTTCCGCCACCATGCCCCACACGGTACGCATGCCATCGCCGTAAAGCCTGTCCACGCGCACATGCTCGCCCTGCGGAATCGTAAAGCGGGTTTCCAACACCATCACCTGGTCGGTTTCCCATACCAACACGGCCGGTCGTCCTGAGTGGGCGCCCCACCCGATCTGGATATGCACTTCTTGCGCAGGGAAACCGCCGCGATTGTCGAGCTTCCAACTTTCGGTCTTGCGCAGCAGCGATTCCAGGTGCGGATCGCTCCAATCCACCTGGTTATTCGACAGCTTCGAGTTGGGCTTGTAGTGGCTCATCCAGGCAGTACATCCGGTCGGGTCGGCACTTAGCGTGCTTTAGCGTCTTATCGACCCGATACGGCACTTTCTTTAGCGCTCAATCAGCCGGCGGCCGGAAGGCCGCTACCGGACATGCAGCCAATACAGATGCAGACCTTTCAGGCGGTCTTCCTCGCGTTGCCCCTTGCGCTCCTCCACGACAACGCCCCAGAGGGTGCGGATGCTTTCGCCAAGGTGCTTGTCCACGCGAATCTGCTCACCCTGCCCGATCGGAAAATCGGTCTCCAGGACCACTGACTGGTCCCGCTCCCATACCAGCACGGCCGCCCGGCCGACGGTGCCGCTCCAGCCTAGATACACCTGCACATCTTGCGGCGAATAACCGCCACGATTGTCCAATCGCCAGCTTTCGCTTCGATGTAGTAACGACTCCAACTGCGGATCGTTCCAGTCGACCCGGACGTTGGAGACCTTCGCGTGCGACTTGTGCGTCATGGGGGCTGTCCGGTCATGGTGGGGCGAGGACATGGTACGACCGCCTTGCGGAAGGAAATGGGAACGGTTTTGCATAGGCCAGGTGAAGAACACGTCGAATTGTGCAACCTCCTAGCAACATCCCAGGCATCGCATGGAGGGCGCTCCGGAATCGTTGAATCATCGATCGGTAAGCCACCTCTTGCATGTGGGACGGCCCTTGCGGACGGTTTTTGTCCGCCCGCTGTCACAAACTCACGCCGCAGCGCACAAAACATGCATCGCCACCAGCGACTTTTCCTCTCCGGACTAGGCCAGAACAGCACTGCGGCTGAATGCCGCACTGCACGCTGATCTCCTGAATCGTCCGCGCTAAGGTCCTAGAACGTTCAGAAGCAGCGTTCACAGCTCGGGGGAGTTGATGGCGAAGCACGGAACACACCGCATCGAACGATTCATTTCGGTGCACTGGCCCGCCGGCATCCTGCTCGGCTTGAGCGCCTACACCGGCGTTCATTACGGCATGGGGGTGCAAAGCGCTGTCCATGCCATCTTGGTATGGCTGGTGCTGAGCCTGTTCTGGGGCGCCGCCCTGGTTTCCTGCCTCGGCTATCGCAAACGCATGCGGCGCCTGGTTGTCCGCGATGAACTGGACGAACTGCGCAACATCCATTGGCGAGCCTTCGAGAACCAAGTGGCACAGGCCTTTCGTTATCGCGGTTATGCGGTCGAGCACGCCGGCCATGCCGATATCGATAGCGGCTTGGATTTGATCGTACACAAGCACGGTTTGACCACGCTCGTTCAATGCAGGCATTGGCACAACCGCAATGTCGACGTAAAAGACGTGCGCGAAATGCACAGCCTGATGAAATATCACCAGGCGTCGGCGGTGAAAATTGTCGCGTGCGGCGACTACACCACCGATGCGTGGAAGTTCGTTGTCGGCAAGCCGTTCGAGCTGATTTACGGCGAAACATTGCTCGCCATGCTGGGCGATGCGCAGTTACCGCTGGATGCAAGCGTCGTCCCATTCAGAGCGCCCGCGTCTCCCCCTCCCATGCATCACCGTCCGCGAACCGCAGCGCACACCTGATACCAAACGAAAACGCCGCGCAAAGCGCGGCGTTTTTTGTTGCATCAAACAGCAGCTACTCCAGCAAACTAAAGTTCCTGCCGCGGCTTGACCAACAACGCGAGAAAGCTAAGCACAGCAGCGGCCGACAGGTAGTAGCCCACATACGCTAGCCCATAGTTCTTCGCCAACCACGTGGCAAGGTATGGCGCCAACGAGGCACCGAAGATGCCGGCCATGTTGAATGCCAACGAAGCGCCGGTGTAGCGCACGGCAGTAGGAAACATGTGCGCCAGTATCGTGCCCAACGGCCCGTAGGTGATGCCTACCACGCACATGCCCACCACCATGAACAGCATGCCGCTATGCGACAGCAGCGGCGCATAGGCGATGCCGAAAGCAAAGATCAGTACCGTGGCAAGAAGCATCGCGAAACGATTCCCGCGACGATCCGCCAGCAATGCGGAAACCGGAATGAACGCAGCAAAGAACAAGACCCCGACCATCTGCACGATCAAGAACGTCTCACGCGGATAGCCCAGCTTGGAGGTTGCCCAGCTCAGCGCAAAGACGGTCATCAGATAGAAGATCACGAACGTCGCCAAGGCCGCGAATGTACCGGCGATCAATGCACGCGTGTGTTGCGTCAACACGTTGAGCATGGGCACCTCCACGCGCTGCTGCTGCGCCATTGCACGCGCGAAAGCCGGCGTCTCGGTCAAGCGCAAGCGCATCCACAAGCCCACCAGAACGAGCACCGAACTGGCGAGGAATGGTATACGCCAGCCCCAAGCGAAGAACGCCGTATCGCCCATGCGTTGCGTCAGCCACAAAAACAGGCCCGTCGCGAAGAGAAAACCGATGGGCGCGCCCAGCTGGGGAAACATGCCGTACCACGCACGTTTGCCCTCCGGCGCATTCTCAATCGCTAGCAACACCGCCCCACCCCACTCGCCGCCGAGGCCAAGTCCCTGCCCCAACCGGCATAAGGCCAGCAACAACGGCGCTATCAGGCCGATATGCGCATACGTGGGAAGCAGGCCGATGGCGACCGTGGACAAGCCCATGGTGAGCAACGCCGCCACCAAGGTTGCCTTGCGGCCGATCCGATCGCCAAAGTGCCCAAACAAGGCCGAGCCGATCGGCCGCGCAATAAACGCCAGCGCAAACGTCGCGAACGATTGCAGCGTCGCCGAAGCAGGGTCGCCAGCTGGAAAGAACAGCTTGGGAAATACCAGCACCGCCGCGGTGGCGTAGATATAGAAATCGAAGAACTCGATGGTCGTGCCGATAAGGCTGGCAAACAAAATACGACTCGGCGAATTGGCCGGCGTGGTTAACGCATCACGCATGTCCAGGCATTCCCAATGGTGGAAGCCCGATTCTGCCAGAGGCGATGACCCATACGCTGCTGTTTTTATCGGCCTATTCCACAAGGGGAAGCCAATGCAGGCTGGCGCCCTCTTTGGGGTCGCTCACAAATATCGGAAGGTTTCGATCGTGACGAATCGATCGGGAGTTCTTTTAAGACATGACGATGGCGCGTCCTTGCCGGCACTCGCTCCATTGGCCATCCATCTGGGAAACTTCACATCATCCCAGGTAGAACCCTTAATATCGCCACCAGGCTCCGAGGTCCCGGGCGACAGCTAGATTGAGGAAACCATGCAAAACACCATGACGAAGATACGCCCACTGATCGGGTGGCTTACGGTGGCGTTTTTCCTGATTTTCGGCAAGCAATGGATGGCCGGCCTCGGCAACCACGCACTCGCACTTGGTTTGTTCGCGTGGCTTTTCATCGTGATCATCTATGTGGCCTTCGGCGTAGTGCATGAAGCCGAGACGCTGGCAGAAATGCTGGGCGAACCGTTGGGCACGTTGGTGCTCACGCTCTCGATTGTCATCATCGAGGTGGTGCTTATCTCGGCCGTCATGTTGGGCTCGGAGGGTAGCGCCACGCTCGCGCGCGACACGATGTACTCCGTGCTGATGATCGTTCTCAACGGCGTGGTCGGGCTCGGCCTGCTGATGGGCGGCATCAGGCATTACGAGCAGGCGTACAACCTCAAAGGTGCATCGGCGTATCTCTCGGTGATTGTTCCGCTGGCAACCATCGCCCTGATACTGCCGGACTTCACCACATCCACCCACGATGGCTCGCTATCGCCGACGCAGGCGCTGACGTTTTCCCTGCTGACGATTGGCTTGTACGGCATTTTCCTTTGGCTGCAGACAGGTCGACATAAGGGCTATTTCGTCGCACAAGATGCACAACCGATCGACGCCAAAGAGATGGCGCATCAACGGCCCTCACCGCTCGACAAGAAGCAACTTTTCATTCACCTCATCCTTTTGCTGGTGAATATCCTGCCCATTGTCATTCTGTCCAAAAGCCTCGCCGGCATCCTCGACTACGGTATCGCCGCTGCGGGCGCGCCGGCGGCGCTCGGCGGCATTGTCATTGCCACCCTGGTATTTGCACCGGAAGGTATTTCCGCGCTAATCGCCATTCGCGCCGATCGCCTGACTCGCGCCATCAATCTCTGCCTTGGCGCGGTGACCTCCACGTTGGGGCTTACGGTTCCGGCCGTGCTTGCCATAAGTCTGTATACCCACAGATCAGTGCAACTTGGCTTGCCGTCTTCCGGCATCGTGCTGGTCGTCGCAACGCTCATCCTGAGTTCGATTACGTTCTCGAACTCGCGCACGACGATGCTTGAGGGTGCCGTGCACCTCTCTCTGTTCGCGGTGTTTTTGGTCTTGGTATTTAGCCCTTAGCAAACAGGCTGAGGTCGATCGAATTGGCCATCGCTTTGTATCCTGCATCACTAGGATGCAGGTGATCGCCGCTGTCGAACGCAGGCAAAAAGCGATCAGGATGCGCAGGATCGCGCACCAACTTGTCGAAGTCGACGACGGCGTCGAACGCGCCCGATGTACGAATCCAGGAATTGACGGCCTGGCGTTTCGCCTCGGCCGTCGCCGTGTGGTACGGCCACTCCACGCCACCAAAGGGCGTCAAGGTGGCACCCCATACCTTGATGCCCTTGGCGTGTGCACGCGCGATCAGGGTTTTCATGCCATCAATGATTTGTTGTGCGGATACATTGTCTTTAGGCGCCTGCGCCTGACCGGCTGCACCGATATCGTTGATGCCCTCCAACAGCAAAATCCATTTCACATCCGGCTTGCTCAAGGCGTCGCGATCGAAACGTGAAAGTGCATTAGGACCAAGGCCATCATTCAAAATCCGATTGCCGCTGATACCCGAGTTGACCACGGCGATGAATGCCAACGCCGGGTCCGCCTGCAGACGTGACGCGAACACATCAGGCCAGCGGCGATTCGTGTCGGGCGTCGAATTCATGCCGTCAGTAATGGAATCACCAAACGCCACAAACGTACGTGCTGAGGGGTTGGCGTCCACTTCGACGTCTGTGAGAAAGAACCGGCTGGAGACGACTTCACTGTTGGGCACCGCGGCGCTCGCGGTCGCGTCACCGTTCTCGTTGAGGTAGGTGGTAGCTATACCCGTTGCATGCAGGGTCGACGCGCCCGTGTCCGTCGGCAGATACATGCTTACTGCAAGGCTTTGCAAAGGTGCGACACGCATCGCAACCGCGTCACTCAACACGCTTTGGCCCTTGGCGATCGTTACCGTCGATTTGCCGTCGAACTTCACTGCATGATCGCTGCCCGGCTGAATCGCCGATTCACCCGTGCTCAATGCGACATGCACCGGCCCGATCGTGACCGGCCCCGTTCCATTGAGATTGGATAAACGGATACGAAGGCCAGATCCGCCGATACTGGTCCGTATCACTTCACGTACGGTTTGCGCCTTGAGCGGAGGGCCGGCCGTATCGGGTGGCGCTCCCCATGTATCCACCCAATGGACATTCGCTCCCGTCCCGGCAAAAACTTCTGCCACTGCGAAGCAAAGCAGTAAACCAAGCGCAGTGCACCTCACGATCAACGCATTCACGTGTCATTCCTTGATGAAAGATTCGAATTCAACCGGATCTCGCCGATCGGTGGGTGCTACTCAACTACGAAAGAACAGGTAGATGGCGCTATAGGGCACGCGAACCTCAGCGCCCACATGCCCTGCATCGCAGCCGCTTGCGGGCGCCACGCCGCCTTCGGTACGCGTACGTACGATGTATTGCACATTGGCCATGACTCCATCACCGCTATGCGATTTGGCTTGCAGCACGAGCCACGGGATCGCACCCGCATTGGGCGATGTCGAGACATTGAGCGGCGCACCCACTACGGTGCTGCCATCAGTGGCCTGCCAGCTCGGCCCGGCAAAATGCTTGCCGATGACGCTTCCTTTCGCATCCAGCAGGCTCGCGTCCGGCCCCTTCAAGCTCCATGCATAGCTGCTGTTGGATGCCTTGCAGGTATAGATCTGCACCCCTTTACCGAATGCTTCGATCGCGCTCGGCTTTGCGGGCGGGTTTTGTGCGTGCGCCACCGCTGTAAAGGACATCAGCACAAGAGCGCAATTCATCACTATCTTTTGCATGGTATTGCTCCATGGAAGCCGGCGGGCATGGGTGTCAACCATCCTACCCGCGAATAGGAATGCCATGGTTACGGCGCCACCTCACTTTTGATCGATCGATGCCGACCCGGCCGCCGAACCGTACTTGGTCGCCAGCCAATCGAAAAGTGCCGCATGCCACAGCGTGGGTGCGCCCATCTGGCAATGCTCGCTACCACCCGACTCGCGATCAAACACAACGCTAGTCACACTGCGCGCATGAGTGAGGCTTTTCTGGAATTCGCCGACTTGCTCGAACGGCACAAAATGATCATCGGTACCGGCAAGTATCAAAACATCGCCCGTAATGCGCGAGGCCACTGGCGCAAGCGTATAAGCTTTGAACGTGTCGAGCACCGCAAACGGGTTATTGACGCCAAAGACCCACATCCCGTTCTGTTGCGCCCAGGTGGCACCCGGATCGGAGCCTAAACCCGCAAGAAAATTCAGCACGCCGTAATAGCCGTGTTGCCGCAACCAGAACACAAAGGACGGTACATGGCGCGATGCGATAGCGCCGCCGTCGAAAAATACGTCATAGCTGACAACGCCACTGACACGCGGATCGAACGCCGCTGCACGCGGGGCGAGATAACCGCCCATACTTTCACCGATAAGCACGATCTTGCCAGAGTTAGCGTGTGTTGCGAGGAAGGTATCGAGCACCGCGCGATTCGGCTTCTCCCACTCGGGTGTAAACGTGAGCCCTTGCTCGCGAAGCACGGAACCCTGACCGGGTCCTTCATAGGTCAGCACCGAATAACCTCGTTGATGCGCCGCCGCGACGATGTGGAAATAATTTTCCTCCATCGTTCCGTCATAACCGTTGACGACGACAAGAAGAGGCTTGCCTTCCGAACCAACAGGCCCCGGATAATAAAGTGCATTCAAATGATAGTTGCCGTAGGGGACACGAATACGTTCATACGCAACACCCAACGTGTCCAGCCCTTGGTAAAAGGCGTCGACGTTTTTCTTCCACAATAGCGGCCGGCTGGCATCGCTGGGCGCGAGGAAGAACTCCGCCGAGCGGTAGTAGCTATGTGCGCGCAGCAACGTTTGCCCTTTCGCGATGGTGTCGGCAGTGTGACCGGCAAGCGCCATGGCGCGATCTCCGGCAGCCATCCAGGCATGGGCCCATCCTTGTGCATCGCCAGCCTTGAGCCCTGCGACAGCCTGGGTTACTTCGCCGCTGTCGCCGCCGACATCCGCGATGTCGTTCAAAACACGAATGGCTTCGAAGTTATAAGTCTGGTCAGCGAAATAGCGTGGATTGCCACGATCCTCCGTATGCGCCAGAAAGTGCCAAACGACAGCCGCCAGCAACAGCAATACCGCGCCGATAAAGAGTCGACTACGCATCATCCCACCTGTGTGTTTGTCTGGCATCACGCCATTGGAAGCCGCAGTGCGGCCCCTCTCGTACCTGGCAATTGTGCGATTTGCGCGCTGTGCAACCAGTGACAGATGTCAATCGCTCGCTATGCGTTTCTCAGGCCGCAAGGTGCTTAACATGATGAATCCGGGTCGTTTACTGGATATCGGACCACCCCGCCTAACAGCGGCCTCTCCGTGGGTGGCTTGTGAAGAATGAACCGATCCCTACGCCTACCGACACTTTGAATAAACCTACACACGATTTGTCATAGACTCGGTTCACGGCGATCGGTATGACGTGCCAGATGCTTCAGTCATGACCGGGCTTCGCTATACGGACTTATATTTTCGCAGGCATTCGGTACTGGCCCGATGCACGCGACAAACGCTGCACTGAGGAGGGTACGTTGATGACTCGCACCTCTCGAATTCCGCTCTACCGACAGATCGTCATGGCAGGCCTTGCCATCGCCGTTGTCGCACCTTCGTTCCCGGTACAGGCGCAGTATCATCGTCCTGGTCCGGGCTACCACCGTCCGCCTCCGCCACCACCCCGCTACCACGATCGCCGTCGCGGCGGAGGTGGAGGTGGTGGTGCACTTATCGCCGGCGCCCTGCTTGGTGTGGTCGCTGGTGCTGCCATAGCCAACTCCAGTGCCAGTGCCGCACAGCCGCCGCCGGGCGTGGTCTACACGCAAGCACCACCGCCGCCACCGCCCGGGGTGGTCTATTACGACAATCCGCCCCCGAACGGGTATTGAACGCCACCTCGCGCCCACTCTCGGGCCGCCGTCGATCTGCACTCATGAATCGGAGCTTTCTGTCATGAAAAACGCTATTCGTAAGGCTGCCGTGCCCGTCATGCTGTCGCTTGCAATGTTTGCAGGCGCCACGGTGGCACAGCAGGCACCCGCTTCTGCCGCCGCATCGTCTTCCGCGGCGCCTGCCGCGACGAAAACCCACGCACAAAAGCGTGCGGATGCGGTGGAAGAACACATCAATGATCTGCACACGCAGTTGAAGATCACCGACGCGCAATCCTCACAATGGGATGCATATGCGCAGACCATGCGCGATAACGCGACCAAGGCCGCCACGGCTTTCCATGATCGCGGGCAAAAGATCGCATCCATGAATGCCGACGACGTCATGAAGTCGTATGCCCAACTTGCGCAGATGCACGCCGACGACATGCAGAAATTATCTTCGGCATGGAGTGCTCTGTACGCCGTGCTCTCCCCGGACCAGAAGCAGACCGCCGACGATCTGTTCCACAACCGTGCGGCACACCCGATGGCACGCAAACACAAAGGCGGCAAACCCGCGAGCGCTTCATCCGCTGCAGCGGCGCCAACCACCTGATCGTCGAGCTTTAGATAATCATTCAAAGCACGAGAGGCCAGAGGCAAGCCGGACGCAAGACCGGACCTGCCTCTGGCCCTCGACGTATCGGCTTACCGAAAAAAGCGTCGTGTAATACAGTAAAGCGAGACTCGGCTCCTGTTCATCGCGGATCTTCGCGTTGCAAAATCCATTTATCAGGCTGGAGTAGCAGAGCCGAAAACTTGTACTAGGGGGCGACCATGGCGACTGAACGCAATGTTGTGCTTGCCAATGGCAGGACCATGACATTCGCTGAGTACGGCACGCCTGACGGTCACCCGGTTTTCTACTTTCACGGCGCGCCATCGTCGCGGCTGGAGCCGCTGCTCATCGGCGACGAGGTTTTTTCCCGATTCGGCTTGCGCGTCATCGCGCCGGATCGACCGGGCATGGGTCGTTCGGATTTTCAGCCGCATCGCGGTTTCTCCGATTGGCCAGTCGATGTCATCGCACTTGCCGACGCATTGGGAATCGGCACGTTTTCCGTCTTGGGCAACTCGGGCGGCGGCGTTTATGCCGCGGCTTGTGCCTCCAGAATTCCCGAGCGATTGCATAGCGTCGTTATCGTATCCGGCGCGTGGCGCATGGACGAACCGCGCACGCTGGCCAACCTGCCCTTCATGAATCGGCTGACCTGGCAGCTGGCGAAGCGAGCACCGACCTTGCTGCGCCTGTTGCTAAAAAGCATGGGCGCGACCGCGGGCGGTGGTTTATCGCAGCTGCGATCACGCATTCCCGCTCCCGACTACGACGCCTTCGAAAGCCCAGGACGTTACGAAGCCTTTGGCTACGCCCTGCACGAGTCCCTGCGCCAAGGCACGAAAGGGCCCGCTTGGGATATGCGCCTTTACGTGCACCCGTTGGATATTCGCCTGCAAGATATACAGATACCTTTGCATCTCTTTCATGGCGCCAAGGACACGAACGTCCCCATCGCGCTGGTCCGCGACATGCTAACCGTGCTGCCTACCGCAAAGCTCGTCGCTTATCCGCACGACGCCCACCTCTCGACCCTGTGCGAACACTTCGATGACATCGCCCGGGTGCTTGTCGAGGGGTAAGAACGTCAGCGCCTTTCCTACCCTGTTCCATGGCGTAGCGACGCGCTAAGCTGGCATCGCCCGGCTCCCCACTAGCCACCGGGCATACCGACATCGACAACAACGCACTGGAGGAAGAATCATGGCTTTCTCTGCACGTGTTTCTCAAGACGTCATCGCACAGATCAATGTGACGCCGCTGGTCGACGTATTGCTTGTGTTGCTGATCATTTTCATGATCACCTCACCCATCGTGACCCACAAAGCGAAGATGGACCTTCCGCAATTCTCATCGAAGGCGACACCTGAGCCATCCACCCCAATCCATCTAGCCATTCACGAGGACGGCATGATGTATTGGAACGATACGTTGATAAATCAGGTCCAATTGAACACGCAACTGAGTATTGCCGCCGCTCAAGCCACACAACCCACCTTGCAGATCGATGCGGCGGATGGCACAGCCTATGACAACGTGGCACGTGTGTTGGCTGAAGCCAAAGCGCAAGGAATAGCCAGGATCGATATGCTCGGCGAACGTTGACGCTGTAACGAGGGCGCCGCGATTAACGGCGCCCTCGTACCTTCGCACGCGCACCCATGGCGACCCGTATAATTGAGCCATGCACAACCCTTCCAGCTCGCTGGCCTCAACGCTGTTTAACAACGTTCGACGCGATGGCTTTGCTTTTGTCACCGCCGACACCATGCATTCGGTACTGCAGTCGACGGGCGACCTATCGGACTGGGCTGCTTTTACGGATAGCTGGAATCGGCTAGGGCCCGATACCTATCTCGCCGCAAAAGGACGTTTTCGTCGTCGGCGTCATGCAACATTCACGGCCGACGCACACGGCACTATCGCTTTAGCGCCACACCAGCCGCATTACCAGGCGTTGCAATACAACACCTTGCAAGGCGATATCCAGCGATGGTTCGAAGCTATCGAGCCGTCAGTGGGGAGTAGCGCCAGCCTGCGCACCATCCTCACCTTTTGCAACGATTTCTTCGGATCGCTGGCACCTTCCGTCGCGCATTGGCATGTGGAGGTGCATCAGTTTCGCATCGAAGCCAGTATCGACGCGGCCGGCGAACCCACTCCCGAGGGAAGTCATCGCGACGGTGTCGACTTCGTGCTCGTACTGTTGATCGACAGGCACAACATCGCCAGCGGTACGACTACCATCCATACACCGGATGGGCAACCGCTCGGCGATTTCACGCTTACGCATCCCTTTGATGCGGCGCTTATCCACGACCCACGCGTGTTTCACGGCGTAACGGCGGTAAGGCCGCTTGTTCCCACGGAACCCGCGCATCGCGACGTCCTGGTCGTGACATTCCGAGCCAAAACATAAGCCGTCAGGCCTTGGTTTGTGCCGTCTTGCGGCTTGCCTTCCATGCCGCCAATCGTTCCTGGATATAGCGATCGTAGTCGTAGCCCGTTTCGAGTTTCGGCGTTGGACGATGCGTACCATCCAAAGCATCCGGCACCGGCAAACGCGATACCAGGTCGGCATACACTTCTTGCAGATGCGAGGGGCGATTTGCGGAAGGATTTGCACCGCTGGATGTTGGAACCACCACGCCGGCAAGAGGATCATCGGTACGCGCAGTGTCGAGGCTGAGCACGGCACTGATGTCCGGCGCCGCTGCATCGCGTGCAGTCAAGGCAGGCACATTCCATCGCAACTCGACGGTCTTGAGGATCGAGGTGTGATCGAGCGGCATGGAATCTGCCGCTACACGAAATACCGTGCCGGCAGGAATCAGCGGTGAAATCAGCACCGTCGGCACACGCGGGCCGAAGCGTTTGAAATCGAACCCGTACTCACCCACGGACGCATCGGGCGGTATCGCACCCGACGGTGGCGGAACGTGATCGTAGCAACCGCCATGCTCATCGTAAGTCACGATCAACAATGTCTCGTTCCACGCCGGGCTATTGCGCAGCGCGTAGTAAACATCGTGGATGAATTGCTCGCCGAGTGCGACATCGTAGTTGGGATGCTGACTATTGCCTTTCGATCCCCAGCTCGGCTCCAGAAACGTATAGGACGGAAGCGATCCGTTCGCCGCGGCAGTTTGGAAATCGGTGAATGTGCCGAAGTAGCTATCGGCCAAGCTGGATAAATCGGTGAACGTCATGCGGGTAAGCGGATCGGCATCGTAACCATAGATCATCCAACTGACATTCTGTTTGGTCAGCGAGGCGTAGATGGTTGGCGCGGTGAAGGTCTTGGTTTTGTCGTCCATATGACCTTGCGAGGTAGCCGCATGGACGAAGGCACGATTGGGCAGCGTTTCGGTCGGCACGGAACCATACCAGTGGTCGCATACGGCAAAGCCGCGTGCCAAGGCTGACAACACCGGCAAGGTATCGGGCGTATGCATGGCCATAATGTCGTTGGCGACCGTGCCGGCGAGAATCGAATCCTTCTCCTTACCCTCCCAACCTAAAGTGTAGGAAAAATTGCTGATAAAGCCGTTGTTGGTCGCCACCGGTGGCGTCGGCGCGGTATTGCTGCCGAACAGCTGCGCGTTGGTGGCCGTATACCCCTCGCCCGGATCGGCGCCGGGCAGGAAATACGTATTCGTGGCACCGCCCGTGATCTGGAACACGGTCACCGTCTCTTTGCCGCTCGCACCAGGATTCGACTCTTTGCCTGTCAACCCTTCAAACGGGTGGCCGCTTGGAGAAACATTACCGGCGTCGGTATAGAGAAAACCGAGCATGTGATCGAAAGAGCGGTTCTCCAACATCAGCACGACGACGTGATTGATGGAGGACAGCGAATTCGTACTTTTTGAAGCCATGTCGTGCCACCTTGGGCATACGAAAGATGTGGCCGCCATTGGGCCATGATGATCGTCGTCGTTACATCAACGGCTCACTGATACGTACGAGTAGGCAGCCCGCCGTGCCCACGCGGTTTCCTAAAGTATCGAGCCTCTGTGACATTTTGGGGCTCGCGGCTCAGGGCTTCCCATAGCATCGGACATGATAGAGACGGCACCCCCAACTCAAGAAACATCGAGATAGGGCGCCATCACGTCCGCAAGCCAATCCATGAACACTTGCACGCGGGCAGACACGTTGCGCCGTTGTGCGTAAAGCAGCGACACCGTCATGGGTTCGGCGCGATATTGCGGCAGCACTTCGACCAAAGAGCCATTCTCGATCGCCTGCCAGATGCCCGCGCGCGGCGCTTGGATAATACCCAGCCCGGCAAGACAACCCGCCTCATAGGCGTCAATGCTGTTGACGGTGAATACGCTAGACATGGGTATGTACCGACACACCGAACCATCCATGTATTCGAAACCGGGCGGCCGTTGGCCCAGCGTCGAGACGTAATGAATGAGCTTGTGGTTCGCCAAGTCGCTGAGCTCACGCGGCGTACCGTTTTCTTCGAGATACGCCGGGCTGGCGCAATTGATCACCCGAAGTCGGCCCAATGGTCGCGCGACCAGGCTGGAATCTTCCAGTGTGCCGACGCGCACGACGCAGTCGAAGCCCTCGCCGACGACATCCACGCGGCGATCCGTGCAACTCAGTTCCACTTCGATGTGCGGATGTTGGCGGATGAACTGCGGCAACTGCGGGATGACTTGATGGCGCGCAATACGACTGTTCATATCCACGCGCAAACGCCCACGCAGCGACTGCGGCGCGTGTTGAAACATGGCAGCCAGCTCGTCCATGTCCGCCAGCAGACTTTTGCAGCGCTCGTAGAAACGCTCACCGTCCTGCGTCATCTGCACGTGGCGCGTGGTCCGGCGCAGCAGCTGAGTCCCCAACTGCCCTTCCAACTGCTGCACAGCCATAGAGGCGCTCGCCTTGGGCAGACCCAGGCTGTCAGCGGCCCGAGTGAAGCTGGCCATCTCGGCCACCCGCACGAAGATATGCATGGCATCGATTCGGTTCATGAACTACTCCGCACGCAACCGCCCATCCATCGATTGTTCAAAATTTATGAACACACATCTCATCATCCGTCGGTTTATGCGCCCTGTACAGATCAATATGCTGACTGGGTTGCTTTCCTAACCGCCGACGGAGATACCCCCTATGAGCGCGCAAACCCCCATCGCCTTGATCACCGGCGGTAGCCGCGGCCTGGGCAAGAGCATGGCCCTGAAACTGGCCGAACATGGCACGGACGTGGTGCTGACCTATCGCTCCGGCCACGCTCAGGCGGAAGCCGTTGTCGCTGCGATCCAGACGCTCGGCCGCCGTGCAGTCGCTCTGCCGTTGGATGTCGGCAAAGCCGCTGGCTTCAAGAGCTTTGCCGAGCAGCTGCGCACCACCCTGCAGCAACACTGGCAGCGCGGCCAGTTCGATTACCTGGTCAACAATGCCGGCATCGGCATTCACGCCAGCTTTGCCGACACCACAGAAGCGCAGTTTGACGAGCTGGTAAACATCCACTTCAAAGGCACATTCTTCCTTACCCAGGCGCTGCTCCCACTGATCGCCGACGGTGGCCGTATCTTGAACATATCGACTGGGCTCGCCCGCTTCGCGCTGCCCGGCTATGCCGCGTATGCGTCGATGAAAGGCGCCATCGAGGTGCTCACCCGCTATCTGGCTAAGGAGCTTGGCGCACGCGGCATCGCCGTCAACACGCTGGCGCCGGGCGCCATCGAAACCGACTTCGGTGGTGGCACGGTCCGCGATAATGCCGATGTGAACGCATTCATCGCGTCGCAAACGGCCTTGGGCCGCGTCGGCAAGCCGGATGACATCGGCGGCGTGGTGGCGGCGCTGCTATCGAAAGACAGCGGATGGATCAACGGCCAACGCATCGAAGCGTCTGGCGGCATGTTTATTTAAGAAATGGCCCGAGACAAACGTGCCCTGCGCCATCGCGACCGCATCACGCTGGGCACGCTGTCTCCACCATAAGTATCTACGCGCCCCTCCCAGAACGGTGTACCTTCAGTGTTCCGCTGAAACCATCCATCCGGGAGTCAGCCGTGCTTAGCTCCAACCCGATCGATACCGCGCCCAGCCGCGAGCAAACTCTGCATACCCTTTACGAGGCGGCGGAACTCGAGCACTGCCTCATGTGCACCTATCTGTACGCGGTGTTTTCGCTCAAATCGTCCGTGGAGGAAGGTTTGAGCGCACAACAGCTTGAGGCCGTGACGCGTTGGCGTCGCACCATCACGCAGATCGCCATCGAAGAGATGAGCCATCTCACCTCAGTGTGGAACATTACCGCCGCACTGGGCGGCGCGCCGCGCGTAGGCCGTTTCAACTTTCCGCTCGACCCTGGCTTCCTGCCGGCCCGAGTCGTCGTGAAACTCGCGCCTTTCAACATGGCCACGCTGCAACATTTCATTTATCTGGAAAGACCCGCCGACTCGTCCGAATTGGATGGCGCGGGATTCGAGCCGGAACGCCTTTTCATACGCGGCGCCGATAGTCCGCGATTCACCCCCATGGCACTGAACTACGACACCGTGGGTACCTTTTACGAAGAACTGGGCGAGAACATACGTCAACTGGTTCAGGCGCATGGCGAAGCCGGTGCGCTGTGCGGTGATCCGGCATTGCAGTTGACCGATGCCGATGTCGCACTGCCGGGCACGAAACGCGTGATCTGCTCGAAAACCGCACTCGCTGCGTTCGACAAAATCATCACGCAGGGCGAAGGCGCGCTACACAACGCCGTAGGTTCGCACTATCAAAAATTCGTAGAGATCCGCGAGGAATATCTCGCGTTGCTTGCCGCCGATCCTTCTTTTACACCGGCATTTCCCGCAGCGACCAACCCCGTGTTACGTCGCCCCGCGCGACCGGAGGGCCGTGTGTGGCTCGAGGATGCTCGCGCCATCGCCACCGTCGATCTGGCCAATAGCATCTACGGATTGATGCAGCGCCTGCTCGCTTATACGTATGCCGTGCCGACGCAAGATCCGGACAAGGCTTTGTCGTTGGATCTGGCTATTGGCCTGATGCACGCATTGGTGCCATTGGCCGAACGGGCAGCGCGATTGCCGGCCGGCCCGTCGAACCCGGAATGTCACGCGGGTGTTTCGTTCATTACATTGCGAGATAGCGCTGCACTGCCACCCGGCCCCTCTGCACGCCGCTTTTTCCGCGAGCGCTTCGAACAATTGGCGCAGGGCGCGATACGCATGCAAGAGCCAGGTGACCCGCGTACCACCGCTGCGGCGTCGATCATGTCCAAACTTTCGCAAAAGGCGATGCAGGGTTTCGATCTTTCCAGGCCCGCGCATGCGGCGGTCACGCCAGCGAAACCCGAAGCACCTGCCGCGGTCTCGCCGCCTCCAGCCACATCCGTGCAAGACGGCGTCGAGCACATCGAAGGCGAAAAGCTCACTCTGGTGTACGAAGTCAAGCGATGCATTCACGCACGCTTCTGCGTCACTGGCGCGCCGACCGTATTCCTCGCCAACGTGCAAGGTCCATGGATTCATCCCGATGCAATGGATGTGGAACGGCTGGTGGATATTGCCCACGCCTGCCCTTCCGGCGCGATTCGCTACAAGCGGCGCGACGGTCGCCCTGATGAATCCGCGCCGCCGGTCAATCTGGCGGGCATACGCGAGGCTGGCCCTTATGCATTTCGTGGCGACTTGCGTTTGAACGGCGTGCCTGCTGGCTATCGCGCCACGCTATGCCGTTGCGGCGCGTCGAAGAACAAACCGTTCTGCGACGGTTCGCATCACGATATAGGTTTCAATGCCACTGGCGAGCCACCCACCGGAACATCCACCGATGCGCTGCCGGTACGCGATGGCCCGCTACATATCGACCCGCAGACCAACGGCCCGCTGAAAGTGAGCGGCAATCTTGAGATTACGAGTGGCACCGGACGCATGGTGGCGCGAATTACCGGCGCATTCCTGTGTCGCTGCGGCCATAGTCAGAACAAGCCGTTTTGCGATGGCAGCCACGCCACTGTCGGGTTTATTGCGGATTGATCGCGCAGTGCGTGTAGGACGAAGGCGGCGTGACCGCCTTCGTCCGTTGCTTCAATCAATTAACGCATGATGCCAGTGTGACCCAGCGAATAGCGGCCGGGCTGCGGCCACACGGCCAGACCGTGCGGTTCCATGCCGACCTTGATGATCTTCACTTTGCCTGTGGCCGTATCAAAGGCGTATACCACGTCATCGAAGCGACCCGACAGCCACAACCATTTGCCGTCAGCGGTGACGTTGCCCATATCGGGGCTACCACCACCAGGGATCGGCCAGTTGGCAACGACCTTGCGCGTCGCGAAGTCGATCACCGACACACTGCCCGGGCCGTTGCGTGGACCGTGCACGCGATTGGAGCCGCGATTGGCGACATAAAGCTTGGTGCCATCGCGACTCGGATACATGCCGTGCGTACCGATGCCCGTCTTGATGAACCCAATCTGCTTGAAGCTGTCGCCGTCGATCAGGTAAACGCCGTTCGCCATCATGTCGGCAACGTAGAACACTTTGCCATCGGGCGAAACGCGAATGTCCTGCGGCATGCCGCCCTTGTGCAACTCGAGATAGCCAACAACCTTCTGGTTGACCATGTCGATCTTGGCCACCATGCCGCCGAATTCACACGTGAAGATGGCGTACTTGCCATCAATGGAGAAATCCGCGTGGTTGATGCCCTTGCATTGCGGCGCCTGCAGGCTGAACTTCAGGGCCATGGTGTGGGCATCGCGGAAATCCAGGCGCGCATGCGCCTCGGCCACCACGATGGCCTCCTTGCCATTGGGCGTGAAGTACATGTTGTAGGGATCGTCGACCTTCACCGACTGGCCAGGCTTGCCCTTCCATGGATCGATCGGGGTCAGGCTACCGTCGGTACGCCCTTCAGCGTTGTTGGTCACCCACAGCGTTTTCAAATCCCACGAGGGAACCACATGCTGCGGGCTGTAACCGACAGGAAATTTGTACAACACCTTGAAGGTGGACGGATCGATGACGTAGACGTCATTCGATCGCAGATTGGGAACATAAATGCGCGGCAACGCTCCAGCCACTGCGGGGCTGAACATGTTGTAGCCGGCATCGCTGTACATGTTGTTGGGGTTCGTGACCGCCGGCATACCTGGAACGGTCGTTACCGTTTGCGCCATCGCGGCCGTGGTGACGCACAAACCAACCAGCGCAGCGCCAACGTGCGAAGCAAGACGCCCAAAACGTTCAAATTTCACAGCACATTCCTGTATCAGAGACAAAACAAAAAATGGATGGCATCTGCGGCAACGTCATCGCCCCGCCGTGTCTTTCCGGATGGCGTCGACCGTGCGCGAAACTATAACATCCACGCCCAATTGGCCGAGTTCGGCCGTCGAGCGCCGCGGATCGCCACCATAGACGCCGTCCGCCGCACCCAGTTTCGGGCTGGCGCGCAGCTGGCTCAGGCGCACCATTTGGGGGGCCACGGCCAGTTGCAGCGAGGTATCCGCAAGCCCGGCATGCGTGCCGATTTCATCGTCGCGGAAACCGTGCTGGCGCAAGATCTGGTTATAGCCATCAGACGAGGTGTCGTAATACGCCGACGGCAAGAAGGCGCGCGCACCGGAGCCAGCCCAGGTCTTGTTAAGCTGAGCGACGACCTGCTTCAGATCTTTCTGATATCCGCCGTGGTCACCGAGAAAGACGATGTTGCGAAAGCCATGTACCGCAAAGCTGTTGGCGGCGGATTCAAGCAATTTTTCGAACACGTCATCCGGAATGGTGATCGTGCCCGGAAAGCGCATATGGGATGTCGGCGGTGCGTAGCCACCTTCCGGCACATAAGCGACGACCGGCGCGACCAGCGCGTTGCCAAGTTTTTCGGCAATCTTCTCGGAAAGATATTCCGCCCGCACATTGTGCTTGCCGACGGCCACGAAAGGTCCGCTTTGTTCGGTCCCGCCGATGGGGATGATGACGGTGGTCTTGCCTGCGCGAATCTGGTCGCGCAATTCGGTCCAGGTGAGGTTTTGCAGCCACACCGTTTGCGGAGCCTGCGCAAACGAAACTTGCGCGGTAACAAGCAGCGCGACGGACGCTAGAAGGCGTCGAAACATGGGGTGCATCATTAGAACCTAGCAGCAATGAGGGAGTGCGGACACAACGGCGCATTATGGTTGCATGCCATGCTGGCCGCTGCATCCCTTCGTTCACGCATTGCCCGCGTTTTGCCTCATTCGTTCTCGGGTATGGCCTTGCGAAAAATCCCTTCCCAATACGCCATACGTTCCGAGTACGCCTCGCGCACCGATTCGGGCTGATCGTTCTGCAGGCTGCGCACGTGGGTGATCGGCAAGGTGGCCGATGCCATAAGTCGCCAGGTATCGGCTGCGGCCCTCAGATGGGAATGGGACGCCACTAATGCGGCAATCACTTGCTGATCTACCATCTGCTGCGCACTTAGCGCCATCAGCCCTTCCAGTGCCATGTCGGTGCGCTCAGACAAAAACGCCACGGCCTCACCCCAATTGTTGAAGCTGACTTCCATGGGCGGCTCCTTACGGTCTAAGGGGACGGCCCGAGCCTAGCACCAAGCCGAGTGCAGCTCTGTCTTCAAAACGTTTATTTACACAGCTCGAGCATGCCGGCCCGATCGTCGTGCCTTAGCGAAGCTGGCTATCTTTGCTTCCGCGCCGGTTATAAATAGCGGCGCTACGTTCAGCATCTTGTGTTTCCTGACAAGCCACGCACAGGCGCACACCCGGAACGGCCTTGCGCCGCGCGGCGGGAATGGGTGCATCGCATGCTTCGCAATGCGTCAAACCGGGACCTTTCTTCAATTGACGACGCGCACGTTGCACAGCGTCGCTGACCGTGGCGTCGATCTGGTCCTGGACAGCGCCGTCGCCTGCCCAACCGGTAGCCATGGGAACCTCCTGAAACCTTTAACGATAAGTGGCGATTTACATCACCTGATGGTTGATTTGGGCCCAAAACTAGAAAATCCAAGATGACGCCGCAATTCAAGGAACGGGCGAAACGTCCATGCATCGCTAAGACTCGCATCAAAGCTTGCGGGCGTCGGCTTCACTCTGGGGGCACATCAGTCTTCAGGGGCGATCAACGACCGAGCTATCACGACGCCCACCCAGTTCGCTCCGGACTTGCCAGGTAGCGCTTCAAACACTTGAGGATTGCAGCTTGGCGCCATTCTTATATCAATAATTACTTCTAATAATCAAAAGCTTACAAAAACAAAGCCTGTTATCCTCAGTCAAGAATTGGCGAACCCACAGCAAAGGACCTGTCGGCCGAAAAATTGCTCTGTTAGATCATTGCCCTGACCGCCGCTGCCCAGAGGTCACCTCATAGTCGACTTCATAGCGATATATGATGGAAAGCGCTCCACCGCCATCCCTGACGGAAACCCGCGGTATCGCGGTCGGGGCGTGTAAAGACCAAGGGTATCAACAGGGGGAAGTGCTCGATGTCGAGTGTTATCGATTTTCTTGAAAGAGTGGGTGGCGACGCCCAATGGCGAACTGCGTCTCACGATGAGATGGAGCTTGCACTGGCAGCAGCTGAGGTCGAAATGCCTTTGCGCGAGGCCATCCTCGCCAAGGATGCATCCAAACTCGAAGCATTGCTCGGGCAAATGCCGCAACTGGGCATCATGATCCCACCGGATGAAGAAGAAGGAGAGGAAGACGAAGAAGATGACGCGGGCGAGAAACCGGAACTGAAAAGCATCCGCGGCTCGCTATCTCATCTATCGCTGCAGCAGTCGTAAGAGCGACGATGCCGATGATCGGCAAAACGCGCCGGAAATGCTGGGCAGAAGTCGCTTTGCTATTCTGCCTACTTGAGGGCGTGGCGTTTGCCGCCATGCCCGAATCCAGCAATCCGTCGGAACTGCTCGCACGTGCTGATGCCATCAAGACAGTCGACAATTCGGCGTTTACCAAATTGCTCGAACAGCTCGACAAAAATTCCTCCAGCCTGTCCGATGACCAAAAGTGGAACCTTCGCTATCTAGAAGCTTGGGAAGTCGCCTACAGCGGAGAGGTTGTCAAAGCAAAATCGCTACTAGAAGCCATTATCAAGCAAACCCCAGATAACGCCATCCGGTTACATGCCACCGCAGCCCTTGTAAACATATTGGGCTTCGGACATCACTATGAAGAGGCATTCGCAGAACTGGATCAGGGACTCGACAGCCTCCCAAAGGTCACCGACAAAAATGCGCGCTTCCACCTGATGGGAGAAGCATCGCAGTTGCTGATCGACGCAGGACAATACGATTTAGCCACTGGTTATGCGGACCAGATTGTCGCCGACTACCCTAACGGTGGCAGGAACAGATGTATTGGCATGTATATGAAGGTCCATGCGCGATTCCTTGGGGGCCGCATGCAGGCCCAAGACCCCCTGCCCCAGCAAGCGCTGGAAACTTGCGTCAAGGTCGGCGAGAACCTTGTGGCCGATGGAATACGGCGCGACCTGGCAAATTTCGCCATTCAGCAAGGAAGAACATCCGAAGCCATAAGGCTGCTCGAGAGCAGTTACTCGAACGTGGTGGCATACCACTACCTGGAATTGACGTCTGAATACGATGCGCTATTGGCGGAGGGTTATTGGAAGGCAAACGATATTGCGCGCGCCGAAAAGTTTGCGCTCGACACGGTGGATATCGCGACAAAAAGCGATTTCACTCAACCGCTAAGCACGGCCTATGAACTGCTCTATCAGATTGATCAGCAACAAGGCGATCTGCGCGAAGCACTCGCCTACCATGAAAAATACATGGAGGCTTCTAAAGGCCATTTGGACGAACTTCGCGAAAAGGCGCTCGCCTATCAAATCGTCAAGCAGCAGGTCGACGCAAAGAAAGTGCAGGTCGATGAGCTGAATAAGCAAAACCAGATCCTTCAGCTTCAACACGCTCTCGAGCACAAAGCCGTTGAAACAAGTCGACTCTATATCGCCCTTTTGCTGACGGTATTAGCGTCGATCGGCTTGTGGCTCTACCGCCTCAAGCGCTCCCAATTGCGATTCATGCGATTGGCGCGCCGCGACGGCCTGACGGGCATTTTCAATCGGCAACATTTTGTCGACGAGGCAGAGCAAGCATTGCGTTACGCGGCCAAATCAATGAGAGGTGCCTGCCTCATTCTCATCGACATGGATCATTTCAAACTCGTCAACGACACCCACGGCCACATCGTTGGCGATCATGTACTCAAACGCGCCGTTGCCGTGTGCCAGGGCCATTTGCATTCCTGCGATGTATTCGGCCGCCTGGGCGGCGAGGAATTCGGCATCCTTCTACCCGAGTGCACGCCGGTTCAAGCGCTGGATCGCGCCGAGCAGATCCGATCGGCCATTAATGCAACGCCTAGTGAGGAATCCCGAGATCTCACCATTTCCGCCAGTTTCGGCATCGCGTCGACCGAACAGCATGGGTACGAATTGCGCAAGCTGCTGGCAGCAGCCGATGATGCGCTTTATCGCGCCAAACGCGATGGCCGCAATCGTGTCGTGATGAGCCAAGCGGACGATGATTCGGCTTCCACCCATGCATCGCAGGGCAGTCGGCAGCCCATGAGCAACAGTGCCCGGCCTGAGGCCACATGTTCCGACACGGCTAGCTAGCCGACTCCGCTAGGGTCATAGGCCGCGGTTTAGCTACCATCACAGCGCTCCGGCCCCTCCGTTCACCGATGACTACGATCAGCAATAACCGCCAATGGTGTCTTTACCTGATCGAATGCCGCGATGGCTCGTTTTATGCCGGCATCACCAACGATCTTGACGCCCGCTACAAGGCACATGTTGAAGGCCGTGGCGCACGCTATACACGTGCGCACCCGCCGATACGATTGATTGGTGCGCGACCTTACGAGAACCGCGCAGCAGCTTCGCGCGCAGAATGGGAAATCAAGCGACTTCCAAAGCAGAAGAAGATCGCCTTCCTGCACCTTTAAGGCCGTTCGCGCTCAACGACCAACCACGGCCCATCAAGAGGGCGAACGTCGCGCCCACTTCGCTTACTTCGCGTCCGAACCTTTATTCAAATCAATCATCGGTATCGAACCCGATCCCACGACCTGCGGAAGAATCCCGTTCCAATGCTGCAGACCGTAGAAGTGCGCATACTCCGGATTATTCTTAAGCGCCTCACCCACGGTATCGATCGCCTTGGCCTGCGCCTGCGCTTGCAGCACCGTGGCCTGCGCCTCGCCATTGGCGCGCTCTACCGCAGCGGTGGCCTCGGCATTGGCGGTGACTGTTTTCTGCTCGCCTTCAAACTTCTTCTGCGCCACGGTGTTTTCTGCCTGAACGGCGAGATTTTTCGCGCGTACCGCTTCTTCGATCGATTGGTCGAACACTGGCGAGTAGTGGATACCGACAAGCTGCACGTCAATGACGTCCACGTTGAACAGCCGCTGCAATGCGTCGCTGATGTCCTTGCGCATCTGGGCGGTAATCTGCGCACGCTGATCGGAAATGGTGAGCGTGTTGTATTGGGCGAACGCGGCAAGTGCACGGTCTCTTACGACCGGAAGAATAGTGGCCTCTATATCTACCGCACCGGCGCGACCCACGTGATAAAGAAGATTCATCACGGCCGAACTGGGTATCTGGTAGATCAGGCTGACATCGATCGTGACTTTCTGATTGTCATTCGTGTACACATCCAGCCCGTTGAGCGTGTAAACCGAACGGCTGGTTTGCAGGCGATCGACGGTTTCAAAGAACGGCACTTTGAAATGAACACCTGTCGTCAGTGGCGCGACGGTCATAGGCGTTCCGCCCATCCAACGCGTTCCCGCTTCTTCGCTCGGCGACACGACAAAAACGGTGCTGTACAGCAGCGCCAAGATGACGACACCCACCATAAGGCCACCAGCGCCGAAACGACTGAAGAGGCTACGAGGGTCCTTGGGCGGTAAGTTGAGCATGCGTACTCTCCCCTGAATCGGACGCATCTTGCCGTAAAGGCGTTTGCTTTGCGAGCCACAGGCGCGTGAGTACCTACGGGCTCAACCCACCACCGATATCCGTTGTCCGCGCCCTGTCCGGACAACAGCGACTATTGTCCGCGGACAACCCCGCGTTCCGCGCAACGCCAGAAACAATGGCTTTGGAATGCGGTTTGCGCGGCATTTAAACCTTTGGCATGAGCTTTGCCATCTATACCTCGAAAGCTTCATTTCCTAACTCACGGAGAACGGCCATGAAATTCGAGACCCTGATGCTGAAAAGCCTGTTTACCGCCTGCATGCTGGTCTGTGTGCTGACCCTGGGCGCTATGCTTACGACGAAAGTGAAAGTGAACGTACCCACCGTTGTGGCCAGTCATGCCGCTGTCACTTCTGTTGCGAACTCGGCCAGCTGAAAGCACTACGCATGAACCGGGTCATCCAAGCTCAACCAACGATGTTGTTGCCCCCAGCCTCTTTCACGAAAAAAGGCCCGGCTTGAATCACCGGGCCTCGTAAGGTGCTTGGATATTTTTCTTCTGGTGGGCGGCGTCTGTTACACCTATGGAACCAATGTCGAGATCAAAGCCGCTTTTGGACTACCCCAACCTGTCACCAAGTCATAGCCAGTCACGGCCGAATAGCTGCCAGACTTGCCGCTGGTGATGTCGTGGAAGTCGGTGGTGTAGGTTGAAGTCAACGCGCCACCCGATTCATTCTCGGCGTAAATGGTTGGGTCGATGAACCCGACATTCGCCTTACCGTTAGCAGCGGCCTGCTGATTGACCAGCGCGATGAAGCCAGCCCACATCGGCGCGGCAAAGCTGGTGCCACCGTAATCGTTCGCTGTGCACGTGGTCTGGTCTGCGCACACGTAGAAAGTGAAGTTGGCGTTGGCCGATACATCCGGACCATTGCGATAGGTCGTCGAGCCCTTGTTGCTGGAATTGATCACGCCACTGATCTGCTGCCAGGAAGGAATGGCAATCTTGTCAGGCGAAATACCGCCTCCGCTGTCGACCCAAGCCGTTTCCGACTTCCAGGGCCCTCCGGCGGAACTGGTCGTCAGATCGGTGCCGCCAACGGAGATGACATACGCAGCGTCAGCGGGCCACGCTTCATTGCGCTTCGACCAAGTCGAATCATCGCCCGATGCTGCAAAGAAACTCTGACCTTGCGAGGCCATCTTCTCCCAGTAGGGATTGAGCGTTGTCGGGTCATCGGGCGTCCAGCCCCACGAACAGCCGATCGTCGTAGGCAGGGGGCTGTGCGTCGTCATCGCACTGATGATGGCCGTATCGGTGGAGCCGACATACACCACCAGGCTGCTTAATCCTGGAGCCATGCCGATAGCTTGCGTCATATCGAGCGTCTGTTCGGTATCGTCGCAACCACTCGAATAAACGCAGGACGTGCTGGTGCCGTCAGTGGAGAGAAGAGTCACGGGCACCTTGTTGGTTTGCCCCGCGTTCTTGAAGTACGTCGTCAGGTCAGCCAGATCGGTACCGTAATATTCGAACAAGCCGAGATTTTGACCGGCACCGGTGAGCGCGGTACCGCCGTAATAGGCTGCACGCATGTCACTTCCCAGGAACGAGGCCGAGGGACCAGATCCCGTGGTTGCGTGCGACACGAGCTTGTTAGCTTCAGTACCGTTGCTCAGTGCATCGCCGCTCTTCTTGACGAACAACGGATGCGGAATCGAATAGTTGTTCAACCCCGAAACATGCCAGAGCGAAATCGCCAAGCCGGTCGAGGGCTCGCGATCGGCGCTGTAGAAAACACGATTCTCAGTCGGGTGCTGATAGGTATGCATCTTGACGTTGAAGGCAGCTTCGACCGCAGATACCGGCCCCACGACCTGCACATCCATGCCATCACGGCTTCCGCCGGTGACGGTGAATCCGTACTTGGTTAGGTATTTAACGACGGTATCGTAGTCATTCTGGGTGGGTCCAAACTCCGCAGTGAACTGTGCTGGAGTCATGTAGTTGCGATAATTAATGCTTGCTGGGTTCGTAACGCTTGCTGCGAATGCATCCAGGCCAGCCTGGTCACGCACCGGCAGAACAACATCCAGGCCCATCAATTGGCCGGCGGGAAGGTTACCGACCTGCTTCGCCGTACCCTGGCTCACCGCGTCACGCACGTGGTGAGTTAGAACTTCGGCCGCCTGCGCCGCCGTGGTCGCGCCAAATGCCAACGCAATGGCAAGCGAAAGCGAGCATGCGTTTCGAACATGGTGGGAAACTCCATTTGAAAGATCTTTTCCAGTCGAATGTGATCGAATCATTGGTAGATACCCCATTAGTAGAATTGAGCGGATGTTGACGCGCGCTTTGAGCCTGCTGTGTTGCATGCAGCAGCGTAAAAAGGCGAACGCCAGCGACGCAAAGTCGTCAAGACGACTTTGTCTCTCACTTGCTCACTAAAGTCCCCGTGCGTCACAGCGTTGATCGCTGTTGCGGCTATTGGTAGTGACTTGCCGCTCTCTTCAACGGGCCACCCTTCAAGGCATCGAAGAATGAACGCGAAAAAGACTGACTTTTTTGATCGCTATCACATCGCGATACTTAGACCGATCCAAGTGATGCGATGCTCCCCATCGCATCTATGCACGCACCTTCATCGCATGAAGTGCGTGAAACGGAAGTGATATCCGAACGCGACTATCGCATCAGCAAATACTTACGTGACAGAGGCGTTCGTCGAACCACAGCTACGGACGATTCGAATAGCGCATGTACTGAGCTACGTCTGCGTGCTTCACTTCGCTTTGACAATCCAATTGTGAAGGTAAACTTTGTAGTTTTTCTTCATATATGCCAACATGGCGGCATGAACAAACGCAAAGTCGATCCAGAGACGGCACGCGTATCGGCAACAGCCGGAGAACTTCGCGTTCTCATAGGTCAATTCAGACGCCGCCTGCGCGAAGAAGCACATGCGGGCGATTTCACGCCTTCGCAGATATCCGTTCTAAGCCGCCTGGAGCGCGAAGGCCCGGCGACGGTCACGACGCTTGCGCAAGCCGAAGGCGTGCGTCCGCAATCCATGGGCGCGACGGTTTCTGCCTTGCAGGCGGCCGGGTTTGTCATCGGATCACCGCATCCGACCGATGGACGACAAACCGTTTTGTCGCTGACTCCGGCTTGCCGCGAATGGATCAAAGCCAGCCGTGCGGCACGCGAGGATTGGCTGTTCCGCACGATCCAGGCAAAGCTTTCGCTCGCGGAGCAAAAGAAACTTGCCGGCGCCGTCGAATTGCTCAAACGCCTCGTTGACGCGTAGCGCTAACGCGCTTGCATCACCATTAACGTGCCCTTCCCCATCCCCGAGAACGAATCCATGACTGTCACCGCACTTGACGCTAAAACCGCACTGATCGTCGTAGATCTACAAAAGGGCATTGTGTCCTACCCCATTGCACAACCGGTCGACGTAGTGGTGAAGCACGCGAGCGAGCTGACCGATGCATTTCGTCGCCACAACTTGCCTGTCGTGCTGGTCAACGTGAAAGGAGGCGCTCCTGGTCGCGCGGAACAGGTTCGCAGCGCAGGTGAGCGCCCTTCCGATTGGGCCGATCTGATACCTGAACTCAATCGGCAACCACAAGACCACGTCGTCACGAAACATACGTGGGGAGCATTCACGAATACCGACCTTCACGAGCATCTGAAACGCCTCAACGTGACGCAGGTGGTGGTGATCGGCGTTGCCACCAGCATTGGGGTTGAATCGACGGCTCGACACGCGCATGAGCTTGGCTTCAACGTCACCCTGGCCATCGACGCCATGGCGGATATGAGCGACGTCAACCACACTCATAGCGTGACGCGCATTTTCCCGCGACTAGGCGAAACAGGCACGACGCAGGAGATTATTGATCTCCTCGATCGTCGCGGCGCCTGATCGTGTTTCTTCCGGATCCCGCGCGAAAGCGAGCGGCTCGATGATCAGCACCTTTCGCTCCTTGCGTAGCTATAACTACCGCGTATGGGCCGGCGGTGCATTGGTGTCGAACATTGGCACGTGGATGCAGCGCATCGCGCAGGACTGGCTCGTACTCACCCAGCTCACCCACAACAATGCGGCCGCTGTGGGCGTGGTCACGGCCTTGCAGTTCGGTCCGCAGCTTCTTTTGTTGCCGTTGACGGGTTTCACGGCCGATCACGTCGATCGCCGAAAGCTTCTATTCGTGACGCAAGCGGCATTGGGCACGCTGGCATTGGGGCTGGGCATACTCACCATCACTGGCCTAGTTCAGTTATGGCAGGTGTATGTTTTCGCGCTACTGCTGGGCTGCGTCACGGCATTCGACGCGCCGGCACGGCAAACCTTCGTTTCCGATCTTGTCGGCGAAACGGATCTATCCAATGCCGTGGCATTGAACTCCACCTCGTTCAACGCCGCACGAATGATTGGCCCCACTATCGCCGGCCTGCTCATCGCTGCCGTGGGCTGCGGGTGGGTGTTCGTCATCAATGCCGCCTCGTTCGCTGCCGTGCTTTGCTCGCTGACATTTCTACGTATCGGCGAACTTCATCCAAGACATCGGGCGCAGCGTACGCGCGCAGGCTTCGTTGACGGTTTTCGTTATGTATGGAAACGGCCGGACCTGAAAGCCATTTTGGTTATGCTGTTTTTGATCGGCACGTTCGGGCTCAATTTCCCGATCTTCATTTCGACCATGGCGGTCACCGTTTTTCACGCGGGCGCAGGTCGCTATGGGTTCCTCACCTCCACCATGGCCATTGGATCGGTCACCGGTGCATTGCTTGCCGCGCATCGTGCGAAACCGCACATCATGCTCCTGCTCGGCGCGGCCGCCCTGTTCGGGCTGGGTCTGGCGGTAGCCGCGGTGCTCCCGAACTACTGGCTGTTTGGCATCGTGCTTATTGCCATTGGGGTTAGCGCGCAGACGTTCACCACGTCAACTAACAGCCTGATGCAGCTGACTACCGAGCCCGCCATGCGCGGCAGGATCGTAGCCATCTTCCTAGCCATCGCCATGGGCGGTACGCCCATCGGCGCACCTATCGTGGGCTGGGTCGCGGATACCTATGGCCCACGCTGGGCGCTTGGCGTGGGTGCGACGGCGGGATTTGCCGCAGCCATCGTGGGGCTTCGTTATCTCTGGAAATACCATCACTTGCGCTTGCACGTCGATGCCGGACGCCTGCACGTGAGCATCGACCAGGGCGACCTTATCAACCCATCCGAACGCCGGGCCGCCTAGCGTCGAAGGTGACCTATTTTGGTCATCCACCTGCAGCGAAGTGCCTATCTGCAGCACCTCTTCTGCTAGTGATACATGTAAGGCGATCGTCAGACAGCACGCTAAATGGCCGCAGGAAAAGGCAACGCGCCCAACCCGCTGGCCTTCGATAGGCTTGGCGCAATTCCTGCTTACTTTCCCCCAAGGAGTCCGCGGACCAACGCATAGTCGTGTCCGCAACATCATTCACATGGCAGGCGTGATCGAACGCTCGAGGGGGAGCGGTGGCTAGGCGGAAAGACGGCGGCATAGAGGTCGTTTCCAGATTGCCCTGGCAGGCAGGCGTGGTGCTGGGCATCGTGAGCTACGTTGGCGTGCGTTACATCCTCGCCTGGTTCCTGTCCGCGCTCGGCGGCCCGGTCGGGCAATCGCTTGGGCAACAGCTTCGCCAAGGCTCAAGCACCGCTGTCGCTTGTTTGCTGCTGGGCATGTGCTGGGTTGCCGCGCTGATTTCCTACATGGACAGCCGCCGGCGCTCGCAACTGCTGGAAACACAAAGCAGCCTGAACAGCTTGGGCGCGATCGACTGGCGCGAATTTGAAATGTTGGTCGGCGAAGCCTTTCGTCGACAAGGCTACGCCGTGAAGGAAACCGGCCTGGGCGGCGCAGACGGTGGCGTCGACCTGATGCTTCGCAAAGACGGCGCCATGACGCTAGTGCAATGCAAGCAATGGCGCACCAAACTCGTTGACGTAAGAGTAGTTCGCGAGATGTACGGGCTGCTTGGCCACCACCGAGCCGACGCGGTGAAGATCGTCGCCATCGGCAACTACACCGACGATGCCCAGCAATTCGTGCAAGGCAAACCCATCGAGCTTATTCACGGCAATGCCCTTCTCGAGATGGTGCGGGAAAGCCAAAGGACTGTCCCATCGAGATACCGACCCGTGAAAGCCCCCGAAGCGATCATGGGTTTGGAGCCGATTTGCCCGGTGTGCGGCCGCTCGATGGTGCAACGCTCTAATCAACGATCAGGGAAAACGTTTTGGGGTTGCTCGGGCTATCCGGCGTGCCGCAGCACTCGCGTAGCGTAACGAACAAGCGGATCAGGCTGAGCGCGAGAAACTCAACCTGACCCTATTGGCCTAAGCGCGGTCAGGGCATCAAAACGCTATCGATGACGTGAATCACGCCATTGGATTGCATCACATCACCGATGGTGACATGGGCAGTGCCGCCCTTCGCATCCGTAATCGTCCACTGATCGCCGTCCTTGCTAACCGTTATGTCTTCGCCCTCGACGGTTTTCAATTCAGCCTTGCCGCCACCGGCAGCCACTTTTGCCGCCAGATCCGCCGCCGTCAGCCGACCTGCCACCACGTGGTAAGTAAGCACCTTGACCAAGGTGGCCTTGTTCTCAGGCTTGAGCAGGTTGTCGACAGTACCCGCCGGGAGCGCGGCAAACGCCTCATTGGTAGGCGCGAACACGGTAAACGGCCCTGGACCCGACAAGGTATCCACAAGCCCCGCAGCCTTTACCGCCGCGACCAAGGTAGTGTGATCCTTCGAGTTGACCGCGTTCTGGATGATGTTCTTGGATGGATACATCGGGGCACCACCCACCGTAACGGTTTTCTGCATATCCATTTGCGCACACGCCACGATCGGAGCGAACGCAACAGCAGCCATCAGCACAGCCGCGCCCGTCGCAAGCACGCGCTTGCGTTGATTGATATTCATGTTTGATCTCCGTCCTGAATGAACTTCCGTATGGAAGCGTTTATAGATACGGAGGAAAGTGCCATGCGGATGCACGTTGGCGCAGGAAAGTGATCATGGGGAAGCGCAGAGTCGGGCAGCCCCTCCCGATCTTCACCTCATGAGCTCAGTGCAATGCCCGATCCCGTCAGCAACTCGCGTAACTCGCGCAACTGCGGTTCGTAGTGTCTCCAGCGCCCGAGTGCGCTACGGTAAATGGGCGAGCGTACCTGCCAGGCGTTAGGCGTATTGACCGGCGCAGCATTGCGCTCCGACTGCAGGCAGGCGTCGTCCCAGGGCAACCCGCAAAAATCGAGTAGCCGGCGGGTGACGGGCTCTTGCGCTTCGACCAACTCCTCGTAATGCAGCTCGAATATCCGCCCGGGAAACGCCTGATACCAGTGAGCCATCAGGCGATCGAATCCCACGTAGTAACGGCCGGTATCGCCCAAGTCAAAGGAGTAGTCGTAATAGGACGATTGCTGTTCGAATAGGTGGCGGAAGTTACCCAAGCAGGTGTCCAACGGGTCGCGGCGTAGGCAGACGATCTTTGCATGCGGCAATGCGCGCGCAATGAAACCGGCGTAGAGAAAGTTGTGAGGCAGCTTGTCGATGAAATGCATTGCATGCTCGACATGTGATCGCGTGGCAGCCAGATACTCCGCGCCCACTCGCTGCCAATCGATGCCACGCACGCGGGCTGGAAGCTCGGGATCGAGCAGGATCGGCATGCTGCTGCCAGAGGCGCGTTGCAAGATGGCTGGAAAATCCTCCAGCTCGCCAGCGGAACGCACATCCGGATGACTGGAAAGAATGCGATCCAGCAGCGTCGTGCCTGTGCGCGGCATGCCGATAACAAAGATGGGTGCACTACCCGCATCACCTGTGGACGTCTGGGTAGACGTGACGGGAAAGCTCTGCATCAGTCGCCCGAAGATCGCTTCGTCGCGTTCTATCGAGTGGCGGCGCGCATCACGACCAACTGCCTTGCCACGACTGTAGTGTTCGAAGGCGGTCGGATAGTCGCCCAGATCCTCGCACTCTTTCGCCAGCGCGATATTCAGATATTGGCGCGCGCCCGGATTCGCCGCATAACGCGCCAGCAATGTCCGCAGCCTCTCGACGTGGTTGCTGGCCGCGGTCTGTCGACGCAGATTGGCTAGGCTCACATGTGCGTTCCAATAACAGGGATCCAGGCGGATACATTCTTCCAGTTCGCGCTCCGCCGCTTCGGCATCGCCCATGGCGAGGAGCGCGTAGGAAAGGTTGAAGCGCGCAGGCGGGTGGTTCGGCACCATCGTCACCAAACGACGAAAGGCGGCGGTGGCTTGTTCGTGCGAATTGGCCTGGCTATAAACCACGCCCAGCGTATCAAGCGTGAATGGATCGGCAGGAGCCAGCGCCATGGCCTGATCAGCAGCTAGCCGCGCCTCGCTCATCCGCTTTACGAACGTCAGCGACTTGGCGTACTGCGCAGCAAAGTCGGCGCGACGAGGCTCAAGCAACGTGGCCTGACGTAGCAGCTCCACCGCCTGTAGCAATTGCTGCAACTGCATGCACGCCACGCCTCCCATGAAGGGCGCCATCGCATCGTTGGGTGCTAGCGGCAGCAATTGCGACGCCAATTGCTGCACGCGCGGCCAGTCGTTACGATTGAACGCGTCAATGAGTCGGGCCTGGAGATCGTTCAGAGCGGTCATGAATTCCGTTACGATAGGTAGCGAGGCGGCGATCAGGGCGTGATCCGGGCCCGAAGATAGCAGCCTCCTTGAAGATTGCAGATAAGTCTATTCGGCTGGCGCATTGCCCAGAAGGGGCCATGCAGATTCGTTAACACTATCTCCGCGTTCCAAAGACGAAGGGCGGAGCCCTTTTGCGCATCATCTATTGTCAGGTGCCGCGCCGCACCCTGGCATTGTCGGGAAACCGGGTGATGGCCTGCTGCGCCGCCTCCTCGAACGAATGGGCGACGTGATCGACAGCGTCATAAGCTTCCTGCACGTCAGGCACGGCCAGCAACTCCGGAAGCAGCAAACTGATGAGACACACCTCGGGAAAACGACGACGCATGTCTGCAGCTAAGGCATCCCCCTTTTCCCATTCCTTGCTCGGCAGCGCACTGACGATATAGACCATCGACACGCTGTCGGGCGTTGCTTCCGGGTGAGGCTCCGCTTCATAGGCGTCCATATCCTCGACCGACAGATGACGCGCATCGATATTCAGCTCGCGCAGGATGCGGGCAAGAATTTCGGCGGTCAGGTCATCCATGGGGCCACCGATCTCCACACACAGCACGATCGATCCCGGGGCGACCGCAAGCGGCCCTTGCCATCGCCCGCTCACCCCCTCGCGCCGCTGGCGCAGCACGCGGCCAAGGCTAGAATCGCTTAGCACAGACGCACGTGGTTTCCCGCGCGGTGCATTGTGTGCTTCGCCGCCGAGCGATTCGATAACGCGCACGATCGCACCGCGCAACTTGACCTGCTGCGCGGGAGCGATGACACCGTGCGACAAGTCGTTCCAGCCAAGCTGCAAGGCCGGCAACAAGACGACGTCGCAATAAGCAGCGAAGGTGCGCCGCTTAAGGA
Organism: Vulcanimicrobiota bacterium; assembly: GCA_903970555.1. Taxonomy (GTDB): domain Bacteria; phylum Pseudomonadota; class Gammaproteobacteria; order Xanthomonadales; family Rhodanobacteraceae; genus Dyella_B. The sequence goes on from CAJCJD010000156.1 coordinate 41,030, forward strand.
ACACCCGTGCGCTGGCGATGATCTCATCCGAGTCACCGGATAACGCGCGTTGGTAGAAGCGTTGCGGCATGGTGAGCGCCGGCATGTCGCCCAACAGAATATCCAGCAAGCTCAGCGCCTTCACATGGCGGCCAGCGACCACCAGGCACAACGTCAATGGCGTGGACACAACCAGTCCGACAGGCCCCCACAGCCAACTCCAGAAGATTGCCGCGACCACGACCGCAAGCGGAGAGAGCCCCGTGTTATGCCCATACAACTGAGGCTCCACCAACTCCGCGACAACAATCTCGACCAGCAGAAACAAGCCGAGGGTCATCAGCATCAGCGACCAGCCTGGACTGACGGCAGCCGCCAACACGGTGGCAAGTATCGCCACCAGCCAAACACCCACATACGGCACAAAACGCATGACCACGGTTAGCGTGGCCCACAACGGCGCGCTGGGCAGCCCGATGATCTTTAACCCGACAAAAATCAGCACGCCTACGCCGAAATTGACCGCAAACTGCGAAACGAAAAATCGCGAAAGCCGCGCGCTGGCATCGTTGATGGCCGCGGTCGTCGATCGCAGATCGCTACCGCCTGCGAGGCGGATAAAACGATCCCGCAACGCCTCGTGCTCCAGCAGCACAAAGATAAGCACCACCAGCACGATGCCCGCCGTTTCCAGCGGCGTCCATACCGATGAGAAAACACGCGTTACCACATCCAACGGACCGGCCGGCGCAGCATGCACTTCCACCGGCACAAGACCCTTGGAAGAGACCAAATCCTGACGCGCCTGCAATGTCGCCTGCGCTTGGGGTTCCGTGTCGCCAAACTGGCTGATCACCTTGCCGGCCTCGCCTTGCATCGCCGCCATGCGCCCCAGCGACATCTCACGCAGCGTCCGCGCCTTGACGTTAATGGTGGCCTGGTATTGGGGGAAGCTCTCGGCCATGCGCACGACTTGCGAACCGATCGTGGTCGCCAAGCCCACCACAAAGAACGCCAAAGCAAGCACCGCGATCACCACGGAGAACCCGTGCCCTAGCCCCACTCGGCGCAAAACGCGGATCAAAGGGGCCATTAGCAGGCTAAGCAGCAGCGCAAGCGTGATGGGAATCAGCACATCCCTGCCGAAATACAGCAGGGCCAGCACGGTGCCGCTGGCAACGACGATGAGCGCACGATCTTTGACGATGGCGACAGGCGAGGGATCGGACTCAGGCGACATCAGACAACTCCTGACTTCTTCAGTGGAGTACCGCTACCTGAAGAAGATACACGTGAATGCAGGTGCCGCGCGCGGCGCCTACTTAAGTTATCGCATCACGTAACAACGCTAGCTACCACCTTCCTCGCCTCCGAAGCCGCCGCGCCCCATCGTTTCGCCCTCGCCTTCTTCGCTGACATCAACGGCCTGCCAACTGCCGGTGGACAACCGGCCAATCCCACCGGTACCCACCGGCTGCCAAGGCTGCGAACCGCGAGATGGCCCTGTGTCCAAAGAAATGTCGCTCCATTGCGGCGAGTAATCGCTGCCATTGCGCAGCAGAAAGTACGGGCCACCCCGTGCGTAGGTCGCGGCGTAATTATCCAGGATGCGCCTTACAAGAAAGCCCTTCATCGCTGGTCGCCATCCGATCACGCTCGCGCTCACCGGATATGACTCGCAGTCGGAAGGGTCGTATTTGGCTTCGCATTGTTCTCGCGTATCAAAGGAAGGTGCATAGTGCAGCGCGGCCACCTCCGCCGAACCATAGGCCGTCACGCAGTCGTTCTCAGGAATGCCCGCGTGCGCACAGGCGTCGAGGTCAGCAAAGCCGCGCACGCTTGCCTTCGGTTTATTGCATCCACCGAGTAACAGCGGCGCTAATCCCATCGCGACAAGCGATACAGTCTTCGAACGTTTCATGCCACCTCCATCGTCCGTGCAGGGCCGCGCAAACAACCCTGTCACATGGCGCGCATCGTTCGCAGCAAATCCTCGGCACTGAGTTTCTTGCCGAGCTTCTGTCCCACACGTCTCAATTCAGCAAGCACTGAATTTATTTCCGACAACGTCGGCTGCAGCGGCCGGAGTGATTCGCTGAGTACGGGTATGATTTTTCGCTTGATATACCGCCTTCCGCAGGTAGCAATCAGCCAGATAGTGGCAATCGAGCCCGCCGCGAGCAGTGTCATCAGCACCGAGGGCGCGTATTCGGGCGCTACCGCCGTTGTAACAGGACCGGCAATCAACATCGCAACTGCCGTACCCGTCATCGCGAACAAGCACTCCTTATCGAGATGCGTAGCCGAGAATCGACGTTGGACAACATGCGCCAACAGCGCGAAGGGTTGCTTGATCAACGCAGCGCGTTCTTCGGCAGTGAGCTCGTTGGGTGCATTCCTGACTTTGTCTTCGATACGCAGGCGCTCGGCATACACTTCAAGCAACTGTGGATAGGTCTGCCTGCGCAATGAGTCGACATCGCTGAGCTTTTTAGGTATCGACGTGTAAGTGCGTGGATCGGCCTTGAGCTTTACGCCGCAATCGTTACAAGCACGATCGTGCCCGATCAAGGCACCTTCCCCCATCGGGATGTAGTACACGTGCGAGGCCATACCAACACGGTTGAGTTGAAATGCTTTTGGCCCGCGACAAACCGGACAAAAGTCAGCCACATAACCCATACGCCGCGTAACAGCTTTCTTTCCCCACACAATGAACATGACTGCCCCCGTGCATGCAGAACTGCCGACGAGCTCACTCGCATCGGTCCGAGATAAACGCCACCGCCACGCCCCAACAAACGTCGGTCGCTTCGGTTCGGACTGCAAGAAGCCTGGATTCCCCTGCGGCTAATCTAATGGAGTCCAAGGGTCTCCACCAGATGGGCGTTCTGCCCCAAAAGAGCCCCGTAAAAACGAGAGCTTGCGCCGAGAAAATGTTAAGGGCGATAGTGCTGGGTGGGGGCAAATCAACCTGAAACCATTCTTACGTATATTCTTCCGACCGGAACATTACCCATGCCTACCATGCCGGCCGATACGATCACCCCGCTGCAAGATAAAGCCGTGAGCCTAGGCGCCATCGGCCGTTCGCTAGGTGCCGCCGCGGTAACCATGCTGGCCGCACTCGCCACACTGGCGTGTGCCATGGCTATCGATCCGGAGCCCGGCCCGGCTGTGCTCGCGGTGGTCTTGTGCTTATCGTTTTCGCGCAGCCATCTCGATCACGACCTTCGAGGCCGGCTGGAAGCGGCCGTCGCCCTTCCCCTGATCGGCCTCGTTGCCACAGGCGTCGCCACGCTGTTGCATCGCGCGCCCTGGGCCGGTGCCGTCGTATTTGTCGCGGGTATGTTCTTTTCGATCTGGTTACGCCGATTCGGCGAGATGGCTCGCCGCGCCGGCTCGCTCATCGCACTCCCGTTTGTGGTGATTCTTACTACGCCCTACATACCGAGCAAACATGCTGGCTCATGGATGGCAATCTTGGTGCCGATCATCGTCGCGCTGTTGGCACTGGCGTGGGTCGCCGCCTTTCAAGTCTTGGGCCGTCGACTTCATATTCTGCCACCGCTGCGCGCAGCGACTGCCGTCCCCGTGACTTCGACACAAGAAGGCTCAATGCGTCCCGCAGCCAGCACACGCATGGCCATTCAAATGGCCGTCGCGCTGGCTGCATCCTTCATCATCGGCTACGTGTTTTTTGCCGAGCGCTGGGCCTGGATCGTACTCACCGCGTTTATCGTCAACAGCGGCAATCGTGGACGGTTGGATGTGGCGTACAAAAGCGTGTTGCGCGTGGCGGGCGCAGCTGTCGGCACCATCACTGCGTTGTTACTCACAGTGCATGTGGGTTCGCACGATACCACTACTGTCGCACTCATACTCGCGTCCGTCTTCCTCGGCCTGTGGCTGCGTCCGTGGAACTACGCATGGTGGGCGTTGTTCGTCACCATGGCGCTTGCTTTGCTGCAAGGCTTCAGCGGGTCATCGACGCAAAATATGCTCGGGCTTCGCCTGGAGGAAATCGTGATCGGCGCGATCATTGGCGTCGCCTCCGCATGGCTGATCTATCCCGTTCGATCGACGACCGTTTTGCGTCGACGTATCGCGGATGCCTTGGCGGCACTGTCCGAAGCCTTCGATCCCTCTACAGCGAAAAAAGCACCCGATAGCTTCGTTGCTGCTCTCGTATCGGTGGAGCAAGTAGCTCCCGCATTCAAGGCAAGCCGCTTGGTGGCGCGACGATTCGCACCCACTCACCCCGCAGACTGGGTCGATGCCCTGCTTGCCTGTCGCGCTCCGGCGATCGCACTGATCAAACAGCAGGAAACGCCAGGCCATGTACGCAAGGCCATCGGGGCGGCGCGCAAAGCGATACGTGAACCGGAGCAATTATTGCCAGCGTTGCGGGCATTGCACGATTCGCTGACGCATCAAAACAGTTGAGGCCGAGGGAACACCCTCGGCCTCAACGTCTGCTCAACTTCGGCTAACAACAATCGCGATCGATTAGTTCGACTCGGTAAACGAAATCGAAGGCGTCGAACCACCCGTAGCGGTGCAGCTACCCAGGGTCAGGTTGTTGCTTTCGCCGGTGGTGCCGCTATCGGCTTCGCAGGTCGGGGCGCTGGTTGAGCCATCGGTGGCGGCGATATTCACCTTGATCGAGACGCCGCTCGTGTTGAACTTGGCTTCCGAACCGCCAGCATCGCCAACGACGTTGTATTCGACCTGGTTCCACACGCTGGCGATATCCAGGACGCTGTCCTTTTGGCTGGTGCTGTAAGCGTCGCCATCATAGGTAACAACGGTGGTGTCGTTGCCGCCGGTGGTGGCCGTGCCGGTCAGCGTCACGCTACCCAGGGACTTGGGCGAGATGTCCGAAAGCTCAGTGGCGGCGCTGTTCTCGTAGCAATCGCCTTCGCCGTCGCTTCCGAAACCGCTCGGGCAGCTGCTGCTACCCCAGCCAATCAACCAGTCCTGCATGAATACGGCGCCTTCGCCTTCGGTTTCATAATCGGTCGCATAGATGAACTGCTGCCACACGGTGCAGCCGGAATGGCTTTTGCACGCAGCAGAAGTGTTGTTGAAGCTTGTATTCATCTGCAGCGAGTATTCGTTCGCACCGAGAATGCCACCGTCGCCGTAAGCCGCCACGCCGACGCTCTTCTCGGAGGTCACGCCCGAGTAGGTCGGGAAGCTGCCGACTGCCTTGCTGATCGCGGTGGTGGTGTTCAGCGTGTAGTCGTTGCCGTTACCCGCAGTTTGTTCCTGGCCGAAAACAATATGGCGGGGCACGGGATGCGCGCGCGGGGTCAGCTGCTTGCAAGCGACCTGTTCCCACACGACGCTGGGATAGGTAGCGTGGAAGCAACCTTCCGCAGGCGTTGCGATCTGCGCGATATCGTGACGCCAGGAGTCCTTGGCAGACTGCTCGAGGATGCCATCGTCAGCAGCGAAAACAACCGGAGCGCAAACAGCACTCAAAAGACCGGCAGCGAATACGAACTTTAACTTAGCTTGCATTACAGTTCTCCCCAGATATGTAAAAGGCAAACGGTTTTCGGCCCTGGACTATCCACGAGCCGAGGCACTTGCAACAACGATTTACTCCCCTGTGAAAACCAACTGCACCCTCATATCCCCAAAGGGTTTCGTTGCAGACTCACCAACACACAATGCGGGTATTGCACGGATTTCCCAGCACTGAGCAAAACATGTGAACGCACTAATTCTTTAGCTGACAAAGCGACACTTCACGGCTTGAAATGATTCGCTAGACACAAGCATCCACCGCAGCCTCGCCGTCAATGGCGCGGCCGAAACAAGGGTGCGATCACAAATTGGGCTTTCCCCACGAACTCGAAAAAGCGCATTTTCACTGCGCCTCAACGTATGACCTTTCAGCACGCTTACGCCAGAAATCGGGCTATTCCACTAGGCCGGTGGAGGATGCGGAAGACGGTGTATAGAAAACGTGATACTTGGGGACGATGGGTAGCGAGCGGCTTTCGATGTTTTGAAATGCGGGCCATGTCGCAAAAATATCATCAGAACACCGTGGCGCTTAGCGGCCCCGGTGAAGACAAGCTCTATGACTGATCTATCAACCCCACATAGGTCATGCGTCGATTTTATTTGCGCCGTCGCCCCATTTTTTCGCTATTTCATGCTGGCGACGTATTGCTCGATCTCGGCGACATGATTGCTATAGGAGTTCAGCGTCATACGATCGCACTCCGCCTCCCTGACGGGCCCATTCACCGGCATATCAGCGGGAAATGTTCGATCCCCATATCGCGCCGCCAATTGCTGGCGGGCATTCTCGAAGCGCTGATTGATTGCATTGACAGTATCCGCGTCGTGGAGATTGCATCGCCGTTGCTGCACGACCACACGGAAGTAATTGGCTCGCCCAAACAGAAATATGGCGCTGACTTCAGGAGAAGTCAGCCCTCCTGGATTCTGAGCACCCACGCCCTGCGCCATTGCCGCACCAAGGCCAAGCGCGATTGACATGAGAATGGCGAGGCAAATGGTCTTCATGTTTTGACTCTGGAAAGATAGTCGACGACGAATTCCCGAATACTGCATATCACCGCTGCCCAGAGTGAGTAACCGCGGCTACTCCATTCCAAGGTTGCGATGCCCACTCCCTCCACTTGGCCACATTCAATCCCATGATGGCCAACCAAAGGCTGATCGATGCTTCGCCAGGCAGGCAAGGGAAAAGAATATACGGATAGAGTCGCGCATCCAATGTCGGCGCCAGGAAACTCAAGAAGCCGTGCGAGAAATAACAGAGTCCGGAAAGTCCCAGCAAAATACCGAGGATACGAGGCAAGAAACGGGACCTGAAAATCAGGAATCCGGCCACGATTTCATCGAGCCCGTAAAACACGAATGAGATAAGCAGACCCGCGTCCTGTAGTTGCACCGAAATGTACGACAAGGCTTGCAGCTGCAGGGGATTGAATGCTCCCAAAGCACTACTCTCCGCCGCGAGTTTAAGCGGCACGTAGGCGTTGAGCATATCGAGTCCTTCGATGGCCGTACCGACCAGCCCACAACCCATCGCCGTAGCAGCAAAGACGAGATTGACCCGCCTAAACAGAATGAAGCTGATGATCTCGCCAGGGATATTACACAATAGCAACAGCAGATGCGCCGCGAAGCCCGCGCGAAATAGCGTCTCGTGCGCCAAGATGTTGTGGACTGTCGCTGATGCATCGCCGGCAACGATCAGCGTGCTTCGCACGTAGCCAATATCGAACGCGCCGCTTACGATCCCGATCAACGACAAAACGCCGGCTGCTCTGGCAAGGACAAGCGGGGAAAATCGATCGGGCTCGACATTCGACATCGCAAAGTCCCCGCTACTTGCCTTCCTGATTCAAATGATCCGCAGTGGCCTTGAACGCCTGAAACCGATCAGTCACGCTGGGTAGATCCGCTGGCCCCACCTTGCTCCAATCCGTTTTCTTGTACAAGGCGCGAGTCAAACCAAAGCCATATGCCGGCAACTGTTTGCCGTCGAGACCAGTGATCGTTTGCACGAAGGTGCAATGGTCGATCCCGGGATTGCTGTCGTAAACGATCGACACCAGCATCGGCTCAATCTTGAACGCAACAGCCGTGGCAGTCGTCCATGCGTGCGCTTTGACATGTGCCTCATCGACATCGGCGCGAATCAATCCGCGCTTCTGCAAATCGGAAACCTGCTCCAACATCGTCTTCAGGTCGATATCCGATCCGACAAGGCAATCCGTCTGCGTGAGCCGCGTCATCGCGGAATACCCATCGCTGTCGAAAGGCGTCGACAAAGCGGCGCCCCGGGGCTGCGGAGGGTCGGCAGAAAATGCCGCTATTGAGAACGCCGCGATCAGGATCGCGAAAGACGATGCAGTTAGGCGACGCATGGCAATCTCCGACAGTCAGGCCTTGATGAAAAACGGCCGCGCGTTCAGATATTCGAAAGATGGCACTCCCCTGGTTCTTTTACATGATTTTCTTCGGCGGCTCTAGGCCCTATTTGCCAGCTCCACTTGAACTGCCAGCTCGTTGAACGCTTGTTTGATCGCTTCGACATGCGCTACGAAATCCTGGTCAGGATCAATGGAAGCGCCATGCCTGATGACGTCGTCCGAAAGCGTGATGCCAGGCGAGGTCGGCACCAAGCGCATCTCTAGCGCCTCTGCCACTTGGCGCAGCTGACCGGAACACTTTCCGCCGCCGTGTCCGCCATAGCTGACGATAGCGGCAGGCTTGTCTCGCCATTCTTTATAGAGGTGATCCAGGGCGTTTTTCAGCACAGCGGGATAGCCCCAGTTGTATTGCGGTGTAACAAAGACTACCGCCTCGGCGCTGGCGACCTTCTCGCTCCAGGCACGCGTGTGCGTATGAAGATAGCTACCCATCGCCGGGATGCCCGGCTCATCGTCCATAGGCAGCGGCCAATCCGTCAGATCAATGATTTCGTAGTTGAAATCGTTGCAGGAGCGGCCTATTCCGGCGACCCACTCAGTGACTCTTGGACAGACGCGGCTGGTGCGGACACTACCCATGATGAGTAGGACTTTTGGCGTATGTTTCATTGCCGGCTCATTTGCATGTATCATACATGCATATTAGCCATCTTTCGGATGTAAGTAAAGCATGCACGATACACGCAATTTAGATGCGATCGCAGGCGCCCTGATCGAACTGGTGGGATGCATGAATAGTCCGCGCCAAGACGACGTTTTGCTGAACGAGGCAGGCGTCTCGCTGGATCGCGCGCTGTTCCCTTTGCTGGTGCGGCTCAGTCTCACACCATCGATGGGTGTGGCCGAACTTGCCGAGCAGGTGGGGCGAGACCCATCCACCGTGAGCCGGCAGATCGCGAAGCTGGAAGATCTCGGCCTGGTGAAACGCCAGGCCAGTAAAAGCGATATGCGCATCCGAGAGGCATCCATCACCAAGTCCGGAGCACGCACCATCGAAGCCATCACCGCCGCTCGACGTCGGCTTCTCGATCAACTGCTACAGGACTGGCCCAAAGACGAACGTGACAGCCTTCCCAAACTCCTTCGCAAGCTAGCGAACGCTATGAAAGACAGGCAACGGAACTAAACCGGCCGGATACAGGATAGCGACGCTCACATTTACGCAGGGGTGCTGGGCCGACCATTCAACGACGAGCGACTGCGTGCACTCGCATGCAGTTCCAGCGCAAGCAATCAAGCGTCTTCGACGATTCCGATAGGGCCGAACACCTGGCCGAATCAAGATGGCCGCCTATTCCGCCTTTCCGCAAGCAAAGACTACGCCCCGCTCCCAAACCATTCTTCACCATCGGCGAGCGACACAAACTGTTCGAGCGAAGCACCCAGAAGCTCGATCGCACTAAGTTGAGATGGCCGAGTGACATCGTTCAACGACGCCAATAACTCAGACGCTGCGCTCCTACCACGCTCGGTTAGCGCAAGGACGATTTGTCGACGGTCCGACGATGAGCGGTGCCTGCGCACCAAGCCTTCCCGTGTTAGGTCATCGACCAATCGGGTCAAATAGGCCGCCGCAATCTTCGTATCGCATTTGAGTTCCGTCTGCTTGCACGTCGGTGTATGTGAAAGGCGAACGAGAACGAGCCAATGCAATAACGTCAGATGCTCATTCGTTCGCGAAGCAAGATGCACGATCTTCTCCATGATGTGGGTCGCGCATTTCAATGTCCTTGCAACTTCCGCCACCTTGTAGATTGTTTCCGTCGCCATCTGCGCACCGACGCTGGTTATTTGAAGCGAAGCGGGCGTCGCGCATGCTTTTTGCCGGCTGGACTTATGTGTCATGCGGTGGTTCATGGTTACTCCGGGCGCAAGATTAGGAGCATCACGTGTGGCTGACCGGCCGAACATTGACCACAGCATTCGCACGCAATGCACCTCTTACTCGATGTCCCTCGGCACGAGCCGAGGCTATAACTGCCACCCATTCGAAATAGCTGGTTCTCATTGTTCGTAAATCGACCGACGCGGAGCTTCACTCGCACGTCAGTCCCGTCACCGACACTTCGGCCCTAGCGTCGTTTCAATGCGGGTGCATCTACTGCGCATTACCGGCCATATTTTTGTGAATGATCTGGGCGACATGATCGTCCGCATTGGCCAACTGTTGCTGGAAGACATCCGTGCTGAAAGCAGGTTGCGTCGGTGCCTTCTGCGCAAGCGTCGGACCGCTCTCGTCGTGCATATCCACCGTCGTATTCAAAGACATGCCGATGCGCAGCGGATGTTGGTCCAACTGCTTCGGATCGGTGAACACCACGCGCACGGGAATACGCTGCACGATTTTGATCCAGTTGCCGGTGGCGTTTTGCGCCGGCAGCAGCGCGAAGGCGCCACCCGTTCCCACGCCGAGTTCCAACACCTTGCCGTTGTATTTGACCGCGTGGCCATAGACGTCAGACGTCACTTCCACCGGCTGGCCGATGCGCATATGCGTGAGTTGGGTTTCTTTGAAGTTGGCGTCGATCCATACCTCATGCAGCGGCACGACGGCCATCAACGGCGCACCAGGCTGCACGCGTTGTCCGACCTGCACGGTGCGTTTGGCTACGTAGCCTGTCACCGGTGCCACCATGGTTGTACGAACCTCAGTGAGGTAGGCCGCACGGTATTGAGCGGCAGCGGCTTTGACGTCCGGATGTGACGAGACAATGGTGTCGTCGACCAGCACCTTGTTGGTCTGCAACTGCTGCTGGGCCGTGGTGAGCGAGCTTTCGGCTGCGGTCAACGCATCCCTTGCGTGCGAGAGTTCTTCCGCGGAGATAGCACCAGAGCTGGCCAAGTTGACGCGACGATCGTAGTCGGCCCTCGCCTTCTGCAACGCGACCTGTCGCACCGCCACGTCAGCCTGCGCACCGGACACGGTGCTGTACAGACCACGCACCTTACGCACGGTGTTGGCGAGGTTTGCGGCGGCATTCTCCAAGGCGACATCGGCGTCGGCCTTATCAAGCGTGACCAACACGTCGCCCTGCTTAACGAGGTCACCATCATCGGCGCCGATGCTGACCACGGTACCTGTAATCTGCGGCGTAATCTGCACGACGTTGCCGTTGACGTAAGCGTCGTCGGTATGTTCGTACCAGCGACTTACCAGAAAATACCAGATGCCGAAAGCGATGGCGCCAATAAGGATGCATACGCCAAGGATGCGCAGCATGACGCTGCGGCTTTTCTTCTTGGGTTGCGCGGCCTCGTTGGGGGTCGAAGCGATTTGAGTAGACATGGTGGCTGCCTCAAGAGCGATGATGAATAAGGGAAGAAGAGTTCGCGTCGGCAGCGGCTGTCGACACGTTGGGAGCGGCCTGGCTCGGACTGTAGCCGCCACCAAGCGCTTGAATGATTTGCACGGAGTAATCGGCTTGTTCGGCATGCAGCGTGGCCATGCGATCCTGGGCGATCAGCAGTTCCTGGCGCACGCTCAAGGCTTCCAGATAGCTGCCAATGCCAGCCTTGTACCGTTGTTCGGCGAGCTTCCAAGCATCGTTGGCGGCATCGAACGCGCGCTGCTGCGCATCGATCTGCACCTGCAACGAGCTGAGTGCATCGTTGTCGTCGCACACTTCATTGACGGCACGAACAAGCGTGTCGTTGTACTGCGCCACGGCTAAATCGTATTGTGCATCCTTGCCGTTCAAGTCCGCGCGGCGGCGACCGCCATCAAAGATAGGCAAGCTGATCGCTGGAGACACGGCGTAGAAGCGCGACTTTGCCTGGAACAGATTGCCGCCCCCAGCCGCGACGAGACCGGCTATCGCGGTGATGTTGACGTTAGGCAGGAATTGGGTCTTGGCAGCGTCGATGCTCTTATCGGCGGCTTCCACACGCCACCGCGCAGCGACCAGGTCGGCGCGGTGGCCAAGCAACTCGACCGGCAGATCGGATGGCACAGCCAAAACGCCCGGCGGCAACAGCTGCGGGCGGCCGATGGTCAAGCCGCGATCGGGCCCCTTGCCCAACAGCACGGATAGTGCAGAACGCGCTGCGTCGATCGCACGATCCGCTTGAGCCTTTTGCCCCTGCGCGCTAGCGACCTCTGAATCGCTCTGCTTTAGCACTACTTGACTATCGATGCCTGCGGCAACACGTTGCCGCGTGAGCTTTTGTGCGTCCGTCGCGCGCTCCAGCTCCGCCGATGCGACATCCTGCTGGGCATAGGCGTAGCCGAGCTGCACGTATGCGCGCGCGACGTTCGTGGAGAGTTCTATACGCGCCGCATGTGCATCAACTTCCGCAGAGCGTTGCTGTCCGAGAGCAGCCTCCCATGCAGCGCGTTGGCCACCCCACAGATCCAGATCCCATTTGAAACTGGCGTCGACATACTTGGCGGCGAGGTTATGCCCGTTGCCAATGGGCGGCAGCGTTGTCGGTGCGCGAAATTCGGCGACGCTTCCCCCGACGTCTACTTCCGGCTTGCGGTTGGCATCGGCTTGCGACGCCTCGGACTGTGCCAGGCGCGCCCGTGCATCGGCTTCGGCAAGACTTGGATTGTCGTGCAAGGCTTCGGCAATCAGCGCGTTGAGTTGGCTGTCACCCAATGATGTCCACCAATCAGCCTTGGGCCACGCGGCGGGCGAGACCGTTACGTTCGCCAGGGTGTGCGTAACTGCGAGTGAGTTGGGGTCGATGGGCGCGCCGTCCGGATGCAGGCCGCCGCTGCTGGCACATCCTGCCAGTGCGAGGGTCATTCCGACCGCTGCTGCAATGAGATGAACACGCATGGTCTTAGTCTCGGTGTGTGGGGGTATCGAATGGAGCGCGCAAGCGCTTCGGTCTTGGAAGCGTTAACGAGCGGTGTCGGCGTCTATGAACTTGCCAAGCAGACGTAGCAGTTCTTTAAATTCGGCCTTGGTGAAGCTCTTCACGCGCTCGTTCAATACGGGGAGCGCGATATCTGGAATTTCTGCGGCGACCGCTTCGCCTTTGCGGGTCAACGTCAGATCGAAGACACGGCGATCGGTGTTGCTGCGTGTACGCTTCAACAGCCCCTTTGCTTCCAGCTTGTCCAGCATGCGAGTCATCAGACCGGTGTCGATGCTCAGATGCCTCGACATTTCGAACGGCGTGGTGGCAACGCCACGGCTGAGCCAAAGGACGATGCCCATTTGCTGACTGGTAACATCGATCGGCTTGAGCGCCGCATCCATATCCGCCGCCACCAGATTGCGCGCCTTCGTCAACATGAAGCCGATGCTTTGCGTCATCGAAAAGGTTTTCTTTGTGTAATGTTCCACGTCGAAGTCCTCGGATCCGTTGTATACGCGGTGACTAAATCTGTTGCTGCTCGCTCGATTAAGAGCGAATCATCAGTGCCCGCCAGCCGCCGCCGCGCCAGCTGCCGCGCCCTTGCTCGGATGCGTGACCCAAATCAGTGGAATGATCACGATGAAGATGATCGCGGACAGCCAAAAGATGTCGTTGAGCCCGAGCATCGCCGCTTGCGCCTGCAGTCCGTTCTCGACGAAGGCAAGTGCGTTGGAAGCGCCGACCTGCAGCGTCGATTGCGCCTGCGCAATCGATTCCGTAAAGATCGGGTTGTAGCTGTTAGCCTGCTCGGTCAGTTGCGAGTGATGCAGAATGGTGCGGTCGTTCCAGCCGGTGGCCAGCAGCGATGTTCCAACGGCGCCCGCAAACACGCGCACGAAGTTCGACAAACCTGCAGCGGAGGGGATCTTCTCGGGCGGAAGTCCCGACAGGATGATCGCTGTCAACGGCACGAAGAACAGAGCGGTCGGAATGCCCTGCAGTAGCGTCGGCAGGATCAACGTGTATTGATCTATGTCGGTGGTGTACAAGGAGCGCAAGAAGAAAACACCCGCGAATCCGGCGAAGGCCAGCGTCGCCAATATGCGTGTATCGGTCTTCATCATGACCTTGCCCATGATCGGGGCAAGGATCACGGCGAAAACACCGAGCGGAGCGGTCACCATTCCGGCGTCAACGGCGCGATAGCCCAAATACTCCTGAATCCACTGCGGCAGAATCACCAGGTTCGCGAAGAAGATGGCATAGGCGACAGAGATCGCTACGGTGCCGCCGAGGAAGTTGCGCCCTTTAAACAGACGTAGATCGACGATTGGCTTGTCTTCGGTCAACTCCCAGATCACGAAGAATGCAAAGCCGATCAGCGCAATCACGCCCAGCACACAGATTGTCGTTGAGTTGAACCAATCCAGATCTTTGCCCTTGTCGAGCATGACTTGCAGAGCGGCAACCCAACCGATCAGGGCAAGCAGTCCAATCGTGTCAATCGGCAGACGATGAGTAGGCGTCTCGCGATCGCGATAAATCATCCACACTACCGCACCGGCGAAGATGCCTACCGGTACGTTGATGTAGAAGATCCACGACCAGCTGTACCGATCGGTGATCCAGCCGCCCAACGCCGGACCGACGATGGGGCCCACCGTGGCCGTCATGGCCCACAGCGACAACGCGCTGCCACTTTTCTCTTTTGGAAACGTGGTCAGCAGCAACGCTTGCGACAACGGGATCAGCGGGCCGGCCGACACGCCCTGCAGCACGCGTGCCAGTAGCAACACCGTTAGATTGGGTGCTATGCCGCACAACGCAGATGAAATCGTGAACAGCAGGATCGCTGCGACGAAGAGTTTGACCTGACCGATGCGCTGCGTGAGCCAGCCGGTGAGTGGGATTGCCACAGCATTTGCCGCGGAGAACACGGTGATCACCCACGTTCCTTCGTCCACCGACACGCCAAGATCGCCCGATAACGTGGGAATGGCGACGTTAGCGATGGAGGAGTCGAGCACGTTCATGAACGTGGCAAGTGCGACGGCAAACGCGCCGAGTGCAAACCGCATACCCGAGAGAGGTACCGGTGCGGCAGAGGAAGCGGGTGAGTTCATGGGAGGTCCAGTGCGGCGATGTACGTGTCAATGCAGCGCGGGGGTTCAGATATCTGACAGGTCAGATAAATGCTTAAAAAAACGGCGAACCGTTTGCCTGATAGGCGTTCGAGGGGTGGTCATCTGTGCTCTCTTCGCTGGCTGAAGCGCTGGGAGCGACGGTGGCGGTAGGACCATCCGAGCAAGCGTCATCGGGGAAGACGTCGCGGCCAGTCATCATGGCAACGGCCTCTGTTGGCGCGCCATTAGCCTTTGGTAGCGCCGCAGGATTTTGCGGGGCAATGGCCTTCAACGCGGTTGAGCGCCCGGCCCTTTGCTCTAGCTGTATGCAGCACATGCCTGACTCCTCGTCCCGTAGGTCCGAGCCGCACCCTTCGCGACTCAGTGGGAATTTGTATGGAGGCAGACAATAATATTGACCTTGAAATAAGTCAATATGCATACAATCCGCTGGCATATTAATTTATATGTTATTGTTTTACTGGAATGTTTCCATGGAAATGGATTGTCCTATCACATACAATCCACGCGTAAATAGTTTTGACTAGAGAAAATTTTGTGATAGACGACGATTCGACCGGCGCTCAGGGCTTTCCTACCTCGTACATGCGCGAGGCCTACCTGCGTCGGTTTCCGCTGGCGGCGGCGCAGCGCCTGGAAACGGTCTTTACACTCAGATCGGCAAACCAGCAGATCAACAACATCTTGAACGAATGGCTGGAAGGCACCGCGGGTTCACCCTCGCGATTTCAGACGCTGGCGTTGCTGTGGGCCGCAGGTGATCGCTTCGTTCCGCATCAGGAAATCATTGCTGCGTTGCAGGTCAAGCGGGCAACGGTTTCCGCGCTGATGTTTTCCCTTGAACAAGAAGGCCTGGTGCAATCGATCGGCGATGAGAAAGACCGGCGTCGATTGCTCGCAACGCTAACGGAGAAAGGCAAGAACATCATCACAAGCGCGTTGGAGTTGAATGCGCTCAGGTTGGAAAAGGTTTTTGTCGATCTCTCGCCCGATGAATTGCTATTGCTGCAGAGCTTGCTGCGGCGCATGCGCGATGGCTTCGTCAAAGTTGCCGACGAAAAAAATAAAGCCTGATTGCTTTACACCTCTTTTTTCGATTTCACTGCATCGCTGGCGCGGCAGTTCCATCCGACCATTTACGTGCTAGAACCATGAACACGTTCATCGACTCGGGCGCACTGTGGAACTGGGTGTTCAGCATCACGGGCGAGCCCGGCTGGTCGGCGCCCCAGTCCGCGTTTACCGGGGTGTAGAACATCAGATGAGGCATCCAATGGACGGCGCCGTCGTTGAGGTAACCCTGCTTGGACATCATGTAGCTCATGGCGCCGGGTGCCAACGGCGGTAGTGGATGGCTGGCGAACGCGGCTTTCAATGCCTGCAAGATTTGGTCCTTGGATTGCCCTGCCAACGCCAGCGCCGTCCGTTTATAAGCGATTGGCAGGATCGACGGTACGGCTTGCGGGTTGAGGCAGATGGGCCCGCGCATATGGGGATTCCAGAATTCTTTGGAGTCGAATTCCGACATCCATGATCGGTCGACCATGCAAACAAACCCGTTCGTACCTTCCACAGCGGTGACAAAACCGTGTGGCCCGAGCACAAGGATCTTGGCGTGCCCCGAAATTGCAGCCGGTGCCGCACTTCGCGCGAGGGCGATTTCGTCGTCGCGGTTCGCCATCAGGTACTGCGATAAGGGCGCCATGCTGGGATAGGAAGCTTGCTGAGTTTGCGTCGAAAGGCTTTCTCTCACGACGACGGCTAACAACATGCTTAGCACCATGCACATCACCAAACGGCTGGCGTCTTGCTTCATCTCGTTTCTCCTTATCTGATCAAGAAGACATCGCAAAGTCTGAGCCTTTCTAGACAGGTTACGCAGGCTGCCCCGGTCCATGGCGCCTCAGATGGTGCCTTCTGAACGACGAACGGAAGAATGGGGAATCGACAAGTTGGCGAGGATGACTGGCAAAACGACTCCTCTCGTCCATTCGCGAAAACAGCCTAAACAGTGTCCTCACACACTGTCCGGACAGTGCGGACAACCGTCCGCGGACAATGCTTTTTGTTTTCTCCGATGTTGAAAAATGGCTTAAGAACAGGGTTTTCCGGCGATTGACGGGGATGGCACGGGGTTTGCAGCCTAAACCTCGAAAGCCTCATTCCTCTTCAACGGAGAACTGCCATGAAATTCGAAACCATCTTGCTGAACAGCTTCTTTGCCGCCGCAGTTGTGCTTTGTGTGTCGACCTTGAGTGCGATGCTGCTGTAACCAAACCCTTTGCTCTAAGCCGTCACACGCCCACTGAACTGAGATGAAGAATCCATGCGTTCGATGACATCGCGGCAAGCCGCAACCGATACGCGAAGCACCTTGTGGATCGGTTGCGCTCTCGCGCTACTGTGCACCTTGATATCGTCATCAGCGCTCGCTGCAGCCATCACGATACCGAGCGACAACCCGCATCGCTCAAGTCTGGATAACGCCGTTCAAAAGGCAGCCAACGAATTCTTCCGCAATCGCTGCCATGTAGGGCTCTCCATGGTGGTGGTCGAGGGCGACCAATCCCATTTCTACGATTACGGGTCAACATCACGCACCAAAGCCGAACTGGCGACGCCGCAAAGCGTCTACGAATTGGCTTCCCTTACCAAGACGTTTACAGCAACACTCGCGGCGCAAGCCGTGCTTGATGGCCGCATGAATATGGACGGCGATTTTCGTGGTTATCTACCTGCTGACTACAGCAACCTTGCGCTGGATGGAAAACCCATCACCTTGCGCACGCTACTCACCCACTATTCGGGTATGCCACGCGACATCCCTGATTCGGATGCCATCTTTGGGGAACACAATCCCTCGACGCTGCCGGCTCGGTTGATTGCGCTCAATCAAGGGTTCGGCCGCAATCAATTTCTAGCCACGCTGCAAACCATCACGCTACGCAGCGAGCCAGGGAAAAACCAGGCGTACTCCAATGCAGGGTTCCAGGTGATCGGATTGGGTCTGGAAAACGTTTATGGGAGACCCTACGAGGTGTTGCTGAGGCAACGCATTACCGAACCTCTTGGCATGACGTCGACGGGGTTGACGCTGGACAACGCAGAAAAATCACGCCTCGTCCTCGGCTACGACCGCGATGGCCGGCCCACTCCCTATCACGTACAAAATGCAGGCGCTGCGTGGGGACTGTATTCTTCCATCGACGACATGGCGAAATATCTGCGCTGGCAGCTCGATACCCGAGACCCCGCCATTCGTCTTTCGCATCAGCGATTAGTGGGTACTCCCGACGATGGCGAAGCGATGGCCTGGCATGTGCAAATCGATCACGGCCAACCGATCGTGTGGCACAGCGGAGGCAGCTTTGGCATGTCGAGCCAGATGGTGCTTTATCCGAACCAACACCGGGGATTTGTGCTGCTGGCGAATGACGCCTGCCAAGGCACGGAGAGCGCGCTAAAAGCGATCGCCACGTCGATTCATTAAATCAACGCCCGCCGCCAAGCCAACTGCCCACCATGTAAAATCGACGGGCTTCGCAAGGACGCAGCTCTCCATACGGAGCGTGAGGCGGATCTTGCTCCACTGCGTACGACCGATTATCTATCCAACATGAAACCTGAAGATCTACAGCGATTGGTGACGGTCACCATGCCCTATGGCAAATACCAGGGGCGTTTGATCGCCGACCTGCCCGGCGCTTACCTTGCATGGTTTGCCCGCAAAGGTTTTCCGCCTGGTGATCTAGGCAACTTGTTGGCACTGATGCTTGAGCTGGACCATAACGGATTGAAGCCGCTGCTCGATCCTCTGCGCAAGCGCTAATCGTCCATCGCTTTAAATCGGCCTTCCAGGCGTGCGATCGAAAAAGCCTTTTCCTTTCGCCGACCTTCAACCTTCGTGCAAGAGCGTCATCACCGCGCTGATCACAACCTTTGTATCGTGATCCCACTGATCTATCGTGTTCTCCAGATCTTCAAGCGCAGCTATCTGCTCCGACGTTGGATGTTCACCCCGCCAGCGCTGCACCTGTTCACGGCACATCTCCACATTCAGGGCCGTGTCCTCAAAGGTGAGCCGCATGCGCGTCAGTTCAAAGCGATTGATCGAACTCGACTGGCTAATCGCCAGGCGCATGTTTTCCGCCTGAACACGGGATGTCTCGGCGGCGCTGCCGATCGCAAATTTAAAAGCTGGAAGGAGCGACATAGGACGCCAGCGTTGCTCTTGTTTCGACATATCTGCGACACACCATCGAACTAGATGCACCTCTAGCTTGCGCCTCCTGGGTCTGCCGGTCCACCACCGCAAGCAGGTTGAATTCGCCCAGGCCGCTGAAAAAACGAGTCTACGTCCTCATTTGCGCCGCTTGAGGCTTGCTCAAAACATTGCGAAGAATTTACGCGGCAACGGCCTTACACATATAGCGCCTTTACCATGCCTGCTCTCACCATAAGGCATCTATTTCAGATAGCGATACAGGTGCACTGCTTTGACTATCATGATCATCCAAGGGCCTCACGCTCCGACCCGATCAATCAGTAGTGAAATCCTAAGCCACCTACAACAATTGGCTCACGCTGCGGGACGGACATTGGAACTGTGCAGCTGCGGAGGCCTGCGTGAATTCGTAGCGCACGTTCGAGCGGTGCGCCCTCATCACACAGAATTCATGCTGCTCGATCCCGGCGAGCTTGCTCAACAAGTGAATGACCACCCGGAGTCGGGACTAGGCGAAGCGCTCGACGGCCTGCAGACACCTTATATCGAAGTCCACGATGACAGCGATGACACCTTGGAACCGAGGGATGGCTGGCACAACACGCCCGCAGCGACCATCATCATCCATGGCGATCTCGCCACCAGCTACCGCATCGGTTTAGGCATTGCGCTCAGGCAACTACAGAATACGTGCGATAAGGCGGCCTAAGAAAAATCCAGGCTGGATGCCCTCGATTTTTTATTCAATCACATGCGGCACGAACCGTGAGGTATCGCGCGTGATGAGCGTGGCATCTTCACGAATGCCGATGCCAGCCGGGGTATCCCCAACAACCCAACTCCCGATCAATGGATAACCGCCGTCGAAACGCGGGAGAGGATGGAAAGCTTGCCGTATGACGGGACACTGCGTATACCGCCCCGGCGAGTGAAGGTGTTCGCCATTGGGCAATGCGATATGCACATTGGCGCCTTCACGCGAGAAAAGCGGTTTGCGCACCCAGCCCGCAGGCAATGGCTCATCAGCGTTTGACTCGAAGAACGCGGGAAGCAGGTTTGGATGGCCGGGATAGCGCTGCCACAACAAGGGCATGATCCCTTTGTTGCTTAGGATGGCCTTCCAGGGCGGCTCGATTAGCTGCAGTCCGGAATGAGGCAGGTACGGGCCGTATTGCTCTGTAAAAAGGTTTTCGAGCGGATAGAGCTTGAACAATGAGCCGATCGCTTTGTTCTGTAGATCGGTGAACCTACCTTTTGTCGACAAGCCGATATCTTCCAGCGCGATCATGTCCGCATGAACGCCTGCCTGGATAGCGCAATCGCGCAGATAGGCGATCGTCCCCTGATCCTCGGGGCTATGGCGAACAGCCGTGAAATAAAAAGGACGGCGCAACGTTTTTCCGATCGTCGCAAATGCAAGAACCAGCAACTCCTGCAACTGGTTGAATTGGTCGGTAGTCTTTGAAAGAACGCCACGTCGTTGCTGTTCCTCCAACCAGATCCACTGAAAAAACGCCGCCTCATAGACAGAAGTTGGTGTGTCGTAGTTGAGCTCGTAAAGCTTTGCCGGCGCGCTACCGTCGTAGACCAGGTCCATCCGCCCGTACACATGGGGCTGCCGTTGTTGCCACGAGTCGGCGATCCAATCCCAATACCTCACGGGAATGGCCAACTTTGTCATCAAGTCTTCGCTGGCGATGATTTCATCGATCAGCGACATCGCCAGTTGATGCAACTCTTCCGTAGGCGCCTCGATATCACGCTCGATTTGCTCGAGCGTAAAGGCGTAATAGGCCGACTCGTCCCAATAGGGAGCGCCATCGATCGTATGGAAATGGAATCCGTAGTGCTCGGCGGTGGCCTGCCAATCCGGACGTGGCGCGATGGCGATACGTTTCACGCGTGCCGCCTAACTTCTTCCGCCTTCCTCACCACCACCAAAGCCGCCACGGCTTGCGGTATCGCCCTCCCCCGCCACCTCTTCCGATGGCACGGAACGCCATCCAGCCGAACCGCTGCTTGCGTAAACGCCACCATATCGCGGGGAGTAATTCGTATTGTCGCGTTTGAGATATACGGGGCCCGCCGGGAAGTAAGTGGTGTGACCACCGCGAATCACCCGTGCAATGAGGAATCCATTGATCGCCGGACTCCAAACCTCATTCCCGCCAGTCCCCATTTGAGGCTGGCAGGAATCTTCATCGTATTGGGCCCCGCACTGATCGCGGCTGCCAAAGGTTGGCGCCGAGACAGACGCGTCCCCGACAGCCTTTTCATACGCCTCCTGGCAACTGGTCGAGGGCACGCCAGCCTGCGTACACGCATCGACAGTTGAAAATTCCTGCTGGCTCTTTTGAGCGTCGTCGCCACAGGCACTCATGAACAATGGCGTCAGTCCCATCACGACGAGTGAAGTCGTCCTTGAACGTTTCATGCCATCCCCCGATAGGCATTCGTGGCTGCCTGATCTTAATCCAAAAGCTGCGCCACGAACCGTGGCTTACCCCGTTTGTGGTGTCGCCTCAGACCCCGATTTTCTCAGGATGCTTGATCAGGTAGGCACGCATCTCAGCGGTCTGCGTCTTCCACTGTGGATCATCGCCAAAGTGATCGATGAAGTAATGAAGGGTGTCGTAAACGCCCGGAAGATTGTGATCCATCTGGTTGCAGGAGCGCACAATGTAACCACCCGCTTTGTCCGGATATTTCTCGATCAAGACGTCTGCTAGTGCCTCAGCCTTTTGAGGCTGATGGCCGCCGTGATTGTAGAGATCACCCAATGTGCCCATCGCGTCGTAGTTATAGGGATCGCGCTGGAGCACGGAAAGAAGCGTTGTTTCCGCGTCTTTAACATCCCCAGCCTGGGCGTAGATATTTCCAAGCTGGGTAGTCATGGCATTGTTATCCGGAAAACGTTGGGATACAGCTGCATAGGCGGCTGTAGCACCCGACCTGTCGCCGAGCGCGATCATCACTTGCGAACGCCACCGCAACACGTCGACATTGGTCGGATCAAAGCGCAGTGCTTCGCTATAAAGTTCCACGGCAACGCGTCGATTTGTGTCATATACCTCGCCAGCAAGATCGACCAGGCCCCCTGAATTCACATTCTTGTCGGCAGCTTGCATAACGAGTTGATTGGTTTGCGCCTGTGAATAATTGCAATCACAGGTGGCTCGATAGACGGCAGGGTCCTGGGCCACCATGCGCAATAACGGATTTTTGCCTACCAGCGAAAGATCTTCCACGCGCTGCGCGTCGACACCACCGAAATTTCTGCCCCACTTTGGCTGCGCGTGATTCATCATTTGCATGCGAATACCATAGTTGGACGGGTCTGCCCTTAGGCCCGATTCGACGGATTTGTTCATATAGTCGTCATCGCCCTCCAGGCCACCTGCGTGGATCATGGAAGGATAAATAGCCGTAATGGATGGATCGAGCGATACCGCGCGATCAAGATCCTTAAATGCCAGCGCCAGTTGTTGGTTCATACCCTCCGTTTGTTGATCGTTGAGATCACTACTCCAACCGCCACCTCGCGCTTGCTGTGCGGCATCGACGTATTGCACGCCGCTGGCCGCAAACGCGAATGCGCTGTCGGGCGACTGTTGCTTCCATGTATCGATAATCCGACGCGTATTGGCGTCCGCATCGTCGAAACCGGCGTTTATGAAGGCAGTATCCAGCAAACCCGGCTGCCTGGAATCGCTTCGCTGAGTATCCAGGTAGCCCTGAAAAACACGGTCTACCTCGCCGGCCTTCCCCTGCTTTAGCAAAGTCTCGATATCCGACAATTGGATGGTTCTATGGGTACGAAGCTCGCAATAAGCGCGAGTCGTTTCTTCGTTCCAATGACTATCGGGCAAATCAGGATAGCTAAGACAGCGTTGCAATGGATCGGCGATGTTGTCCGCCTTCGCCACGGCTGCCAGGAACGCCGAGTAGTCATCGCGGGCCTTATTCTCGACCCTGGCGTTGTACCAACCTACGAAGGCATACGCTCCGTATGCCACGGCCAACACCGCCAGAATCACGCCAAGCACTTGTTGCCGCTGATCGTACGAACGGCCTTGACCGACCGTGTCAGCATCACGCGGATTTGATTGGTCCATATGTCCCCCAGTCCCTGACATGCATATGCGCACCACGACGGACGTCGTCGTGATCTGCTTTAAAATTGTTTACCCCTTAGGCGGCAACGATACCATCCTGCCGACCGACCCGTCTCGGGCATGAAACGATCGGGCTGTCGGCTCCGACGCCCGCAAGCGCAGTGTCTTGCAAAAGGGTTGCGGTGAGCTAGTTAGATTAACTCGACTGACAAAACTCAACTCGATCTCGTTTTTGCAGATTCGATCTTTGCGCACTGATTTAGTGCGGCATGATCTCGTCACTTTCCCTTCACGACTTTAACGCGATGCCCCCTGATTTCGGGGGTGCCGCCCAACAACGCTGCCATGTAGCTTATCGATCACCCGCTTCTGCTACCCGATCTTTTTTGCTACTGCCACGCATTTCAACGTGCGTGCTTTGACGGCATGCAAGCGCGAAAGAACGCAGCGGGTGATGTGGAAAGTCGAAGTGTCATGTCGAAGTGAACGCATACAAATAATCCCTCTTATCGGTGCGCCGTCACAACCCATGATGGTGGCGCGCTAGAAGTGGGTCTTTCACACTTCAAATGAAAAGGAATTGCCTCATGAAGAATCTGATGCAAGTTTACAAGGGACGAGATAACAACAAGCTCTACACCTCGTCGTTCGACGGAACCACGTGGTACGGCGACATACCGATCAGCGCCCAGCTCGGCGGCATCGCCCCTATGTCCAACTACAACCCGGGCACGGCCGTCTTGAACGACAAGCTCTACATCATCTACAAGGGATGGGACAGCAACGTGCTCTTCACCGCATGGTTCGATGGCACTGTGTGGCATGGAAATACGCCCATCAGTAGTCAACCCGGAGGTATCAATCCCGAGTCCAACTACTGCCCCAACATCGCCGCTTACAAAGGCAAGCTCTACACCGTTTACAAGGGTTGGAACAATAACGAGCTTTACGCCGCGTGGTTCGACGGCACCACGTGGCACGGAAATACGCGTATCAGCAGCCGACCTGGCGGTATCAACCCCATGTCCAATCACAACCCAGGCTTGGCTGTCTTGGGCGACAAGCTCTACATCGTTTACAAGGGATGGAATAACAACGAGCTTTACACCGCCTGGTTCGATGGCAACACATGGCACGGCAACACACGCATCAGTAGTCAGCCTGGCGGGATCAATCCAGAGTCCAATTATTGCCCCAACATCGTCGCCTACAAAAACAGGCTCTACATCGCTTACAAGGGATGGAACAACAACGAGCTTTACACTGCGTGGTTCGATGGCACTACATGGCATGGCAATACACGCATCAGTACCCAACCCGGCGGCATCAACCCCATGTCGAACTACAACCCGGGCGTGGCCGTATTGAATGACAAGCTTTACATCGTTTACAAAGGCTGGAACAACGACACGCTTTACACCGCGTGGTTCGATGGCACGACGTGGCATGGCAACACGCCCATCAGCAATCAGCCTGGCGGAATCAGCCCGCAGTCAAACTACAACCCGGGCATATCGGTCTCGCCCGGAGACTTGGACTATGGCTTGTCAGACTGGATGAAAAAGCTGAGTGATGATCTGCGTCTGGACAAGATCATGATGCCTGGCAGCCACGACGCTGGCATGTCGGAGCTGCACCATTGCGCCCCGCCTCTTGGTGCGGAAGGCCGTACAAAAACGCAAAGCCTCGATATAGGCCAGCAACTAGCTAACGGCTCGCGTTACTTCGATATTCGTGTCGACTATGACTACGACACCCTCGTCACCTACCACCGTACCGGCCCCTTTGGATGCAACGGCCAGTCTTTGGAGCCTGCGCTCGATCAAGTGAAGCAATTTCTGGCTACCCACCGTACGGAGACGGCCATCTTAAAGTTCTCCCATATTCGTGACTATATAGGTCACGATCCAGATACGACCAAGCTAAAAATCGATAGTCTGCTAAATAAATACAACAGCATCCTTTATAAGAATGATTCGGAAACCGTGAACCTTGCGGAGATACCGCTGCGCAACGCAAGGGGCAAAATGATCGTGGTGTTTGACTACGACGAATGCGTTCACCCCAGCGCTGGACGCTTCAGATACAAAGACGGCAGCGCGGCACAAGCAGATGCAAACATCGTAGTGTTCGATGAATATGCCGACAAGGAAGACTACGACGAAATGAAGGCCGATCAGATCCGCAAATGGCGTGACCATGGTGGCCTGGGTAAGGGATTTTTGTTTCTACTATCTTGGACGTTGACACCCGGTGCTGGCAGCACCGTTGAGGAACTGGCGGCCATAGCCAATGACAAGTTACCTGGCGTTCTGCATCAGCAGATCGTCACGTCCAGTTTCAGTAAGCCGAATATTGTCTATATCGACTATGTGAATCGAGACACCGCGTTTAGCATTGTTCAATACAACTTCTGGCATCCATCAGCCAGCGGCTGATGTTCATCTCGGCGGCAAATAGCGAGGTCGGTTTGCGCTTTGCAGCAACGTGAGCCGGCCTCGTTTTTCCACACACCAAACAAACACGCAGCGTTCACATTCGATGACTTTAGATCATCGGATCACGGGGGAATCTTCAGTTCATATCGGTTTCGTGCTTAGGCTGCTACACGAGCGGTCACACGGCTGTCATGTGCTGCGGTCGTTCCTTCGCTATTCGTCACCACAAGGAGTTTGACCTATGGCATTTCCCACCGCAGTAAATTCGCAAATCACTGACGCCGTTACGCAGGCAAACGTCAAAGTGTTAGCCGATGCGCCAGCCATGGCCATGGGCTCCATCTACCAAACGCTTGCCCATTCGCTGGGCATTGCCATGGAGAATGCTGCAGCCAACCAGCAGTCGACCAATCAGGTAGCGCAGGCGGTTGTCACGCGCTGCATCGAATCACTGCTCGGCTCGGCCGATAAATAAGGAGAAACGACCATGGCATTTCCGACCTCCGTCAATGATCAAATCACCGATGCCGTCACGCAGTCCAATGTGAAGGTACTTGGGGACGCCCCCGCCATCGCGATGGGCGCAATCTACCAAGCGACGGCGCATGCCGCTGGCATCGCCGCAGAAAACGCAGTCGCCAATCAGCAGAGCGTCAACGAACTTGGTATCGCTGTCGTGACTCGCTGCGTCAACGCTCTCGTTAGTGCCCCGCGGAAGTAATCCAGTGGCCGACAAAACAGAAGTCAACAGCCAGATCACCGATGCCGTGACACAGGTCAACGAGACCGTCATCGGCTCATCGGCGGCGCTGGCACGAGCGATGGCCGACCAGGTCATGGCCCAGGCTATAGGGCTGGCGCTGCAGAACGCTGTAGCGCAACAGCAGCAGCTCTACATCCTGCGCAACGCCGTCACCACCGCCGCGACTCGCGCCATTCTCGACGCGAGCCCCGAAGAAGCCCTGCGCTTCGCCAGCGAAGTTCTGAAGACCGACGACATTGAGCAAACGCTCGAACGTCTCAGTGCACTGGCGAAAGGCACTGCTGCCGAAAAGCCAAAAAAGGGGAAGTGACGATGGGCAGCGACGAAAACCAATCCGAACCCGCCCCTACCGCCGACGATGTCACAGCGCAGATAGAACGTACGCGTGCCGATGTGCTTGCGGCCATCTCGGCTGGGCATCAGAAAGCCGATGAGGCTATGAAAGCGGCAGAAGATGCGGTGGCACAAGCGGTGCAAGGGGTGGCGAAAGCCGTGCTGCTTGCGAAGCAGACAGTGAAGAAGCCTAACGCTTAGTTTCGCTAGCTCCCAGGGAAAAGCGGACGGCGGCGGCTGAAGCGAATGCGCATCAACGAGCTGCGTGAAGCGCGGAATGACAAAGTAACGAGGTCAGGTTGACCAATAAAACCCAACCTGACCTCGTTTTACCACTAGTAGCTAGTCATTCACGAAAGCGCGAGCCTTGGAAATCAGGAAAATCTCAACGCTCATTGGGATTAGGGCGATTTTTCTGCGCCCACAAAACAACGGGCCGGCGGCGGCGCCAAAACAGTTGCGGGTTTACCTGATTGATAGAAAGAAAAGGAACCTGAAATCGGTATCTTTTAGATGTCGATTTTGATGAGCGTCACTCGTCGACATATGTGAGCAGACCCAACCATTGTCCACGAGATAGCGAGAAGATCACCGTGAAGAAGTATCTACTTGCCTTGTATCAGCCGGATGTAGGCGGCGAAGCGCCGTCGCGCGATGTGCTGGATAAGATCATGCAGGACGTACAGGACATCCGGGAGGATATGAAAGCCTCCGGGGTTTGGGTCTATTCCGGCGGACTGGATTCACCGAGCACCGCGAGCGTGTTACGGATGCGCGGCCGCGATGTGCTCACGACGGATGGGCCGTTTGCGGAGTCAAAGGAATATATTGCCGGCCTTACGATCGTCCATGTTCCCGACCTGAACGCGGCGCTGGAGTGGGCTCGGAAATTGGTGCAGGCGACCGGGCTTACAATTGAAGTGCGGCCGTTCCTAGAGCAAAGCGCCAACTAACCTTTGATCTACGGCCATCAAGGCGAAAGCGTCATAAAAGAAATGGTTCGGCGCGCATCTCTCTCCTGTAAAAGCACTCTGAGTTTTTTTAAAACTTTGCGACCATGACTTGGGGGGTTCGGCCGAGTAACAAAAACTCAACCGGATCTGGCTCCTTTCAGATTTTTTCTTCTTAGTCAGCCTCCGCCATTCCCTGTGTAGAACATGAAATCACCCTGATGCTGTTTTTTAGGCTCAACGACGATGGCAGCAGCTAACTGCTTTGCCATGTCTTCCAACATTTCGTCAGGCGTCGTGAAATGGGTCTTCGAATTCTCTTGATAGGTGTAAGTCACCAACGCTTGCCCATCTTTTACGCTCAGAACACGCACTGAGACACCTGCTCGATCCGAGTGAAGTGCTATGTGCCCGGTACGGTAGTAGTCCTGTACCTCACCATTTACGACATACCGGTAGCCCTTTCCCTGGGCATAAGCAACCGCCGCAT
>CAJCJD010000157.1 GCA_903970555.1 Vulcanimicrobiota bacterium
CGTTGCGCGGGCCGGCAAGCACGATCATGTGAGCGTTGTATGGATTGCATGCAGTGGCTCCCGATTCCCTACGCCATATTTTTGGCAAGCAGGTTCGTGCCAGTCGGCGCTTGGTTTGCGCGTCCTTTAGCCTCTCCCCGCCCAACCAAACCAGGCCTGCTTAGTCCGTTCGCGAGTGCGACACGGTGAAGGTCATTCCTGATTTGGATCGATATAAATTTTGGTGGGGCAATTTATGACGCCGCCAAGGCAAGATGTCACGCTGCGCCGCAAAAAAAATTATGTGACGTGCGACACGTGATGAGTTCTTCGAGCAGCAGCACATCCAGCAGCGCCATGCTTTCTACTCCGTATAGCGGCGTATGACCGAGGCTATCGATGTGATTGGGGTTCGCACCGTTCGCAATGAGATGCTTCGCGGTTTCCACGAGCGCCGCCGCATGCTCATGCAGTGCTAGTCCTTGGTGCAGGTCAAAGGCAACGCTTTCGTCGGCACATCGCCACCGCAGGCCCAATGGATCTGCCCTTGGCTGAGATAGGGTGAGAGTTGCAGGATATGACCATGCAACGAGCCGGCAAGGCTCACGTTCAACTCGCCCTTGGGGCCGAGCTGGATCGTCGATACGCTTTTGTCGCCGGCGAACGACGGCAAACCTACCTGATCGATCGATTCCGGCCATACGCGATTCTTCATGGCATATTGCGCCACGGCGGACTGGTACGGGGCCGCGTCGGTGATCGCTGCGGCCACATTGGCACGATGCAGATAATCCTGATATGCCGGTATTGCGACGGCCGCAGCGATGGCGATATAGGCAATGACGATCATTCCGCCAGCAACACCCAACCCGGGTATGCGCGGTAACCATAGGGCAAAGACATAGGCAAAAGCATTGCGACCGCCCAGCTTGGGTTTACGGCCCTCGGCGATCGCCCGGAGCCACGCCTGGCGCTTGTTCAACCACGGATAGTCGCCCACGAGTTCATGCAGCGACATCCAGAACCCAGGCCTGAACGCTGCGGACGCGCTGAACTCCGCGAGGTCCACCGAGCGCCAGCGGCGCTTGCCTGCGGCCAGTGCCGCCAGCCCATATTGCGCGTCTTCGGGGTTAGCGCATACGGCCAATCCGTGACGATCGCAGGTGTATTCGCGCGCGCGCGAATAGGCGGCGCCGATCAACGGCAGGAACATGGCCGGGGCAAGCACCTTCGCCCATGTGAGATGGTGCTGCCGGATGTGGCCAAGCTCGTGGCCGATGTAGAAATTGAGGGCATCGGGTCGATCGTCCATGCTGTCTACCACGTCGGACAACAACACCACGAAGTTGCGGCCAAGGAAACGGGTGGCGAACGCATTCAGCACGCCATTGCCATTCACGAGGTAGGCATCGGGCATGGCCATCTGCAACGTGCGGGTGCACGTGGCCATGCGCTCGTACAGGTCCGGCATCTGGGTCGGGGTGATCCGAATGCCGTTGCCGCGCAGGTGCGCGATCAGCCCCGAGTGCGCGATCACGGCGAACAGGGCAATGATCGCGATGTAGATGAGCACGGCGCCGAAGGTAGCGATCAACAACGCCAGCCAAAGGATGATGGACAGAACGAGCGCGATGTTCCGAAGCGTCGTCTCATGCCGATATACGAGTTCTTTCACTGAGAGGATCCCTGTTTCAGTTATGTGCGCTACCAGGCGGCGCATGCCTAAGCCGTGCCGTGCCGTTACGTCACTTCACGCGCAACCCATCAGCACCGCATTTGCCAGCGGCGCGTCGCGAATCGTTCGATCTTTCCCCTTTGCGCCCGTCGTGTGCCGGTGCGCCCTGCTCCCACGCATACCGGCCGATTTTAGGTATCGATCAATTCTTCGGTCAAGGAAAACGATCCTGCGCGGAAGAACATGCGAGCGGGATCGCAATGTGCGAATATCCCCACCGAACGAAAACCGGATGTTTCTTTCACCACAGGGGCGGGACATGCATATCAAATTCTTCGGCGCGGCCATCCTGGCTGCGGCTTTGGCCGTGGGCGGGTGCGCAAGCGTGCCCATGGCAGGCAAAAACGCTGACACGCAGGCCAAGCAGTTCGCGCCGATCGCGAACAAGGCCGCGGTTTACATCTACCGGAACGAGCACCTGGGCATGGCTATCAAGCTTCCCTTGCTCGTGGACGGCCTTGCGATCGGCGATACGGGGCCAATGACCTATTTCGAGATCGCGCTTTCCGATGGCCACCACACCATCACGTCGAAGGGCGAGAAAGACAGCGAACTGGCCATTAGCGTACAAGCGGGCCACACGTATTACGTCTGGCAGGAAATCAAGGTGGGCATGTTCGCGGCGAGCACCCAGTTGCACCTCGTGGACGAAGCGAAAGGCAAGAGCGCCGTGCTCGAATGTGAGATGGTGCAGACCACGGCGCCGGGCCTTCGCGTCACTACCGACATGACGCAGGTCATGGCACCTGCCAATTCAGAACCCGCAGCGTCCACGTCGCCCGATGCGCCGGTTGCTGCTCCCGTGGCAGCTGCCAAGACGTCGGCAACGACTGAAGCGACAGCAGTGCCCTCCACCGAAGCACCGGCACCCGTTGCCGCCGGCGGCCCCGCGAGCCTCGACGATCGCGTACCGCTGCCCATGTTTCGCGCTGCCCAAGACTTGGCCTCGATACGCCAGTGCGATCGCTTGATCCGTGTCGAAGCCATCGACGGCGACCATGGTCGCTTCTTCAGCAGGTGCCCGGCAAACGCGCCGCGCCTTGAAATCGACTGCCACGGCGCGCAATGCGTCGACGCCACTGCTGCCAGCATGTAGTCAGTAAGGGCGGCGGCAACGCCGCCATTACCGTGGCACGCCCGATACACTGTGGCATGTCCTCGACCCGTCCAAACCTTTGGCTCCCGGCCGCCGCCGTCCTCGGCTCGGTCACTTTCCTGTGCATCGGCACATCGTTCGCAAAGAAGCTTTTCCCGCTCATCGGCGCGGAAGGCACGTCGGCGCTGCGGGTCGGCTTCTCGGCACTCGTGTTGCTGGTGTTCTGGCGACCCTGGCGCTGGCCGCTAAGTCGGCGCGATGCAGGCTATGTCATCCGCTACGGCCTGACGCTGGGCGTGATGAATCTGCTCTTCTACATGTCACTGCGTACCATCCCTTTCGGCATTGCGGTAGCCATCGAGTTCAGCGGTCCACTCACGGTAGCGATGCTGTCGTCGCGACGCGCCGTGGATTTCGTCTGGCTCGCCTTCGCGGTCATCGGCCTAAGCATGCTTCTACCGCTGGGGAATAACTCGACACTGGATATCACCGGCGTGATTTATGCACTTGGTGCCGCGATTTGCTGGGCGCTCTATATCCTTTTCGGCAAGCAGGCCGGACACCTGCATGCAGGCCACTCCGTGTCGCTCGGTCTGGTTGCGGCAAGCGTCGTCGTCGTGCCGATCGGCATCGCGCATGCTGGCGCGGCGCTTCTTCACCCGATGATCCTCCTGGCCGGGTTGGGCATTGCCGTGGTCTCGAGCGCCATCCCGATGTCGCTGGAAATGATGGCGCTGAAACGGCTACCCAGCGAAACGTTCGGCATCATGGTAAGCCTCGAACCGGCCGTGGCGTCGATGCTCGCCATGATCATTCTCGGCGAAGTGCTGCACGCATCCCAGTGGCTGGCCATCGGATGCATCGTGATGGCGTCCATCGGCAGCACCATCACCGCAAAGCGCACGACGCTGAAATCCGCTGGCGCTTAAGCAACTTTCAAATACCATCCCGTTTGGCGGGGCATTAAGCGCGCGATGACATCGAGCAGCCGAGTAAAGGCGTTCCGGCGAATGGCGCCAGGCCCGATCGTGGCCTTGCCACTACGTCAAGGGACCTTGCAGTCGAGCATCAAGCGGCGCGGCAGTGCGCCATTGATGAAGCCGCCGAAGTCGGCTGCCATGCACGGCGATCCGACTGCATCAGGTGGTCCAGCGCTACCGGCTCGATGTCGCAGGGATCAGACATAGCCTGCGAGGGCTGTATGTCGATCACCAGACCATCAGCGGTCAGGCCAGGGATCCACCGCGTGCGGAAGGCTTGCCATGTAATCCGGATGGGATCAAAACCCCGATAGGCGCTGTTGCCCTGAATAAACTCGGCGGCGTTCGCTTCACTCGACCAGAACGGCGACGCGCTTGGCCCGGAAGGGCGCGCTATAACCGGGATGCCGTCGGCGTCATGAATGGCCCACACGGCCCCCTCGCGCTGAACGTCCTCGATAAACGTGTCGATTCGGGAGGGAATAACGGGCATCGGCCAGACCTGCGTGTTAACATTTTTGCCGATTTTGCCTAATTTGATGTGCAGGGAACGTTTATGCCCCCGCGCCTTCAAGCCCGACGGGCTACATGGGCGTTGTAGTGGTCCTTGACGCGAAGCAGGTAGAAATCCTGTTTCGATTTCGCGTGGAGGAACCCGGCGAACGTGCGCTCCGGCACGTCGAAAAAGTCGTACGCATGACCCGATTTGAACCTTACCCGCAAGCGCTGCCCTTCCGCGTCATAGCCGACGGCAGCTATCACCGGGGATAAAACGTAAACCATGTTCATCCTGGAACCTACGCAGCGTTAGAGGGGAATGGCCCGAGGAAGGAAAGATTTCCCTGCATGGGTGGTCTTGCCCTGTATCGGCAAACAGTCCGGCTTGCTGAAGGCCCCGAGGGCAAATTCCTTCGATTGCCGAATTCGCGCAGAAAGCGCGCGGCGATGATCGACTGCCAAGTGCCAGCGGCAATCGTCATCGTGTCGCAGCGCGTCATGCGCCCGGCCCCACATTGCAATATTGTCCGACAATATGACCGCAGCTTGAGCGGGCAAGGCTGGGTATCGCGCCAATAACCGTTGGCGCCCACAGGCGCCGCCGAGTGCGGCCGGGGAGAAAGGCAATGGCAACAAGGAATATCTGGCACGCCATGATGGCGTTGGCGGTGGGCGTGGCGCTGATGTTCGGCGCGATGCCCGCAAAAGCTGCAACCGGCACCGTCTTGCAGGGAAGCACCCTCTATCCACGAGTGGTCAGGCTGTCGCATGGCAGCGTGGCTTCGTTCGGCCGGTTGATCGCCAGCACCAACGGTTCAATCTTCCAGAGCAACGACAACGGCGCAAGCTGGAGTTCGCTGGGCACCGTGCCCACCATCGGTGGCTCCACGGAGCGCTGTTGCGCCACGCTGTATGAACTGCCCCAGCAGGTAGGATCGTTGGCCTCGGGTACGCTGATCTATGCCGCCTCCTATTTTTCGGGCAGTACGCCTGCGATCGAGGTCTACACCAGCACCAACCAGGGCGCGACCTGGGCGTACCACAGCACGCCCGTCGTGCTCGGTGACAGCACCCACGGCTTGTGGGAACCGGAATTTGAAGTAGCCAACGATGGTGCGCTGGTGATGTTCTGGTCCGACGAAACGGATGGCTGCTGCAGCCAGAAGCTTGCCCAGATTCGCACGTATACCGGCACGAGCTGGCAGGACAAAGCCGATACCGTGCGCAGCACGATCTCCGGTGATCGGCCCGGCATGATCACGGTCAGCAAACTGCCCAACAATCACTTTTTCATGAGTTACGAACTGTGCGGCGCTGCTGGTTGCACGGTGTTCTCGCGCACCTCCACCGACGGCTGGAATTTCGGCGACCCGACCAACATGGGCACGAAAGTACAAACCGCTACCGGCCAATACCTCGCGCATGCGCCCACCAATCGCTGGAGCCCTTCGCCGCTATCGGCCAACGGTGCGATCGTGATGTCGGGACAACTGGTGTTCGACGCCAACAACTCGATTTCCGCGGCGAACGGCAAAGTGCTTTTTGCCAATACCAACGTTGACGGCACCGGGCCCTGGTACACCATCACCGCACCGGTGCAGGTGCCTACCGCCTACGATAATTACTGCCCGAATTATTCCTCGGCCCTGCTGCCGGCCAGCGATGGCTCGAGCATTCTGGAGCTGGCGTCGGATTACCTCAACGGTGGTTGCATCACCTACTTCGCCAGCGAAGCGTGGAATCAGCTTCCCGCCGACAACGCGACCTACGTGATCCAGAGCGTACAGGCACCAGCACTGTGCCTGGACAACACCGGCTGGAGCACGGCGAACAACACCAGCGCCGAGCTATGGGATTGCAATGGCGCGGCAGTACAGCGCTGGACGGTGCATGCCAAGGGCAACGGCGTGTTCAGTATCCAGAACCAGCAAACGGGGCTTTGCCTGGACAATACCGGAGGCAGTACCGCGCCAGGGAATTT
>CAJCJD010000158.1 GCA_903970555.1 Vulcanimicrobiota bacterium
CGCGCCAGCGTTCACCGCCGATGCGCGCCCAACTCTCTCCACCGGCCGTAACAGCCTGCAGCAGTTCACCCGTGTCTTGCAGCATCCGCTCTTTGCCATTGAACACGCGTGCACGACGCGCGCGCATCACCAAACGCAACAACAACGCAAGCAGAACGATGGCGCAGCATGCAATCCCCACGATCACACCAAGATTCACCGTGTAGCCCGGCACATCCCTGCGAAACAACATGATCGAACCCAGCACAAAGGCGATCACACCGCCTACTCCGAGCGCACCGGCCGTCGGCACGAACGTCTCCGCCAGCAGCAATGCCACGCCCAACGCCATCAAGGTCAATCCGGCGTAGCTCACGGGCAAAAGCTGCAGTGCGTACAGACCGATCAAAAGACAAATGCCGCCGACGACGCCGGGAAGGAACGTACCCGGATGAAAGGCTTCGAGGATCAGGCCATAAATGCCCGCCAGCAAAAGCACATAGGCAATAGTGGGATTGGTGATGATGCCGAGAAAGTGCGCGCGCCAGTCCGGCGGATAGTCGCGCACGGGCAAATTGCGCAAAGCCAGCGTAAGGTTATGATCACCCATTCGCACGACACGACCATCGGCCTGCGCCAGCAGCGATGATGTATCGGCGGCGACAAAGTCGATCACATGCTGCGCCGCTGCCTCATTCGCCGTGAGCGTTGCCGCACCGCGCACCGCTTGCTCCGCCCACACCTCATTGCGCCCATGCATTTGCGCAAGCGAACGAATGGTTGCGATCGCATCGTTGAGCATCTTGTTGGATTCCGCGTCAGGCGAAGCATTGTTCCCTGACGTCGCCTTGTCCGTCGATCGAGCGGGCACAGGCAGTCCGTTGCCCAGCGGCGATGGCATCGGCGTATTTCCGCCAAGATCGACCGGTGTCGCGGCGCCCAAATGAGTCGCAGGAGCCATCGCAGCAATCGGACACGCATAAAGAATGTACGTGCCTGCCGAGGCGGCACGTGCACCTGCCGGCGCCACGTAACCCAACACCGGCACCTTCGCCGCGAGAATGTGCGCAATGATGTCGCGCATCGATTCGATCAAGCCGCCCGGCGTATCCATCTGCAGCACAATCGCCGAGGCGCCGTCGTCGATGGCGCGCTGAATCGCGCCATCGACGTATTCCGCCGCAGCCGGGCCGATCGGACCGATCAGGTCGATACGTGCCACAAATGCAGCATTGGGCTGCGCAGCGAGGGGAGCCTCGGCAGTCGAACGCGTCCACGCCAGCGCCAGTGCTGCACAAAGGCTAATGCTTAGGGCGATCCATCCACGTCGTGACATGACAGTGGCCTCCCGGCCGACATGCTCACCATGGAGCCGCTTTGTGCGGCGGCTACAGACAGGATATTACGCTTCTGTTGGTTTCCCGGCGCGAAAGATTTTGAGCGGCATTTATCTAGCCCGGCGCAAACGCAGCGCGTTGCCAACGACGGATACCGACGAAAGACTCATCGCCAAGGCCGCAATCATTGGCGACAGCATGAAGCCAAACAGCGGATACAGCACGCCCGCGGCAAGCGGCACACCCAGCGCGTTATACACAAAAGCAAAGAACAAGTTCTGATGGATGTTGCGCACTGTTGCGCACGATAGCGCACACGCTTGCACGATGCCGCCCAACCGTCCCTTCACCAAGGTGAGCTGCGCGCTTTCCATCGCTACGTCCGTGCCTTGCCCCATGGCGATGCCGATATCGGCTGCCACCAAAGCGGGAGCGTCGTTGATGCCGTCGCCCGCCATCGCCACGCGCCGGCCCTGCTTGCGCAA
This sequence comes from Vulcanimicrobiota bacterium, assembly GCA_903970555.1. Taxonomy (GTDB): domain Bacteria; phylum Pseudomonadota; class Gammaproteobacteria; order Xanthomonadales; family Rhodanobacteraceae; genus Dyella_B. The sequence goes on from CAJCJD010000158.1 coordinate 1,802, forward strand.
GGACTCGATCACCTCTGCTTTGCCAACGGGCGACACATCAGCGTGCACCTCATCGATCGCCAAGGTGCGCGCCACGTTGTTTGCGGTGATCGCGTTGTCGCCCGTCAGCATCACGATGCGCAGACCCAATGCTTTGAGGTCCTTGATCGCCTGGGGCGTATCCGCCTTGATGCGATCGCTGACCGCGAACAGGCCTGCGGGCTTGCTATCGATGGCAAAGATCATCACTGTGGCGCCTTCGCCACGCAGAGCATCGGCTTTCGCCAGGATGTCGGTATCCAGGCCAATTCCAAGCTGATCCATCAATCGTGCATTACCCAAAGCCACATGATGCTGTGCGACACGCCCACTTACCCCTCCGCCAGAAAGAACCTGAAAGTCCGTTGCCTCAGCCATAGGTGCTGGCGCTTCGGCGGCTGCGTTCAGGATCGCTTTTACCAAGGGATGTTCGCTGGATCGTTCAAGGCTTGCCGCCAGCCCCAGCACCTGCTCGCGGCTGTGCTGACCGAGAGTAACGATGGATGTCAGCGACGGTTTGCCTTCGGTCAGCGTACCGGTCTTGTCGAGCACCAGCGTGTCGATATCACGCATGCTCTCGATAGCGGCGGCATCCTTGAACAATAAACCTTGCTGCGCAGCACGCCCACTAGCAACCATGATGGAAATAGGTGTCGCCAACCCCAATGCGCATGGACATGCGACGATCAGCACCGACACCGCGGCGATCAATGCATAGGTAAAACGCGGTTCCGGCCCAAACCACGCCCAACTCGCGAAAGCGAGCAGCGCCACCGCGATAACGACTGGCACGAACCAGGCAGCCACGCGATCGGCGATGCGTTGTAGTGGCGCCTTGCTGCGCTGTGCCTGCGCCACCTGGGCAACGATCTGTGCAAGCACAGTCGATGCACCGACTCTTTCAGCGCGCATCGTCAGTGCGCCGTCCATATTGACCGTACCGCCGGTCAACGTATCGCCTTGTTTTTTTGCGACGGGCATGGGCTCGCCGGTCAGCATGGATTCGTCCAACTGGCTGGATCCACTCAGCACCACGCCGTCCACTGGCACTTTTTCGCCTGGTCGAATGCGCAACACATCCCCGACCTGTACCGCCTCAAGCGGCACATCCTGCTCTTCGTCGTGACCGGCTAGTCTCCGTGCTGCTTTCGGTGCAAGGCTCAACAACGCCTTCAATGCTTCACCAGTGCGCCGACGCGCCCGCCATTCCAGAAAGTCGCCGAGCGTCACCAACGTAACGATCACCGCCGCCGATTCGAAATACACGGCAACGTGCCCATGCATGTCATGAAAACCAGGCGGAAAGATCTGCGGCAAGAGGAAGGCCAAGGCACTGTAGGCCCACGCCACGCCGGTGCCCACGGCAATCAAGGTATACATGTTCGGCTGCCATGGCCGCAGCGAGCGCCAGCCACGCGCGAAGAAAGGCGCACCGCCCCATAGCACCACGGCACTGGCCAGCAATGCTTCGACCCAGCCAGCCCATGCGTTTTGCAGATGCACGCCTGCGTGCGGCAGCATGGCGAGCACGAAGACGGGAAGTGTCAATCCGATCAGTGACCACAACCGGCGGCGCATCGCACGAAGTTCGCCGGTGTCGTTCTCTTCCAAGCTTGGCATCATCGGCTCGAGTGCCATGCCACATTTCGGGCAATCGCCCGGACCTTGCTGATGAACTTCCGGATGCATGGGACAGGTGTAGATGGCGCCGGGCACTACTGCATCCTGATTACGATCCGCTTGTAGATATTTCGCAGGATCGCCGACGAATTTATCTCGGCAACGTGCCGCGCAAAAATGATAATCATCGCCTTTGTGTTCGGCGTGGTGAGGCGTGGCGGCGGGGTCCACTGTCATGCCGCATACGGGATCTTTCACCGGTGACACGGCAACATGCGCGGGCGACACAAAAGTTGCCGGTGCTGGTTGTATATAGCGCGCAGGCTCGGCATCGAACTTTGACTTGCAGCCCGCGCAGCAAAAATAGAACGACTTGCCCTCGTATTCGCTGTGATGCTTCGCACTCGCTACATCCACACTCATGCCACAGATCGGATCGCGCGCGGTGCTCTGTGCCGCGTGACAGCATGTTCCCTGCGCGCTCATGCTTGCGGTTCCTCGTCGGCCAGTGCGCGCAGGATCGGGCATTGCTCTGGATCGCCTCGCCCAGGACATGCTTCGATCAATTGCTCCAGGCCCTGGCGAATGCGTGTGAGTTCGGCGATACGCGCATCGATATCGGCCAAGCGCTGCGCCGCGCGCTGCTTTACCGCTTTCACGCCACGATGGCGATCCACCGATAACGCCAGCAAGTCGCGAATTTCTTCCAGCGTGAAACCTAGATCTTTCGCACGCCGGATAAAACGCAGGCGATTGATGGCCGAATCGTCGTAACTGCGATAGCCCGAGGCGCGGCGTAAAGGCTCTGGCAATAACCCCTCGCGCTCGTAGAAGCGAATGGTGTCGATGGCAACACCGGCGCGCTTGGCGACGGTACCGATGGTCAGGGAGGGACTTTGACTATTCATGAGATAAGTCTAGACCCTTGATCAAAGTCTAGAGTCAAGCGCCGAATTGGTGGGCGCTAAGTCGCTCGTTCGGCCGTTCATTTTCCAGCCAGCTACTGCGACGCCACGTCTGTAACCTTGCGCGTCTTGAAAGCACGAATCGAAGCAGTGCACACCGAAGACAGTCATCCGAACACCCGCGCATCGGCCCCCATCGCGCCCTCGCTCGATCCAACACTGGCCGCTGCGCATATGTCGCGCCAGTTCCGACCGCTGGATCGCCGGGTGCTGTGGATCAGTTTCGTCGCTATGTTGCTAGGCGCAGCGGTGGCAGTCGTCGCCAAGCTACTGACTGCTCTGATCGGGCTTATCACCCACATCGCCTTTTACGGCAGCTGGGGTTTTGACTTCGTCAGCCCCGCGGGCAATCACCTTGGCAAGTGGGTGATCGTGGTTCCGGTGATCGGCGGTCTGATCGTGGGCGTGATGGCGCGCTGGGGTTCGCGCGCGATTCGCGGTCACGGCATTCCCGAGGCGATGGAGCAGATCCTGCTCAATGAAAGCCGCATTCCGCCGCGCATCACCTGGCTGAAACCGGTGTCGTCGGCGATTGCCATCGGTACAGGTGGCCCCTTTGGTGCGGAAGGTCCGATCATTGCAACCGGCGGCGCGCTGGGATCGCTCGTCGCACAGCTTATGCGCGTAACAGCCGATGAGCGCAAAACGTTGTTGGCATCAGGTGCCGCGGCCGGTATGGCAGCCGTGTTCTCCGCACCTATTTCCGCCGTGTTGCTGGCTATTGAACTATTGTTGTTCGAACGCCGCGCGCGATCGCTGATCCCCGTGGCCTTGGCCACCACGGTCGGCACGGGCGTTCGTTATCTGCTCGAAGGGAACCAGGCGATGTTCCCGATGCCGGATATCGCCACGCCTACACTGCCCGCTCTAGGTGCATACGTTGTACTGGGCCTGATCATCGGCGTAGTTAGCGTGGGCATCACCAAGCTGACCTACGCCATCGAAGATGGATTTGAGAAGCTGCCCATTCACTGGATGTGGTGGCCTGCACTTGGCGGCATCGTGGTCGGTGTTGTTGGTTATTTCATGCCACTGACATTGGGTGTGGGGTATTCGAATATCGGCGCAGCTCTCACCGGACAGATCGGCCTGGGCGCCATGTTCGCGCTGTGCCTTTTGAAGTTGCTCTCATGGTCAGTGGCACTGGGCAGCGGCACGTCGGGCGGAACGTTAGCGCCACTGTTCACCATCGGCAGTACTTTGGGCGGTGTATTGGGCTTGGGCCTCGCAGCATCAGTGCCCTGGTTGCATATCGACCCTCGCATGGCGGCGCTGGTTTGCATGGCGGCGATCTTCGCAGGGGCTTCGCGGGCATTTCTTACGTCCGTCGTGTTTGCGTTCGAAACCACGCAACAACCGCACGGCTTGTTGCCATTGCTCGGCGCCTGCGCCGCGGCCTATCTGATTTCAGGCTTGCTCATGCGCAATACGATCATGACGGAAAAAATCGCGCGTCGTGGTGTGCGTGTTCCGTCTGACTACGCTGCCGACTATCTAGATCAGATTCTTGTCCGCGACGCTTACAGTCGGAATGTGGTGAGTCTGCGTGCAAATCAGACCATCGCGGACATTCGCTCGTGGCTGACTTCAGCGGGTGCCACTACAAAGCATCAGGGCTTCCCTGTTCTGGATGAACAGAATCGTCTCTTGGGTGTTGTTACGCGTCGCCACTTTTATGACGCAGCGTTGGATGACGAGGCCGAGGTCAGATCGCTAATACAACGCGGTCCGCTTGTCGTGCGGGAAGACCATACCTTGCGCGAAGCTGCAGATCACATGGTCGAAACGGAAGTAGGCCGCTTGGTCGTGGTCGGTAAGGACGCGCCGCATCGAATGATTGGAATCATTACACGCGGCGACTTGTTGGCAGCACATGCCAAGCGATTGAAGGAAGCACGACAGGTATCCAGGCATCTGGGCAATAAACCCTCGGCTAACTGACCGAGGGAGTCATCGCCCGATTACACCAGCGCGTCATCAGCAGCGACAAACCCGCCGGTCTGTCTCTGCCACAAGCGTGCGTACAATCCACCGTGCGCGATCAGCTCCGCGTGAGTGCCAGTCTCGACCACCTGCCCTTTGTCCATCACCACTAGGCGATCCATCCGTGCGATCGTTGACAGGCGATGCGCGATCGCAATCACCGTTTTGCCTTCCATCAGCAATTCCAGGCTCTCCTGGATCGCCGCTTCCACTTCCGAATCCAAGGCGGATGTCGCTTCGTCCATGACGAGGATCGGCGCATCCTTCAACAGCACGCGCGCGATGGCGATACGCTGACGCTGTCCCCCCGACAACTTCACGCCGCGCTCGCCCACATGCGCATCCAGCCCGCGACGCCCTTCGCCGTCGATCAGGTTGGGAATGAATTCATCGGCACGCGCCTTGCGCACCGCTTCGAGCAGCTGGGCTTCGGTGGCATCGGGTCGGCCGTAAAGCAGATTATCGCGCACTGAACGATGCAGCAGCGACGTATCTTGCGTAACCACGCCGATCTGCGAACGCAGGCTTTCCTGAGTCACCTGTGAGATGTCCGTACCGTCGATACGGATATGGCCGCCTTCAAGGTCATAGAGGCGCAGCAACACATTTACGAGGGTAGATTTGCCGGCGCCGGAAGGGCCGACCAAGCCGATTTTCTCGCCCGGACGCACCGCCATGCTCAATCCGGCCATAACGCCGCCCTGCTTGCCGTAATGAAAATGGACATCGTCGAAATGCACTTCCCCGGCGACGACCTCCAGCGGCATGGCGCCTTCCCGATCCTGCACTGCGCGCGGTTGCGAAATGGTGGTGATGCCGTCTTGTACGGTACCGACGTTTTCGAAGATGCCGTTGACCACCCACATGATCCAGCCGGACATGTTGTTGATGCGGATCACCAGCCCCGTCGACAGTGCGATCGCACCGACCGTGACCTTGCCTTCACTCCACAGCCAAACCGCCAGCGCCGTCGTACCGACGATCAAGAACCCGTTGAGCGTGGTGATGGTGGCATCCATCGCCGTGGTGAGGCGCGTCATGCTGCGCAGCTTTTCGGTCTGCTCCTCCATCGCTTCGGCGACATAGGCCTCCTCGCGCTGGGTGTGTGCGAAGAGTTTCAGCGTCAGCACGTTGCTGTAACCGTCGACGATGCGACCCATCAGCTTCGAGCGTGCTTCCGAAGCCAGCCATGAGCGCTGCCGCGTGCGTGGAATAAAGATATACAACGTGCCGACATAGGCGAACAGCCACACCACCAACGGCGCGGCCAACCAGACATCGGCCTTGGCGAACATCACGATCGCGCTGCCGGTGTAGATGGCGACATACCAGATCGCGTCGACGATCTGCACCGCCGATTCACGCAGCGACGCGCCGGTCTGCATGATGCGGTTGGCAATGCGTCCCGCGTAATCGTTCTGGAAAAACCCCAGGCTTTGGCGGATCACGTAACGATGGTTCTGCCAGCGGATGCGATTGGTAAGGTTCGGCACCACCGCCTGATTCACCAACAGATCATGCAGGCTGATAAAGATCGGACGCAGCACCAGCGCCACGAAACCCATCCACAGCAATTCCCGACCGTGCACCTGGAAGAATGCCTTGCCGGGAACACCCTTGGTCATATCGACAATGCTGCCGATAAAGCCGAATAGCGAGACCTCGACCAGCGCGACGCCAAATCCCACCACGATGGCAGCGGCAAACACCGGCCAGACCTGGCGCAGATAAAACACATAGAACCGCCCAACGGACGGCGGTGGCATGCTGTCGACCGGCTCCTTGAAGGCATCGATCAGCGATTCGAACCAGCGGAAGATCATGGCGCGTTGTCCATTTATCGAGCCATAGAGATGGGGATCGAAGCGGCAATATACAGGGGGCGCCCATGCCGGCTCATCACGTTTTCTTCGCAGCGCTTCCAACAACAACGTGGCTGAATGCCAACTGCCCCTGAAAAGCCTGTCACTGAACGAATGCATTGACCGTCCGGCACGCCCCTCCGATCATGCTGGGATGCATAACCTTCTTCGTAAGCTTTTCGTCCTTCCGCTCGCTTTGAGCGTGCTGTCACTGCATGCGCAGGCCCCTGCCGCATCCACGCCGGCGCCGGCCAGCGCCAGTTCCACACAGGACCCGTCACAGGCCATCGTCAGCCTCAACAAGCAGCTGGATGGCATCAAGACCACGCTGAGCAGCAAGCCGGCCGACGCACCACTCACTGAATTGCGCTCGGAATCTCTCGGAGTCCAGCAGCAAGCCGGTCAGTGGGTCGAGACCTTGACCCCGCAGATGGACAGCTTGCAGGCGCGACTGACCGTGCTCGGCCCTCCGCCGGCTGCCGGCGCGCCTCCGGAAACGCCTGCCGTCAGCCAACAGCGGCGTCAGCTGGAACGCGACAAGAGCAAGCTGGACAGTGAAATCAAGCAGGCGCAGCTGCTGAATCAGGATGCCGCGAAGCTGACCACGCAAATCGTCGATGCGCGCAATCAGCAATTCCAGACACAGCTCAGCACGCGCTCCGGCTCGCCGCTCACCATCGGTTTCTGGTCGAGTCTCGCAAAGTCCTTCCCGGATGACAGCGCACATGTGGCGCGCATCAAAGGCATGCTGGTCGACGGCGGCAGCGCGGCATGGCAGCCGGAAAACCGCCTGCCGCTGATTCTTTGCCTGATCGGCGCGGTATTGCTGATCGTGCCGGGACGCTGGCTGGCGGAGCGATTGGCGCTGATGCTTGCCAGCCGCTACATGCCCGATGGGCACCTGCGGCGCAGCGCCTTGGCCGTAATTTTCACGTTGACCGTAACGCTTTCCATTGGTGTGGCAGTGTGGCTGGTCTACCAAGGGTTCGACTGGAACGGCACGCTCGACGACGATCTGGATACGCTCGCGCAGCAGATTGTGCGCTCGGCATTCTTTGCCGCGTTCGTCGCCGGACTAGGGCGTGCCCTGCTCTCTTTCAATCACCCCTCCTGGCGATTGCCGGGGTTGATGGATAGCACGGCACGCGACTTGCGCTGGTTCCCATGGTTGTTGGGCGGCGCATTTCTTCTGCTCGGCGTTATCGAACATCTGAACAGCATCGCGGGCGGCAGCCTTCCGGCCACTGTCTGCACGCGTGCCGCCCTGGCGCTATTGATCAGCGGATTGGTCGGCGCGGGACTGCTGCGGGTCAAGCGCGCTCGCCAAAAAAATTCGCACGGCAAAGACAAACCACCGGTGAAGCATCCGCTGTGGGTCGGCGCACTCGCCGGCCTCGCTACGCTGGCTGTGGTCATCGCGTGGCTGGCCGTATTTACCGGCTATGTGGCGCTTGCGTTCTTCATCTCGTGGCAGATGCTTTGGATCGGCATGATCGTGGCATCGCTTTACATACTGTCGCATCTGCAACACGACTTGTTCGAAGCTCTTCTTACGCCCAATGGGCGCAGCGGTCATCGGCTGCAGTCTTCTTTCGGCATCGCCCCTGCGGCCTTGGAGCAGACATCCACCATCCTGTCGGCGGTATGTCGCGTGCTGTTGCTGCTGGTCGCGGTCGGTACATTGCTGATGCCGTTCGGTGGTGGCCCGAACGACTTGTTCTCGCACATCGGCAATGTCTTCAGCGCGCTGAAGGTTGGCCAGTTGACGATCAAGCCAGCCGCCGTGCTCAACGCGCTGGTGGTTTTCGTGCTTGGCTTGCTGGTGGTGCGCGTCATCAAACGCTGGCTTGCCGAACAGCTGCTGCCCAAGACCACGCTTGACGCGGGCATGCAAAACTCCATCGTCACGTTGCTTGGTTACGTGGCCGTGGTGATCGTCTTCGCATTGGCGCTGAAGACTGCCGACGTCAGCTTGCAAAGCATCACTTGGATCGCCAGTGCCTTGTCCGTCGGTATCGGTTTCGGCCTGCAGGCGATCGTGTCGAACTTTATTTCCGGCCTGATTCTGCTAGCCGAGCAACCGGTAAAAGTAGGCGATTGGGTCAGTATGCCTGGCGTGGAAGGCGACATCCGCCGTATCAATGTGCGCGCCACCGAGATCCAACTGAGCGATCGCTCCACGATGATCGTGCCCAATTCGCAGTTCATCACGCAAAACCTGCGCAACGTCACGCACGGCAACGCGTTGGGGCGCGTGAAACTGAGCCTGCCGATGCCGCTCGACACCGATGCGGCGAAAATGCGCGAAATCATGATGGAAGCGCTGAAGGCCAATACGGCAACCTTGCCCACCCCAACGCCGTCGGTGACGTTGGATGACGTCAACAATACCGCCATGACATTCACTGGCGTCGCCTATGTGCGCAGTCCACGCGAAGCATCCGCAGTAAAGAGCGATCTGCTGTTCGACATTCTCGCGCGCCTGGCAAAAGCCCAGCTGCCGCTGTCGTCGCCGCAGAGCATGATCGTGCGCAACCTGGGCCCCTTGGGCGAAGACAGTCCCGCCGCGCCTGGTCAGTAGGCATAACTGCGTATTAGGCTCTGGATACCTTCCCTGTCGGGTATCACCGCCATGAACAAGGTCGTTAACGGCAGCACCATCATCCCCGGCCTGCGCTATCGCGATGCCCACGCGGCCATCGATTGGTTATGCAAGGCCTTCGGTTTCGAAAAGCAAGCGGTTTACGAAGATGACCAGGGCCGCGTCGTACATGCACAGCTCATTCACGGAAGCGGCATGGTCATGCTGGGCGAGATACGCGACGAAGGCTTCGGCCGACATATGGCACAGCCCGATGAGATACAGGGGCGCGAGACCCAATGCGCTTACGTGGTCGTCGCCAATTGCAAGGCGCATTACGAAAGAGCCAAGGCAGCTGGCGCCGAGATCATCGAGGAATACAGCGAGAAGGACTACGGCGGCGCCGGCTATGGTTGCCGCGATCCGCAAGGCCACCTGTGGTCGTTCGGCAGCTACGATCCCTGGCACACGCCTTAAAAAAAACGGGCCGGTATAAGCCGGCCCGTTGTCGGAACACTTACGCGTTGAAACCTTAACTTACTGGCACTTCTCGCCCTTGGCCGCGTGATAACCCGCTGCCTGCGCGTCTGCCGTGCTCATGTACTTGCCTTGTTTGGTGGTGCCATACCACTTGCTGCCTTGGCAGTGATAAGCCTTGGTCTTGGAAGAGGTATTGACCCACACCTGACCGGCACCGCCGCCAGCTGCCGGCGTAGCGGCCGGTGCGGACTTGGACGCTGCCGTCGATTTGCTTGCCGCTGCAGGAGCTGCGGCAGGCGTCGCTGCCGGGGCTGCGGCAGCAGTCGTGGCGGCCTTGCTGCTGGTGGCACTGGAGCTGCTGCTTGAGCTGCCGCTCGCCGATTTGTTCACACCCTTATGGCCGCGACAGGCGCCCTTCGTGGTGGTGACAGTGACCGAGGTACCGTCATTGCACTGCAGCGTCATGCTGGCCGGCGCGGCGGCCTGCTGCGCATAAACACCCGGAGCAGCCATCAGCGCGGCTGCTACTACTGCGATCAACCCGAACGATTTCATTGTGATTCCCTCCAGCATGAAAAGCCTCGATACAGGAAGCGCGCCGCCCTAGATGAACGGTGTTCCCGCTATGTCGTTTCAGCATAAACCGACACCCCCAGGCGCTATCTGCCTACAGCGCCTGCGCGGCAACTATGCCTGAAAAAATGGCCGGCAGGCGTGCCGGCCAGCAAAATCCTGCGAATCAAGGCGTCTGGTTTATGCTCGGTTTCAGCTTGGAGTCCGGCCGGGCGACGGCATACATGTCCCAGCTGATCTGCTTCAGCAAGCCGTAACGGTCGTCGCCTTTTGTATACAGGTCGAAGTGGGTCCTATCCGGCAAGAAGCGGATATCGGCGTGGGCGTTGAGGCTGTCCAATACTGCCTTCAATCGATGCGCGGCGCCGTCCAGATAGAAGGTATCGGCCGTGCCGACGTAAAGGTGGATCTTGCCGTCCAGATCCGGCTTCAACGCAGCCCAGTTGTTCTGTAACCGATACGCAATGTCGTAATGATCTCGCCAGTAAGTGACCACGGCCGGGTCGACATCGCCGGTATCGCGGTCGAACATCTGTTGCGGCCGCCCATCTTTACCGCGCGGCGAGAACACCCAGTCGAACGAGGCCAGCTGGCCGCCATACGGACCCAGCACACGTTCCATCTTCGCGAACTGCTCAAACGTTCCCAGCACTTTTCCTTTGTCGCGCACCAACGGCCAGGGCGTACCGTCGGGCTTGCGGTACACGTTTGCGTGCGGTGCATAAAGGTTCGGCCCAGTGAAATCGTGGAAATCGCTCGGATCGGGCGACGTCGACCAGGTGCCCCCGAAGATCTTCGGATAGCGCGTCTGCAGCCAGAGCGTGGCCCAGCCACCGGAGGAATGACCATTGAGGAAACGGCCCTTCACATCGGCGTCCATCCGATAGTGCGACTCCAGGTAAGGAATCAGCTCCGTCGTCAACGCTTGTCCCCAGGGCCCGTTGTTCACCGAATCGGCGAACTCGTGCGTGCCGGTCGCACTGGATTCGTCGAGGAACACCCAGATCATAGGCGGCATCTGGCCACTCGCCATACCCGCCTGCACATACGCCATCGGACGCGCAAAACGATCGTTGTTGCCAGTGAAGCCGTGCGTGAAATACACCGTGGGGTAGTGTTTGTCGGACGAGGCTTCATAACCCGGCGGCAGCAACACGCGGCCAAGCATATGAATCGGACGTCCCCAGAACGCCGACAAGGACGGACTGACAAAATCGATCAGCTGCGAATGTTTGTGCGCGGCATCCGCCGCTTGTTGCATCGCCGCCGGCATGGAATCGGGAAGTGCCCAGGGATCCTCCCGGGGCAATGTTTTGTCCAGCGTCAGCGTTGGTATGTCGTTCGCGGGCAGATGCACCGTCACGACATCGCTGACCACATCACCAGCCTCACGACCGAGGTAGTTGTAGTCGTGGCGTACATCCAGCACCGCCTGCACCACATAGTCGCCGGCAGGCAGTTTCGACCACGCGTCCGGAAAAGCTAACTGGTCCGCATCGATATCGATCATCTGCCCCGGCACCAAGCGGTCGACGTTCTCCGCGGCGATGGACGTCTGGGTGGCGAAGAACGGATTGGCATCGACCTCGGTGACGTTGCCATCTTTGGACTGCCCCTTCGCGCTGGCGGCATCCATGGCAAACAACAGCAACCTTCCTGACATGGGCTGCGTTTCGCCTGCACCCAGTTGTACGTGAAAAAAGCGATGCGTGGGGATGCTCTGCACATCCTGTCGCGCCCATGCATAAACACCCGCTAGCAGGCCAACGCAAAGTAACGCAGCCGGTATCAGTCGACGATGACGCATGATTCTTTCCTTGCAGGTTTCAGGGATGCCGCCATCAACGCGCGGATTTACTCAGCCTTCGCCGCCGCCTCGGCATCCTTCAAAGGCACCAGTCGCAGATCCTGGAAATCGAAACTGAAATCCGTCAACGGCGACACTGGTTGCATACGCATCTCGCGCACGTGGCCATCCACATCTAGCGCAAAGTTCACGAAAGCATCGGCGTTCAAGGCGCGATCATCCCAATGCACTATGAAGGTGTCGTGCTGCCACGGCTCCATCGTGCCGATCAATTGCTTGGTCTTGTTGAAGCGCAAACGCAGCTTGCCGTTTTCGTTACTGATCACGACATCGCCGTACCACGGATCACGATACGTTCCGGCGTAATGGGCCAGCGGCAAGGAAGGCTTGCTGTTGGCATCGCGCGCAGCTTCATGTTGCTTCCAGCTTTCGTCCGCATCGCCATGTGCGTGCTTAACCGCCTTGTCGTAGACAGCCACCCAATCGGTCTTCTCGCCCGGGTTGAGGTAAGCGTCGAGCGCGCGATAAGTCACCGCGTTGAAAGCCGCGCCGGATTCTTGGTTAGTCAGCACGACTACGCCGAGCTTCAGGCCAGGCACCAACGTCACGCGCGACACCATGCCGGGCCAGCCACCGGTATGCCATACCAGCTTCTGTCCGTGGTAGTCGCTGAGGAACCAGCCTTCGCCATAACCGGAAAAATTCGGCATCAACGGTTGCAGCTCGGGAATCGGCGGCTTGCTCACCGGGATCGGCGTAAGCATCGTCCACATCTGATTCTGACTGTCTTGCGAGAACAAACGAAGCGGTTTGCCATCACCGCCCGTCGTCGTCAATTCACCGCCGGCCAGCTGCACATTCATCCACTTGGCCAGATCGTGCACGCTGGCATAGATGCCGCCCGCACCCGGATCGTTGAGCCACGCCATCGGCGGCACCGGTTTCAGATCCTTGAAGTCGGACAAGGCATGGCCTGTTGCGTAATCCATGTCCGGCTTCAGGTAGGTCATGTCGATCAGCGATTCGTCCATGCCGACCGGCTTGAAGATGTGATCGCGAATGTAGTCGGCGTAAGACTGGCCGGAGGCTTTCTCGATGATCAACGTGGCCACGGCAAACAAGATGTTGTCGTAGGCGTAGTGACTACGGAAGCCGTTGGTGAGCGGCACGTTGCCTAGACGCTCGACGACTTCCTTGGTGGAGTAACTGGTCGGCGGCCAATACAAAAGATCGCCAGCACCCAAACTCAGGCCGCTGCGGTGTGCGAGCAGATCGCGCACGCGCATCTCGTGCGTTACGTAAGGATCGGACATGCGGAACCACGGCAGGTAATCGATCACCCGTGCGTCCATATCCACCTTGCCTTGCTCGGCTAGCATCTGCAGCGCGGCGGCGGTGAACGCCTTGGTGTTGGAGGCGATCGCAAACAACGTGTGCGCATCGACCTTTTCCGGTTTGCCACTCTCGCGCAAACCATAGCCCTGCTCGAACACCACCCTGCCGTCCTTGACGATCGCCACGGCAATGCCTGGCACGTTGAAGGTATTGCGGGTGTTGTCCACGTAGGCACCGAAGTCCTGCAGCATCGGCGGCAAACCGGCTTGCGCGCTTGCTCCCGTAGTCACCCGTGCCGCTTCAGGACCCTCCGATGTCGGGGACGCCGACACGGCCGAGGCAAATACCAACAGGGCGCAACACCCGGTCAAGCGCAAAGACAAAGGTGACAAGGGCATAGCGGCTCCGCATGTGGCAAAGCCGCAGTCTAGCCTGCTTGACGTACCCGGTTTACAGCCCGGAAGTCACGCTGTCCTACCTTGACCCGCTTCGAACTGTTCCCGCCGAAGTGGCCCGATGTGCGTCCAGCCAAGGCGCCAGCGAGACCGACCAGATGTTGTCGTTGCCGTTGTCCCAACTCTCCATTCGGACAAGCTGTGCCTTGGCCTGCTCGATGGTGCGTGGATAGGTCACTTCCGTCGTGCGATCGCTGGTGTAGTAAAGCGTGCGGCGATCGGGACCGATATGTGCACCCCACTGGCTCCACTTGCCAGGCTTGCCGTTGATCGTCTCGCCCAGATCGATCGGCTTTCCCCAATGATGGCCCTCACGGAATGCAATGTAGAAATCGCCCATGCCGCTGTCTTTCGCATCGGTCGAGTTGAACACCATAAAGGACTGGTCTGGCGCGATGGCCGGATCGTGCGTCGAGGCAGCAAGATCCCCGACCGCAACTTGCGCGGCAGGCTGGTATGCGCCTTGCACGAACGCAGAACTGTAAATGTGGAATACGCCACCCGTATCCGGATGAATGAAGTACAGACTGCCGTCTGCAGCGATGCTCGGGGCGTAGGTGCGATCGCTGGCATTGACGGCATCCGGCAAATGCACGGGCTGTCCCCAGTCATCGCCTTTGCGATCGACTCGCCACAAATGACCGCCGCGGGCTGGATAGAACTTGCCGTGCACCGTGACACCCAATGCTTCGCCACCCGCCTTGACGGGTCGATTGGAAACGAAGACGAGATAGGAGCCATCGGGCGACATCGTCGGATCGTGATCCAGCCATTGTCCCGAGAACGATGCGATCTCCGGCTTGGACCAGGTGCCATGCGTGCGACGCGATACGAGGATCATCGAGCCCACATCGAAGTACACCGCGTTGCCGTCTGGCGTAAACGCGGGACAAGCCTCTCCGGCTGCGCCGGAAATCACTCCAGGCGCGAAGACTTCAGGTGTATCCATCGCCGCATCAGCGGCCCATAGCGAGCCGGCTGCGGCGTACAGGCCGGCCACAACCACTAACCAAAAAGGCTTGCGGATCATGTCACTCTTCCTGCGGGGATGCGGAGGCTGTTGTATATCGGGCGTCGTCACGTGCCGCATGTCCTTAAAGTCACCGTGCATGCCAACGCCGGCCATGGAACGCATTACACTGAACCGTATCGCCCAAAAGGAACCTGCGGTGTCCGTATCACGCCTAACGTCCGTGTTGTTATTGGTGCTGTTGGTTGGCGCCCTGCTCTTCTGGAACCGCCACGCGGCGCCACCGCCCAGCATGGTTTCGCAAGGCAACGTCACGTTGCCGGCGGCAGTCAACTGCCCTGCCGCCCGGACCAATCTACCAACCTTCATGCCGCCGGAAGCCTGCGTTACCCTGGCTCTGATCCTGCAAGGCGGCCCATTCCCATATAGCCAGGACGGCGTCGTGTTCGGCAATTACGAAGGTCTGCTGCCGCAACAACCGCGCGGCTACTATCACGAGTACACCGTGGAAACTCCCGGCGCACGCAATCGCGCCACCCGGCGCATCATCACGGGCGGCACACCGCCACAGGTTTTCTATTACACCGGCGATCACTACCGCAGCTTCCAGCCTTTCCAGGTGAACCGATGAGCGCAGAAGGCGCCCTCGATCTAACCCAGGCCAACGACGGTGGCGTGTATTTTGTCGACGCGGCCGATTTCGACGCACTGGTCGCCGCGGCGGTGCAAGGCAATCTGTACGTGTGCCGGGCCGACTTGGCAGGGTGCCAAGACAAAGGCGAACTGCTGCGACGCCTTGCCTCCGCGCTCAAGCTACCGGCCGGTTTCGGCCAAAACTGGGATGCGTTGGTCGACAGCCTGCGCGATCTTGGCTGGCTGCACGGCGTGGGGCATGCCCTGCTGCTCGACCACGCCAATGATCTGCGCCAAGCCGCCACCAAAGATTTCGATACCCTACTTGGCATCCTGCATGAGGCCGCCAGCTTCGCCATCGGCCAGGACCGCCCGTTCTTCGCGTTTCTGAGCCTCCCTGAACATCCCATCGCATTGCCATCACATCGCTGACCATGGAACACATCGATTTCGAACTCGACGGCGAGTACGTCGAACTCAACCAGCTGCTGAAGCTGGTCGGCCTATGCGACAGTGGCGGCGCCGGAAAAATGATCGTCGCCAGCGGTGCGGTCTATGTGGACGGGCAGCAGGAGCTGCGCAAGACTTGCAAGATCCACGCGGGCCAGGTCGTGCAATTGGAAGATGTGGAAATCCATGTGGTCGTCAGCGGCTGATCGGCGCTTTCATCCCGCGTAACCACGACACCGCCGCTAGCGAATACCAGACATCTGGATTCCTGCAGAGGCACACCCCATGAAAGGCCGCCGTTTCCTCACCCTGTTTGCGCTGACCGGGCTGACAGCCTGCTCGGCCATGGCCAGCAGCGCCAACCTTCCCGACCCTTCCTACGACGCCCCGAAGTCCACGGCCCACGGCACCGAAACCGCTGTCCTCGCCGGTGGCTGCTTCTGGGGCATGCAATCGGTGTTTGAGCACGTGCGCGGCGTCAGGCAGGTCTGGGCTGGCTATAGCGGCGGCGATGCCAATACCGCCCACTACGATGATGTAAGCGACGGCAACACTGGACACGCCGAGTCGATCAAAGTGGCATTCGACCCGGCCGTAATCAGCTATGGCCAACTGTTGAAGGTGTACTTCGCCGTCGCCCACGATCCGACCGAGCTTAATCGGCAGGGCCCCGACGCAGGCACGCAATACCGTTCCGAAATCTTCTACGCCAGCCCGGAGCAACAGAAGATCGCCGAGTCCTACAAGGCACAACTTAGCGCGGCAAAAGTGTTCGATTCGTCGATCGTCACGTTGGTGCAGCCGCTGAAAGGGTTCTATCCGGCCGAGTCCTACCATCAGGATTACGCGCGCATCCATCCTGATGATGCGTACATCGTGATCAACGATGCACCGAAAGTGGCTCGGCTCAAGCAGTTGTTCCCTGCCCTTTATCAGCCGGAACAGACGGTCGTTGACGTGCAGCTGTAACGCCCAAAAGCCCGATTATTTCGGCGGCACCAGGCGCAACCGAGACGTTTCGTGCCGGGGATTGGGCGAAAGCATCCGCTCGATCTCCGGCGCCGGCAATCCGCGCGAATAGTAATACCCCTGCCCCTCGACGCACCCGGCGCGCAGCAAGAAATCATGCTGCGCCGCCGTTTCAATGCCTTCGGCAATGGTGCACATGCCCAGGCTCTTGGCGATTGCCAGCATGGCTTCGACAATCGCCACGTCATTGGTGCTGTCGGGAAGATCCTTAACGAAAGAGCGATCGATTTTCAGGAAATCGATGCCCGACAGTTTCAGGTACGCCAGCGACGAGTAACCCGTTCCGAAATCATCGATGGCAATGCCGATGCCCAGCGCATGCAGCGCATGCATGGTCTGCTCCGTCGCCTCGCCCAGGCGCAGGATCGCGCTTTCGGTAATTTCGAACAGCAGGCGTTTTGGTGAAATCTGACTCACCTGCAGAGCCTGCTTCACGCTCTCGATAAAACCTGGATGCCCAAATGTCGCCGCCGAGGCGTTCAGTGCTACGCGAATCTGCGGTAGCTTGGCCTGATCCCATTGCCGTATCTGCGCGCAGACCGCGCGCATGGTCCATGCGTCGATGCGTCGAATCAAACCAAGGCTTTCGGCCAATGGGATGAATTCATCCGGCATCAATTCACCGCGCTCGGGATGCCGCCAGCGCAGCAATGCTTCCACCGCCACAATGCGCCCGCTGCGCAGCTCGACGCTTGGCTGGAATACCAGATGGAACTCGTCGCGCATCAGCGCCTGCCGCAGATCCGCGCCAAGCATGAGGCGCATGCGTGCATCGGCGTGCATCAGTGGCGTGTAGAAACGGTAGGTATTGCGCTCTTGCGTCTTGGCCGCATACATCGCCGCGTCGGCATTGGCGATCAGGATCACCGGATCGTTGCCATCCAGTGGATAACCGGCGATACCGATGCTCGCGCTCATCACAATTTCGTAGTCGCCGATCAACATCGGTTCGGACAAGCTCAGCAGCAATCGACTGGCGAATTGCGCCGCCTGCTCGCGCGTACGCAGACCACCCAGCAGTACGGTGAACTCGTCACCGCCGATACGACTTGCTACGTCGTTCTCACCCAGTTCGCGGCGGATGCGCTGCGCCACCTTCACCAGCAGGCGATCGCCGATCGCATGGCTGTAACTGTCGTTGACCGCCTTGAACGCATCCAGGTCGACGAACAGCACCGCCGCGGCGCCGTTCATGCGCGCAGCGGCTTCAATGGCGTGCGAGCAGTGGCGCTGGAATTCGCTGCGATTGGCCAGGCCGGTCAGCGGATCATGCGCCACCATGTATTCCAGGCGCTGGCGATCAGCCTTGCTACGCGTGATATCGGTAATGACGGCCACGTAATGCTGCACGCGCCCATCGCTATTGCGGATCGCGCTGATACTGAGCAACTCCGGATACGACGAACCGTCCGAGCGCCAGCTTTGAACTTCGCCCACCCAGTTGCCGCCCTCGGCCACCATGTCCCAGATCGACGTGGGCAACGGTGACCCATCGGGCATCCGGCGCAGCTCGTCAAAGCGATGATGCTGCAGGTATTGCAACGTGTAGCCGGTAATACGGGTATGCGCGGCGTTGACCGTCGTCACGCGCCGCTCGGCGTCCGCGATGATGATGCCTTCGGCCACGCTGGCCATCGCTTCGGAGGCGATGCGGCGCTCCTGCTCCATGATCACGCGGTCGGAGATATCGCGCATGATCGCCTGGCGCACCGGCTGCGCGCCCCAGGTGGTAAGGCTGCTATGCGTTTCCACCGTTCGCGCCACGCCGTTCACG
>CAJCJD010000159.1 GCA_903970555.1 Vulcanimicrobiota bacterium
CCAGTCGTCGGGCGTGCCGCGGCCGTACTTTTCAAGATCTTCCTTCACTTCGCTGGCATCACGATAAAGACCGACGCCATCCCAGAAGACCTTCTTCAGGCCATAGATTTGCGGGCTGTGCGGATCTTCCTCGGTTTCTACCTTGGCGTGGTGCTTGCGATGCACAGCGACCCACTCCTTGGTGACCATGCCCGTGGTGAGCCAGCCCCAGAAGCGGAAAAAATTCGCGATAAGCGGATGCAGATCGACGCCACGGTGAGTCTGGCAGCGATGCAGATACAGGGTGACCGTGAAAATGGTGATCTGAGTCATCACCAGCAGGTAGACGACCATCGTCAACCAACCGGCATGGAGAAGACCGCCGGAGAGGAAATTCAGCACAGCATCAAACATCTGGATATACCCGGGTACGTTGAAAAGGCAGTCTAGTCGAGGGCGTCCATACCCACCAGCACGGTCCATACGATAGTAATGCCCCGTCGCTTGCACTTCCGTTAAAACACCGCTTCGTGACGGGGAACGGTTGTCTAACGGATGGGGTCACCCCGACAATCAAGCAATGAATGCGCCGAAACCCGCTTTACCTCCCGTACTGCAACTTGAAGACGTCGGCCGCTTGCGCGCCGGACGCCCTGCCGTGCGCGATCTCAGCCTGCGCCTGGAAGCCGGGCAAGTGCTTGGCCTGCTTGGGGTCAACGGGGCTGGCAAGTCCACCACGCTGGCCATGATCGCGGGGGCGCTGCGGCCCGATAAGGGGGCTATCAGGCTGCAGGGCGAGGACTTCTTGGAGCACCCCGAACGGGCACGACTGGCCCTGGGCTGGCTGCCCGAAGGTGCCCCACTGTGGCCAGAACTGACCGTGCGCGAGCATTTGGACGCCCACGGCCGACTGCGGGGCCTGCAAGGCAACCATCTCAAGCAACTGCGGGACGCGGTGCTCGAACGGCTGGAGCTGAATGACTTGAGCCGGCGCCTCGCTGGCGTGTTGTCGCAGGGACAGCGCCAGCGCTTGGGACTGGCCTGCGCGCTGTTGCACCGTCCAGCCTTGCTGGTACTGGATGAACCGGCCAACGCGCTCGATCCGGTTCAGGTCGTGGCGCTGCGTGGCCTGTTGCGCGAACTGGCGGCCGGAGGCACAGCGGTCATCCTGTCCACCCACCAATTGGCCGAAGTCACGGCCGTGTGCGATCGGGTGGCGATCTTGCACGAAGGCACACTGCGTTACGACGCGCCTTTGCACTCGGATGAACACGCTGCATTGGAAAAAACTTTCTTCGATATCGCCATGGCCGGAAGGGCTCAAGCCGCATGACACTTCTCGCTGTGACGCGGCTGGAATTACGCCGCCTGTTCGTGCGCCCGCTTGGCTGGATCATCGGCGCACTCGCTTTGGCGGAACTGGGTTGGCGCTTCGCGCTGTTGCTGCAGATTTTCCTACTCAACCAGGTCAAGCTCGCCGCCCTGCCGGATGGACCGGGCTATACCGATCTGGTCGCCGTGCGGATGCTCAGCAGTTTCATCACCGGCAGTCCGCTGCCGTTCGGTTTGATTGAACTTGCCCTGCTACTGGTTCCGTTGCTGACCATGTCCACGCTTGCCGGCGAACGCAGCGCGGGAACGTTGCCGTTGCTGTTCGCCAGCGGTCTTTCCGCGTCGCGCATCTTGCTGGGCAAATACCTGGCTGTGTTGATCTGGCTGTTGTTGTGGCTAGTGCTGGCGCTAGCCGTTCCGCTTAGCCTGGCTCATGGTGCGACGCTGGATTGGGGCAAGCTCGCTGCCGCTACGTTGGGAACCTTTCTCGCCTTGGCGGTGCTGGGTGCCATCGGCGTGACATGTTCCGCGTTTGCCTCGCATCCGGCTGTCGCCGCGGTGGCGGCGTTGATGGTGGGCCTGGCGCTCTACTGCATCAATCTCGGTGCGCAGCTTGCCGGCGTCAACTACGGCTTCCTCAATTGGTTGGCGATGAGCACTCATCAAGAAATGTTGTTGCGCGGATTGGTATCGAGCGTAGATATCGTCTGGTTCCTATTGGCGATAGCAGTCGCGCTGCTCCTAGGCATACAACGCCTGGGCGCCGATCGGGAGCGCGGCTGATGAACATGTCGATGCTTCGTCGCCTCAATGGTTGGTTGTTCGCATTGCTGGTGCTGCTTGGCGCAGCAGCGATTGGCTATCTCTCCGCGCGTCACGATCACGTCGCCGATTGGACGTACGGCAGCCGCGTGAGCATGTCGCCAGAAACGCGTAGCGTGCTGGCCAAGCTGGATGGGCCGGTGGACATTGTCAGTTACGCCAGTCCGCAAGGCGATTTGCGCCAGACTATCGGCGCGGTGCTGCAGCGTTACCAGCAAGCCAAGCCCGACCTGCATTTAAGTTTTGTCGATCCGCAAAAAGATCCGGCCGCGATGCGCAACCTCGGCATCACGGTGGATGGCGAACTGATCCTGCATTACCGCAATCGCGAACAACGCCTCGACACGTTGACCGAGCGCAGCCTTACCGACGCCATGGAACGTCTGGTGCGCGGCAGCGATCGCATCGTCGCCTTCGTTACTGGCGACGGCGAGCGTCGCGCGGACGCAGATGCCAATGCCGATCTGGGCACCTTTGTCGAACAACTCGAACACAGCGGCCTGCGCGCTGTGCCGTTAAACTTCTCGCAAGTCACGTCCGTGCCCGATCACACCGATCTGGTGGTGCTAGCCAGTCCACAGGCAGCGCTTTCGCCGGGTGCTACGAAAGCATTGGTCGACTACGTGGCTTCCGGTGGCAATCTGCTTTGGCTGGCCGATCCGGGCAACCTGGATCCGAGCCTGCAACCGCTTGCCGATGCGCTGGGCATTCGCATACTTCCGGGTGAGCTGATCGATGCATCGTCCGCGGCGGCCGGGCTGAAAGACCCTCGCATGATCGCACTCGGCGACTACCCACCCAGTGCCATCACACGTGGCTTCACGCTCACCACGCTGTTTCCGGAAGTGGCCCCACTGGCGGAAGTGCGCAAAAGCGAATGGCAGATTGCACCGTTCTTGCGCTCCAGTCCGCAAGCCACCACGCAATCCATCGATGGCAACGCGAGCAACTCGCTCAAAGGCCCGCTCGATTTCGGCTTCGCGTTCAGCCGCCTTTCGCCTAGCCCGGACAAAAGCGAACAGCGCGTGGTAGTGATCGGCAACGGCGATTTCCTGTCCAACAGTTATCTGGGCAATGGCGGCAATCGCGCGTTGGGCGAGCGCATTTTCGATTGGCTGCTTGGCGATGATGAATTGATCAACATGCCATCGCGTGGCGCGCCTGATCGCGTACTGACGGTGTCGCAGGGCGAACTGGATGTACTGAGCATCACGTTCATTGTGATCGTGCCGTTCCTATTGCTGCTGATCGGCGGCCTGATCGCATGGCGTCGGCGTCGCGCATGAAGCGCGCGATGCGTCGGCAATTGTGGTTTGTGGCGGCGGTGCTGGTGCTGCTCGCCGCAGCGTGGTGGCAGCTGCATAGCGATCGACTCTCCGCGCCTGGCACGCTGCTTTCGCTCGATCCCGATGCGATCACGCGCGTGGATCTGCACGTCGGCAATACGGCGGAGCATTATGTGAAACGTGATGGTCATTGGTGGCGCACGGATCAGAATATGTCCGCGCGTGCCGACGATTTACGCCTGGGCGAGTTGGTCCGCATCGCTGCCGCGCCGGTACAGGACTGGCAACCCGTCGATAGCTACGATCCGGCCAAGATTGGCCTTTCGCCGCCGCAAGCCACGCTGGATTTGGACGGCCAAACGCTGCGCTTCGGTGGCATGACGGCCATCGGCCAGCGCGGTTATGTGCAGGTCGGCCAGCGGATAGGCACTGTTTCCTTGCGCTATATGCCGCGCTCGGCGCAGAGCCAAACCATTAAGGCGGAATGACATGCCTGAATTGCCCGAAGTCGAAACCACCCGACGAGGCATCGCCCCTCATCTGATCGGGCGTCGCATCGTCAGCGTCACGTTGCGGCGTGCGGATCTGCGTTGGCCAATTCCGCGGGAAATCACTGAAGTACTCCCTGGGCAACGCATCGACGATATCGAGCGTCGCGCAAAATATCTGCTGTTGCACACGACGGCTGGCAGCGCGCTGCTGCACCTCGGCATGACCGGTGTCTTGCGCGTGCTGCCGCCGGATATCGCGCCCGGCGTTCACGATCACGTCGATATGCTGCTGGAGCCCGCACCGGGCGAGCGCGAACGCATCCTGCGCTTTACCGATCCGCGCCGCTTCGGCTCGCTGTTGTGGCAAGCGCCCGGCACGACGCATGAATTACTCGCCGGACTCGGCCCAGA
This sequence comes from Vulcanimicrobiota bacterium, assembly GCA_903970555.1. Classification (GTDB taxonomy): domain Bacteria; phylum Pseudomonadota; class Gammaproteobacteria; order Xanthomonadales; family Rhodanobacteraceae; genus Dyella_B. The sequence goes on from CAJCJD010000159.1 coordinate 4,322, forward strand.
ACCGCTCACCGACGCCTTCGACGGCGATCTGCTGTGGCGGCGCTCTCGCGGTCGCAAGGCGGCGGTGAAGCTGTTCTTGATGGATAACGCCAACGTCGTCGGGGTGGGCAACATCTACGCCAGCGAAGCCTTGTTCGCCGCCGGTATCGACCCGCGCCGTGCGGCAGGCACGGTGTCGCGTGCGCGCTATCTGCGTCTTGCGGCGGAAGTGAAACGCATTCTGGCCTGGGCCATCGAACGTGGTGGTACCACGCTGCGCGATTTTCTTAATCCCGATGGGGCGCCGGGCTATTTCTTCCTGGAGCTCAATGTGTACGGTCGCGAAGGCGAATCGTGCAAGGTGTGCGGCACGCCGATTCGGCAGACGGTGATCGGTCAGCGTTCGACGTTTTGGTGCCCGCACTGCCAGAAGTGAAATATGCAGTAGAACGCTGTCAATACCTGACCCGACCGCCCAGACCCAGTGACTCACGCTCACAAACCTAGACGCTAGGTCCCGGCGTTCGCCGGGACGACGGAGTTGCGGGGGCCGAGCTTAGCCAGGCCAATAAAACGACACGTAGGTGTTGTTGAATTGCGGATCGTCATAGCCGCCGCCCACTTCGGCGACAAGTCCGGCAAACATCCCGTCGACTTCCAACGTCTGCCCATCGACGAAATGCGCGCCGAGCATCTGCAATTCGAGCAGTCGCTGGCACAAGGCGCCCGCGCGATCGGTTTCTGATACCGGCACATCATGCAGGCTGATGTCAGGACGGCCGAACTTGCGCAGGCCGCGCGTGTGAATCCATAGACGATCGGATCCTTCTTCCTCATCGCGCAGGATCAACAAATGATTGCGCAGCGGCGCACCATCCTTGATCAAGTAGCGGCGACGCCATTCATCGGCATCGAACAGGCTGAGGATCTGCGGGTCGAGAATCGCCACACCACCGATATCGAGCAGGCCGGCCAGCACACCGTAGGTATCGCGCAGATAGCCCGTATCTGAGCTGTCCTTGAAGCGCCCGCGCAGCACCAGCACCTGCGGCGCCGCGATAGCTTTTTCGTAGGCTTCGGGCGAATCGTTCTTGAACAAATCACCCAACGGCCCCTTCAGCGGATAGCCTTCCCACTCGCGCAGCGCGCTGTTGTGATGACTGGTCAGCTGCACCTCTTCCGGCAAGCCGTCGCTACCGTATGCGGCAGATGGCACACGGATCGGCTTGAAATCGCCGAACACGTAGAACTGCAGGATGATCTCCTCATCGCTCGGCTGCCAATGCGGGCGCTGCCATGCGGGGAAATAGGTGACCGGATTGCTCATGTGTTTATCCTTGTGGGGCCCGCTTCGGATCAGGGCTTGTCGTCCAGCGGCAAACCCGGCTGCTTCAGTTCGATGCGGCCGCGTCCCTGAGTGATCTTCTTGAATTCGGCACGACTTACCGAGACATAGCGTTCATTACCGCCGATCTCAACCTGCGGTCCTTCGGTAATGGCGCGGCCCTGCTCGTCCACGCGCACCACCATGGTGGCCTTGCGGCCGGTATGGCAGATCGTCTTGATCTCTTCCAGGCTGTCTGCCCAAGCGAGCAAATAGCGGCTGCCTTCGAACAGTTCACCGCGAAAATCCGTACGCAAGCCGTAAGCCAGCACGGGGATATTGAGTTGATCGACCACATCGCTGAGCTGCCACACCTGCGATTTGCTCAAAAATTGCGCTTCATCGACGAACACGCAATGCAAGGCGCCGCGCGCCGCGATATCGGCCTGCACCAGCGCCAGCAAGTCGCTGTCGGCGGCAAAACGTTGCGCCTGCGATCGCAGGCCGATACGCGAGGCCACCACGCCTTCGCCGTAGCGATTGTCCAGCGCAGGGGTCAAGATCAACGTGCGCATACCGCGCTCGTAGTAGTTGTAAGCGCTTTGCAGCAGGTTAGTGGTCTTGCCGGCATTCATTGCCGAGTAATAGAAATAGAGCTTGGCCATGCGGGCGCCGGACGTGCGGGATGGCGCATGGTAGCGCGAGCCGCTGCCATTCGGACGGATCGACCGCAAGCCTGCTCCGGCAGGCGCCGGTTTGCTACGATCCCTCCCTGCGCTGTTCCCAGCTGACCGATCCGCCTGCCGCATGCTCAACCCCCAACAATTGGCCGCCGTCGAGCATGTCGACAGCCCGCTGCTGGTGCTCGCGGGCGCCGGCTCCGGCAAAACGTCGGTGATCACCCAGAAAATCGCGCACTTGGTGCAGCGGCGAAAGCTAGCCCCCTCGAAAATCGCAGCGATCACCTTTACCAATAAGGCCGCCCGCGAAATGCGCGAGCGCGTGAGCAAGCTGGTCAGCGCGGAAGACGCGCAAGCGCTCACCGTGTGCACATTCCATGCGCTAGGCCTGAAATTCCTGCAGATCGAACACGAGCGCGCCGGCCTGCGCCGCGGCTTTTCGGTGCTGGACGCCGACGACAGCGAAAACATCATCAAGGAACTGGGGCCCAAGGGCGCCAAGCCCGACGTGCTATTCGGTCTGCGCAACCTGCTCAGCCGCGCCAAGAACAGCGGTCTATCTCCTGAGGAAGCACTTGCTGCTGCGCGCAGTCCGCGCGAGATTGACGCCGCAACGATTTATGAGATGTATCAACATCGGCTGGCCGCATTCAACGCGGTCGACTTCGACGACCTGATCCGTTTGCCGCTGCGCATTCTCGAAAGCGACGAGGAATGCCGTAACGCCTGGCGCGAACGCCTGCGTTATCTCCTTGTAGACGAATACCAAGACACTAACGACGCGCAGTACCGCTTGCTGAAAGCACTCTCGGGCGAACGCGGCAACTTCACCTGCGTGGGCGACGACGATCAGTCGATCTACGCCTGGCGCGGCGCCAACCCGGAAAACATCGATCAGCTCGGCAAAGACTGGCCAAGCTTGCGTGTCATCAAGCTGGAGCAGAACTACCGCTGCGGCCGACGCATCCTGCGCGCCGCCAACCAGCTGATCGCCAACAATCCGCATTTGCACACCAAGAAGCTGTGGAGCGAGCATCCCGAAGGCGCGCCGATCCGCGTGATCGAGTGCAAGGATGGCGAGCACGAGGCCGAGCGCATCGCCGGCATGGCCGCGACGCTGGCGGAAAAGCACAAAGTGCGCTGGCATGACATGGCCATTCTCTATCGCGGCAATTTCCAGGCACGGCCGTTAGAGAAAGCGCTGCGCCTGGCGCGCGTGCCGTATCACCTCACCGGCGCATTGTCGTTTCTCGATCGCGCGGAAGTGAAGGATCTGCTCTGTTATTTGCGCCTGCTGACCAACCCAAGCGACGACGCCGCCTTTTTGCGCGTGGTGAATATCCCCAAGCGCGAAATCGGTTCCACCACACTTGAAAAACTCGGGCAACTTGCGCAATCACGCCAGACGTCGTTGCTCGATGCCACGCGCAGCGATGGCGTGTTGCGCCAGCTGACTCCGCGCCCTGCCGCTGCGCTCGCGTCGTTTTCCGATCTGCTGGATGAATTGCGTAGCGCCTCGCTGCACGAAAGCGCGGCTGATCTGGTCGAACGCGTGCTTACACGCACACAGTACGCCGCGCACATCGCAACAGGCACACCCGATGCGGCACTACGCGAGCGCCGCCTCGGCAATCTGCGCGAGCTGCAGGACTGGTTCCGCGCCATGCAAAAAGGTGGCGGCAGCGCCGGTGATCTAGCCTCACAGCTGGCGCTGTTGAGTCATGCCGATCGCGACGAACCCGGCAACGCTTTGCGCATGATGACCTTGCACGCTGCAAAAGGCCTGGAATTCCGCTTTGTCTTCATCGTCGGCTGCGAAGAAGGCACGCTACCGCATGATGGCGCCATCGACGAAGGCCGCACCGATGAAGAGCGCCGCCTGATGTATGTAGGCATCACGCGCGCCAAAGAATTGCTGACGCTGTCCTGGTCGTCCAAAACCAAACGTTACGGCGAAGTGCACAGCAACCAGCCCAGCCGCTTCCTGCATGAATTGCCGCAGGACGACCTGCATTGGGAAGGCAAGGATCTGGAAGCCGACAAGGAAGCCGTACGCGAAACGGCCGAATCGCACATGGCGAAGATCGCCGCCATGCTTGCCGGCAACTGAGAACACGACATGACCGAGCACGGCTTCCCGGACGAACAGCGCGAAGGACTTTACCGAGCCATTCGCGAACGCCGCGACGTGCGCTCGCAATTCCTCCCCGACCCTATCGCACCGGATGTACTTGCACGACTCTTGCGCGCGGCACATCACGCCCCTTCGGTCGGCTTTATGCAGCCGTGGGATTTCGTGGTGATCGACAGCATCGAAATCAAGCGCGCGGTGAAGTCGCTTTACGACGAAGCCAATGCGGAGGCGGCCAGCCATTACACCGACGAGCGCGCGGCGCTTTATCGCAGGCTGAAATTGGAAGGTATCGTCGACAGCCCGATCAATCTCTGCATTACGTGCGATCGCCAGCGTGGTGGCCCGCATGTGCTTGGCCGCAACACGATGCTGGAAACCGATCTTTTCAGCACCTGTCTCGCTGTGCAGAACCTATGGCTAGCGGCGCGCGCCGAAGGCATCGGTGTGGGTTGGGTCAGCATCGTCGATCCGGCGCAGTTGGCCCAGACGCTGAAACTACCCGAGCATGTGCAGCCTGTGGCCTATTTGTGCCTGGGGCACGTCAGCGAATTTCTGCCGCGGCCGGAGCTTGAAATCGCCGGATGGCGCGCGCGGATTCCGCTGGAACAATTACTTCACGGCAACACGTGGGGTCATGCGGTAGACAACAACCCGCTGCTGGATGCCGTGCGCGAACCTTTCGATTCGATCTGAGTGCCGCGCGCTCAAACCATCCCTTCGGTCTCAAGTTCACTCTTCAGATACGCATAGTAAACCGGCGCGGCAATTAAGCCCGCCAATCCGAACGCAGCCTCCATCACCAGCATCGCCACCAGCAACTCCCACGAGCGCGCGCGGATCTGCGTGCCGATGATGCGTGCATTGAGGAAGTATTCCAGCTTGTGGATCACCACCAGAAAGCCCAGCGCCACGACAGCCACCCACATCGACACCGATAACGCGGCGATCGTCACTGCCGTGTTGGAGATCAGGTTGCCGATTACCGGCAGCAAGCCTGCCAGGAACGTGACCACCACCAGTGTTTTGGAGAACGGCACATGGATGCCCATCAATGGGAGTACGCCGAGCAGGAAGATGGCGGTCGCTACCGTATTGATCAGCGAGATTTTGATCTGCGCGAACACGATGTTGTGGAAGGCTTCGGCCAGATGCTGGCAACGCTCGCCCAACGCCGCCGCCAACGGCCCAACCTGATGCGGCGGACGCTCGCGGTTGAGCGCCACCAGCGCGCCCAACACCAGCCCGATGATGATGCGCACCAGCACGCGCGCTGTTTCCTTGCCGGCCATCTGCAGGCTCAGGGCGTGTTTGCGTGTAAGGTCCAAGGCCATCACGCGCAACTCATCAACGCTATCCGGCAACCAGCCGGTTAGCGTGGCGGGCAATTGCTGCCGGGCTTTTTCCACCAACGGCATCAATTGCTGCTGCCATAGAAGATCCGGGTTGCCGATCTCATTGCGGAAGAAGCCGACGACGGCGATCACCAGCAGTGTCAGCAAGCCGACCACGACCACGCCCAGCACGGTCACCACGACCAGCCGCGCACGCTCGCCCGAGATGCGGCGCCCCAGCAGTGGCGTCATCGCATGCACCAGCTCATACACCAGCAAGCCGGCGAACAGCGCGGGAAGCAGGCGCAACAGCACCACCATCACCAGCGCCGCGCCGGCAAGGATGTAGCTGGTGGTGCGAATGCCGCGAACGGAGTCGAAGAGTGCAGGCACAGTGATCGCCTTGGCGGTAGACCCGAATATCGGCAAGTCTGTCATAAACTTCGCTCATGCTCCGCAGACATCGTTTTTCTTTCACAGGGTGTTCCATGTCCAAGTCTCTGCCCGTACTCGTGGGCTCGTTGCTCCTGCTTTGCGGTTGCGCCAGTCAGGCGCCGCATACCCCTGCGCCCGCACCGGCGCCTGCTATGCCGATCGTTTCTGCGGCCCCCACCGTTCGCGCCGACGACAATCTCAACGCGGTCGCCTGGACGCAGACCGCGCCCGAGCACGACCTCATCTATCTGGAAACCTTCCGCAACGCGCAGTCGCAACTGCTCGCCGCGCTGAAGGACAAGAATTGGGATGCGCTGCCCAAAGACGACCGCATCGCGCCCTACAAAGGCCTGAAGCCGGCGGTGATCCTGGATATCGACGAAACCGTGCTCGACAACTCGCCCTACCAGGCTCGCCTGATCCACAGCGGCGGCGAGTTCAACGAGGCCGATTGGGCCGCGTGGTGCAAGGAAGAACGCGCACGCGCGTTGCCGGGTGCGGTGGCGTTTACACAGTTCGCGGCCAAGCATGGCGTCGCGGTGATCTATATCTCGAATCGCGCGCAGGATCTGGACACGGCGACAATCGACAACCTGCGCAAAGTGGGCTTGCCGGTAGCCGGCCCTGAATCGTTCCTCGGCTTGGGCACCATCCTGCGCGATTGCGATCAGGTCGGTACGGAGAAAAATTGCCGCCGCCAGCTGGTGAGCCAGCACTATCGGGTGCTGATGCAGTTCGGCGACCAGCTCGGCGATTTCGTCACGGTACTGAGCAATACCGAAGCGGGCCGCTCCCAGGCCATTGCGCCGTATACGGATTGGATCGGCAGCCGCTGGTTCGTGCTGCCCAACCCCACCTATGGTTCGTGGGAGCCGGCGCTGTTCAACAACGAGTGGGGCACCCCACGTAATCAGCGGCGCCAGCAGAAGATCAATGCATTGCACATAGATTGATTAACTATCAATAACTTAGACAATTACATCTAAAGTATTGCCTGAACTTCGGCGGACCCGTATCATGGCATCCGCCGGATCCTGCTGACCTCCAATTTCTGCAGGCATGGCCATTTCCCTTCCGGCACTGCCGGCATGACCCTGCGAGGCCCAACGCCCGCGGGGTTTTCTTTTAAGATGCACCGCGCACCGAACGTGCGCCGCCGTATTGCACCTTGCCAAAGCGGCAAGTCACCGCCCTCTCATGCGAGATATTCCATGCGTTTTCAGACACTTGGCCGTATCGTGCTGCCTCTGGCGATGCTCGCGCTGGTCGCCTGCCACCACAAGGAAGAGACCGCTGCGGTGCCGGGAGGCGACACGCCGGAGGCGGCCGTCGAGCAATCTGTGACGCTCATCAAGAACGGCGATTTCGCCGGTTTCTGGCAACACGCCCTGCCCCCGGCCGATTTCGCCAACATGCGCGCCGACTGGACGAAGCAACGGCCCGACCAGCGCCCGATTTCCGATGACGATCGCGCACGCTTCAACTTGGCCGTCCAGCAGCTCACCGCCCCGAACGCCGAAACCACGCTTTACGACCAGCTCAAGCCCAAGCTGATCCAGATGGACCAGCAGTACCACGACCAGCTGCCGGTGATGATCGGCATCGGCCAGGCCATCCTCACCACCGGCATCGCACAAAGCAAAACGATGACGGAAAACCAGAAGCAGCAATTGCGCGACGCGTTGAACGTGCTGCTGCCGTGGGCGCAGCAGACGCCGTGGTTCGATCAGGACAAAGCCAAGCAAGGCGTAGTGATCGTGGTGACAACCGCGCGCCAGCTCAACCTGAAGAACCCGGATCAGCTGCAAAACATGGATTTCGACACGGCGATGAAGGACTACGCCATCACCTACGGCGGCCTCAAGCAGCTGCTGGTGATCTATGGACTTTCGGTCGATGACACGCTCAATTCCGTGAAGGTGACCTCGACAAGTACCGACCACGACCACGCCAGCGTGAAGATCGATTACACCTTGCTCGGCAAACCGCTCAGCTCCGACTCGCAGTTGGTGCTGATCGATGGCCGTTGGTACAGCCAGGATCTGATCAACAGCGAACACGCACAGCACGAGCAACTGCTGCACCCGGCACCGGCGAGCACCGCCCCGGCACCTGCAAGCAGCTCGCCCGCGCCGTCTTCCACCGCGCCCACGCCCGTCCAAGGCGCGCTCACGGCAAAACCGTGAGCTAAGACCGTAACCGGTAGAATAGGCAGATGCCGACTATGACGACCGCGGAATCCAATTACCGCAGCCGCGCCCCCTGGTGGTTCAACCTCGCCGGGCACCTGCTTGAACCCTGGGTACGCATCCGCCGCGACCCGGCCGAACCGGCCGGTCTGCTGCAGGGTGATGCGCCCGTTTGCTATGTGATCGAGCGCGACGGTTTTTCCGACGCGCTGATCCTGGACCGTGCCTGCCGCGAAGCAGGCCTGCCCAGCCCGATGCAACCGTTGCCCAACACGCGTCGGCGTCGCTCGGTGTTCGCGTTGGCGCGCCGCGATGGCTGGTTATTCGGACGCAACCGTCAGCGCTCGCCGAACGAACCACTCGGCCAACTGGCACGCTCGCTGGAAGGCTTTCCCGATCGCGACATTCAGATTGTGCCGGTCTCGATCTACGTCGGCCGTGCGCCCACCCGCGAAACGGGTTGGTTCCGCGTGCTGTTCTCGGAAAACTGGGTGATGGTCGGCCGTTTCCGCCGCATGCTCGCGCTGCTGCTCAATGGCCGCGACACGGTGGTGCACTTCTCCGCCCCGGTATCGCTGCGCAGCGTGCTGGATGAGAGCGGCGAAATTCTGCCAGAACGCTTTGCGCGCAAGATGGCGCGCGTGTTGCGCACCCACTTCCGCCGCATTCGCGCGGCGGTGATCGGTCCGGATCTTTCGCATCGACGCACCGTGGTCGATGCCGTGCTCAATGCCGAACCGGTACGCGCCGCGATCACCGCGACGGCGATGAAGGAAAACATCAGCTATGCGAAGTCGTGGGAGCGCGCGCATAAGATGATGATGGAAATCGCCGCCGACTATTCGCACCCCGTGGTGCGTTCGTTGTCGTTCCTGCTGCGCAACTTCTGGAACAAGCTATACGACGGCATCACCATGCACCACTTCGACAAGGCCCGCGCTGCCGCGCCCGGCTATGAAGTGGTGTATGTGCCTAGCCATCGCAGCCATGCCGACTATCTGCTGATGTCTTATCAGCTGCACGCATCGGGCGTGGTGGTGCCGCATATTGCGGCGGGCGTAAACCTCAACCTGCCGCTGATCGGCCCGCTTCTGCGTCGCGGCGGTGCGTTCTTCTTGCGTCGCAGTTTCAAGGGCAACACGCTTTATCCGGTTATCTTCAACGAATACATGGCGCAGCTGATCGATCGCGGCGTGCCGATGGAATATTTCATCGAAGGCGGACGCTCACGCACCGGTCGCCTGCTCGCTCCGCGCGCGGGTTTGCTGGCGATGACCGTTCGCGCATTCCTGCGCGCACCGCGCCGCCCTGTGCTGTTTCAACCTGTCTACATCGGTTACGAGAAACTGATGGAAGGCAAGAGCTATATCGGCGAGCTCTCTGGCAAACCAAAGGAAAAGGAATCGCTGATCGGCCTCGTGCGCGGCCTAAGCGTGCTGCGCCAGCGCTACGGTCACGTCGCGCTCAACTTCGGCGAGCCGATTGAACTCACGCCGTTGCTCGACGCCGCCAGCAGCGATTGGCGCGAGGCAACCACCGATCCGGGCGCGAAGCCCGAATGGTTCAACACGGTCGTCGACAAGCTTGCTGAAAAGATCCAAGTCAACATCAACCGCGCCGCCGACGTAAACCCCATCAACCTGCTGGCGCTCGCCCTGCTGGCAACGCCCAAGCACGCGATGGCGGAAAACGATCTGCTGGCGCAGTTGGAATTGATGAAGGCATTGCTCGAAGAGCTGCCCTATTCCGATCGCATGACGCTTACGCCGATGGATCCGGCCGCCATCATCACCTACGGCGAACAGATGGGCTGGATCACGCGCGTGCGTCATCCGCTCGGCGACGTGCTAACGGCGGAAAGCGAACAAGCAGTATTGCTGAGCTACTTCCGCAACAACGTGCTGCACCTCACTTCCGCGGCAGCGTGGGTGGCTTGCTGCTTCCTCAACAATCGCCGCATGTCGCGCGCCTCCATTCTGCGACTGGGCCGCATCATTTATCCGTTTATCCAAGGCGAGCTGTTCCTGCCTTGGGATAGCGAAGGCTTTGGCGCGCAGTTGCAGGCGACCATCGATTTCTTCGTACGCCGTGGCCTGTTGGAAGCCACCGGCGAAGGTCGCGTGCTTGAACGCGGCCCAGGCCAGGACGACGACGCTTACCAGCTGAAAGTGATTGCGCGCAGCCTGATCCAGGCCTTCGAGCGCTACTACATCGCCATCGCCGCGCTGGTGAAGAACGGCCCGCACACCATGACCGCCGCGGAGCTGGAAAACGTCTGCACGCTCACCGCACAGCGCTTGAGCCTGCTCAGCGAACCTTCCGCGCCGGAATTCTTCGACAAGGCGCTGTTCCGCGGATTTATCCAGAAGCTGCGCGAAGGTCGCGTGGTGTGGACCGACGATGACGGCAAGCTCGATTACGACTCCGCGCTGGAAGACATCGTGCGCGATGCGCGCGTGATTCTTGCTCGCGAGATGCGCCACTCGATTCTCAAGATCACCGGTGGCGACAGCGAAAAGGAATCACCGCGCGCTGTCGAGCCCGAAGCAACGCCCGCACCCGCCGAGACACCCAACACCAGCGAAGAACTGCACGAGCGGCACGTAATTGCGGAACATCGCGAACATGCGCCGGTAGATCAAGAAAAGGATTGATCGTCCTTTCGTTTCGGCAAGCGTAGCGACGAACTACTCAACAATACCGGCACCGATAGCCTCTATCACGCGTTGCCGAAACCACGCATGCGCCGGATCGCTATTCGTCGACTCGTGCCAATAGGCAAGTATCGGAATCGCCTTCAGCTTGATCGGCAACGGCAACGCAACGATCGGCAGCAACGAGGAGAGGTGCAGCGCATACGAGCGCGGCACCGTCATCAGCAAATCGGTATTCGACGCGATCTGGCACGCCGAAAAATAGTGCTGGCACACCAGCCGCACCTGACGAAACGTACCGCTCTGCCCAAGCAAAACATCCAGTGCGCTCGCCTCACCCAGCGGCGAAACCGTTACGTGCTCGGCGGCGAGGTAGTCGCCAAGCTTTAACTGCGAAGACAGTGGATGCCCGGCGCGCATCACCACCACTAGCGTCTCGTCGGCCAAATGTTGGCGCATGATGCGTGGCCCGGCACGCAGCGGGCGGTCGACGACCAGATTCAATGTTCCGCTACGCAATTCACGCTCAACTTCGTCGGCCGCGATGCGATGACTTACCACGCGAACATGCGGCGCTTCGCGCTCGATCCTGGCGATCACCGCAGGCAACGCGATCGACTCCAAGATGTCGCGAAAGCCGATGATAAATTCCAGCTCCAGCCGCGCGGGATCGAAGTGCGGTTGCGCATGCGCGCTAGCGTGCAAACCTTCTAGATGCGCCTGCACGGAAGGCATCATCGTGCGCACTTTCTCCGTTGGCAGCAGCCGGTTGCCATGACGCACAAAGAGCGGGTCGCCGAGGTGATCGCGTAATCGCTTCAATGCATGTGTGACTGCAGGCTGGGTCAGATGCAGCACGCGCGCCGCGGCGCTGACACCGCCGTAGGTGTAGATCGCGTCGAGCACGCGAAACAGGTTTAGGTCGATACGGCTGTCAGTGCGGTCCATAGATGCCTGGTTGCTTTGCTCGGGGGAGGTTGGGAGGGGGTGCTCTTGGCTCACCACTAGAACGTGCCCTCAACTCTCCCTGTAAACAGGGACGGAGCCTGCATGTGAAAGGATACGTTATCCATGCATGCAACTAATAGGTACTCATTAGACATAATCATTTCAATAATCCCTTCGCAAGGGCGTAGGCTGCGCGGAGCCAGGAGATAAAGCCCGTGGATTTCGCCCCTTCCGAACGCACCCAGGCCTTGGCCGAACGCCTCAGCCGCTTTATGCGCCACGAGGTCCTACCGGCGGAATCCGTCTATGCCGCCGAGCTGAGCGGCAGCGGGGACCATCACGCATGGCGGCAGCCGGCGATCATGGAGACGCTGAAAGCGAAAGCGCGCGCCGCGGGGCTGTGGAATCTATTCCTACCAGACGCCGAGCATGGTGCAGGCCTGAGCAACGCCGATTACGCGCCGCTCGCCGAGATCATGGGCCATTCGTTCATCGCCCCCGAAGTGTTCAACTGCAGCGCCCCGGACACCGGCAACATGGAAGTGCTGCATCGCTACGGCAGCGACGAACAACGCGAGCGCTGGCTCAAACCGCTACTGGCAGGCGAGATCCGCTCCGCCTTCGGCATGACGGAACCCGACGTCGCCTCCTCCGACGCGACCAATATGCAAGCCACCGCGCGCATCGACGGCGATCATGTCGTGTTGAACGGCCGTAAATGGTGGACGACCGGCGCGGGGCATCCGCATTGCCGCTTCGTGATCTTCATGGGCCTTAGCGACCCCGATGCGGAACCGCATCGGCGCCACGCCATGGTGATCTGCCCGCTCGACACACCCGGCGTAAAGATCGAGCGCATGCTGCCCGTGTTTCATCACTACGACGAACCCTCCGGCCACGGCGAACTGAGCTTCACCAATGTGCACGTGCCGATCGGCAACGTGATACTCGGCCCCGGCCGTGGTTTCGAAATTGCGCAAGGAAGACTCGGGCCGGGACGCGTGCATCACTGCATGCGTGCGATCGGTGCGGCAGAACGCGCCTTGTCGCTGCTGTACAAGCGCGCGCGTTCACGCGTTGCGTTCGGCAAGCCGCTCTCGGAACTCGGCGGCACACCCGATATCGTGGCGAATCTGCGCATAGCCATCGAACAAGCACGGCTGCTCACGCTCAAGACCGCTTGGACGCTCGACACGCATGGCACCAAGGCGGCATTGAGCCTGATCTCACAGATCAAGGTGGTGGTTCCTGCCGTCGCACAGCAAGCGGCCGATGCTGCCATACAGATCCACGGCGGTGCCGGCCTTTCCGACGATTTCCCGCTGACTCAATTGTTCGCTTACGCCCGGGCGCTGCGTCTGGCGGACGGCCCGGATGAAGTGCACCGTGGCGTCATCGCCAAACTGGAAACAAAAGCACAAGACAGCATGGAGCTTTTCCGATGACCGGCACGCTGGATCAGGCGCGTGCTTTGCGCGACGAGGATGCATTCGACATCGCTCGCGTTGACGCCTACCTAAAACAACAAATTGATGGCTTGCAGGGCAGCCCGACGGTCGCGCAGTTTCCGGGTGGCGCCTCCAACCTAACCTATCTGTTGACGTATCCGGATCGTGAACTGGTGTTGCGCCGTCCTCCAGCAGGTGCAAAAGCAAAATCGGCACACGACATGCTGCGCGAAGCGCACGTCATGGCCACGCTGAAACCTTACTATCCGTACGTGCCGGCTATCCTTGCTGCGTGCGATGACGAAACGATCATCGGCCAGCACTTCTACGTGATGGAACGACTGCGCGGCAGCATCTTGCGTCGCGATCTGCCGGCTGAGCTTGGACTCGATTCGAATGGCGTGCGCCAGCTTTGCATCGGCTTCATCGATCGCCTGGTCGACTTGCACCGCGTCGATACGTCCGCGCCCGATCTACAACATATCGGCAAGGGCGAAGGTTACATCGCGCGACAAGTCGCCGGCTGGAGCGATCGCTGGCGCCAGGCAGCTACCGAAGGCACGGATGCTTGCGAGGATGTGCTTGCATGGTTGGCCGAAAAACAGCCCCCGCACGACAACGCCATCTGCGTCATCCACAACGACTATCGTTTCGACAACGTCGTGCTCGATCCGCAACAGCCGCTGCATATCATCGGCGTGCTCGACTGGGAGATGGCCACGCTGGGTGATCCACTGATGGATCTTGGCGGCTCGCTCGCATACTGGGTGCAGGCGGATGACGATGCGACATTCCAATCGTTCCGCCGCCAGCCATCGAATGCACCGGGCATGCCGACGCGCCGCGAAGTAATCGACTACTACGGCAGCCGCACCGGCCGGAGCGTGGAGAACTTCGACTTCTACGAAGTGTTCGGCCTGTTCCGCTTGATGGTGATCATCCAACAGATTTACCGACGCTTCGCGCTAGGCCAGACCACTAATCCGCAGTTCGCCGGGTTCGGTCATGCCGCGCGCTACATGGGCGAGCGATGCCGCCGCATCATCGCTCGCTCGGTGTTGTAACCGTGCGTCAGGTGTTGCTGATACGGCATGGACAAGCCAGCTTTCGCGCTGCGGACTACGATCGCTTGTCGCCTTTGGGCGAAGAACAATCGCAGCGGCTTGGCACATGGCTGGCGGCTTCCGGCCCCGCACCGGATCTGGTTGCAGTGGGACCACGACAGCGTCATCTGCGCACCGCGAAATTGTGCCTAGGCACCGCCGGCATTGATCGACCGTTATTGCAGTTGGATGGACTGGATGAGGTCGATCACAACGAGTTGCTGGCTCGCCTTCGCCCAGATTTGACGGGACCAGAAGCCCTGCGCGCCGAAATGAAACAAGCGACCGATCCGTATCGTGCGTTCCAAGCATTGTTCGAATCCGCCATCGCACGCTGGATTTCCGGTACGCATGACACCGAGTACACACTGACCTGGCCAAACTTCCGCGATCGCGCGCTGCATGCGTTGCAGACACTTGCCGAACACGATGCGAAAACCATCTGGGCTTTTACATCAGGCGGACCCATTGCCGTGCTTACCAACGCCATCATCGAAGCGCCCATTGTACAAACCTTCAAGCTCAGCTGGCCGCTGGTGAATACAAGCCTTACGCGGCTTCGTCTCGGTAAGCGGGGCCCCTCGCTCGTTACTTACAACACATGGCCTCATCTCGAGCGGACCGAAGACCAACATTTGGTCACGCTGCGCTGAACACTTTCTACCTTCACCGGACACACCCATCATGACCTCACTGCCAAGTTTCGACCTCACCGGCAAGACAGCCATCGTCACTGGCGCCAGCCGTGGCATCGGCGCTGAAATCGCCAAGCTGCTCGCTGCGTACGGCGCGCACACGATCGTGTCGAGCCGCAAACAGGTGGATTGCCAGACTGTGGTGGGCGAAATCACGGCTGCCGGCGGTTCGGCCGAAGCCATCGCATGTCACATCGGTGAGCTTGAGCAAATCGAGGCTTTGTTCGCACAGGTCACGCAGAAGCACGGTCGACTCGACATCCTCGTCAACAACGCGGCGACCAATCCTTTCTTCGGTCATATCCTGGATACCGAGCCGTCGATCTTCCAGAAGACTGTGGACGTAAACATCCGCGGTTATTTCTACATGTCCACACACGGCGCGCGGCTGATGGCGAAGAACGGCGGCGGCTCGATCGTCAATGTCGCCTCGGTCAACGGCGTAGTACCAGGCATGCAACAGGGCATCTACTCGATCACCAAGGCCGCCGTGATTTCGATGACCAAGGCGTTCGCAGTGGAATGCGCCGAATCAGGCGTGCGCTGCAATGCGCTTCTGCCTGGCCTGACCGATACCAAGTTCGCATCAGTATTGGTCAATACACCAGCCATCCTTAAAAGCGCGCTCGCGCATGTGCCGATGCGCCGTGTGGCGCAGCCGTCGGAAATGGCCGGCGCGGCTCTCTATCTCGCCTCCGACGCAGCGTCGTACACCACCGGTGCCGTGCTGAACGTCGATGGCGGCTACCTCAGCGTTTGATTCCAAGGACATCCACATGACAGATCTATCGGCACAACGCGTCGCTGGCAAATGCGCTTTCATCACCGGTGCCGCGGGCGGCCTTGGCGCTGCTACCGCACGCATGCTTGCCCGCCACGGCGCCAAGGTGTTCATCACCGATATTGACGAAGCGTCGGTAAGTGCCGTTGCCGCAGATATCAATCGTGAACTCGGCGCACACGTCGCGTGGTCGGCCGTGCAAGACGTGCGCGACGAGGCTACCTGGCAACGCTTGCTGGATGAGGCCGCCAAAGCTATGGGCGGCTTGTCGGTGCTGGTCAACAACGCGGGCATTGGTTCACTGGGCAGCGTCGAGCAGATTGAACTGAAGGAATGGCGCCGCGTGATGGCCATCAACGTGGAGAGCATCCTGCTTGGATGCAAATACGCACTACCCTATCTTCGCCAGCAACAGCCCGCCTCGATCGTGAATATTTCCTCGTTGGCAGCCTTCAAGGTCGATCCGGACTACACCGCCTACAACACATCCAAAGCCGCCGTGGCGATGCTGACCAAATCGGTTGCAGTGGATTGTGCGCGGCAGAAAATCGATGTGCGCTGCAACTCGTTCCATCCGGCATTTATTCGCACCGGTATCGTCGCACCCTTCTTCGCATCGCTCGGCGAAGAGGAAGCCACACGCAAGCTGACGCGCGGCATTCCGATGCGACGCCTCGGCGAACCCGACGACGTCGCTTACGCCGTGCTATATCTGGCTTCCAACGAAAGTCGCTACATCACCGCTGCCGAACTCGTCATCGATGGCGGCGCTTGCGCCGTTTGAATCCTCTTCATCAAGGTCATTTCGCCATGTCTCTTATAAATCGCCAGCTGCGCCTGAAGACCCGCCCCGAAGGATTGGTCAAACGCGAAGACTTCGATCTGCAGCAACACCCCGTTCCCGAACTCAAGGACGGCGAGTTTCTTGTGCGCGTGCTTTATCTGTCGATGGACCCTACCAATCGCGTCTGGATGAGTGACATTCCGCAATACATGCCGCCGGTGGCGATAGGCGAAGTGATGCGCGCATTAGGCATGGGTCGTGTGGTCGCATCGAAATCGGCGCATTTTTCCGAAGGCGACTTGGTGCAGGGCTTGATGGGATGGCAAGACTACGCCGTCATCGACGATCGTCGCCGCAAGGATTACGTCAAGCTGCCGCCGCGCGTTCCCGTACCGTTGCCGACGCTGCTCGGCGCTTGCGGCTTCAGTGGTATCACGGCTTATTACGGCCTTACTGAGATAGCACCCGTGCAGCCTGGCGAAACACTGGTTGTTTCCGCCGCCGCAGGTTCGGTCGGATCCATCGCGGGCCAGATCGCAAAATTGCACGGCGCGCGCGTCGTCGGCATTGCGGGCGGTGCGGACAAGTGTCGCCATCTTGTCGACGAGTTGGGTTTCGATGCAGCCGTCGATTACAAGGCTGACAACTGGAAGCAGGCACTGGCCGACGCCACACCAGATGGCGTGCACGTCAACTTCGAAAACGTAGGCGGTCCCGTCATGCGCGCGGTTCTCTCGCGCATGGTCAACGGCGGCCGCGTGGCGCTTTGCGGATTGATCGCCAACTACACCAGCGGCTCACGCCCCAGCGATGACTACAGCATCATCATCGTGAAGCGCCTGACCGTGCGTGGCTTTCTGGCATTCGACTATCACGACACCCAGAAGGCCGTGCACGATCTGGTTGGCTGGGTGTCGAGCGGGAAGATCAAGGCCGAAGAAACCATCGAAGATGGGCTGGAGAATGCGCCAGTCGTACTCAACAAACTGTTTGAAGGTGGCAACCGCGGCAAGTTGTTGCTACGCGTTTCCGACGAAGCGTGATATCTGAAGATCGTTGCGAGGCATCGATAACAAGATGCCTCGCAATGCCATCCCTTTTCAGAAGCTATACCGAGCGCCAGCACTGAACACGGTGGCCTTGGTCCCGCCGCCGGCGATCTGCCCGTCCAGATTGGCGAACCACGTCCAGTGCTTGCTCATGTCTGCATTCAGGCCAACGCCAACCCAACCGGCATTACGAGGCGAATTCACGCCTTCCAGCTCGAACGTCGCGTTAGGTGCACCCGCGTAAGCCGCTGTGAATCCCAAGTTCTGTCCACCAAGCACGCGTTGATAGAGCGCAAAGCCCTTCAGCGACAACTGACCTGTGCTCCACATCCATCGATACGAAAGGCGCGCACCGATCTGCGCGTAGCTCTGGTTGAAATCGTTGCTCGGCGCCGTGATGCCGAAACCGCCGGCACCTTGTTCTGCAATCGCGCCACGATCCAAACGTTCATCGCCTGCCGACACAAACGGCGTAGTAGTCCACATATCTGACTTCATGTCATAGCCCGCTTCCAGATACGCCGACGTCATCGTGTCATCACGTGAACTGGCGATTGCCGCAGGCACGACGCCCAGCACACCCCAGCGACTGGTATCGCTATGAATCCAGTCTTCGCCAACACGACCAGATAGATAGAAATTGTCAGCGGTGTACTTGGCGTACAACATGGCACCCGTACTACGCGATGTGTTGTTGCCGCCTTGCAGGTTGTAACTCGATCCCAGGTGATTCCAATCCAAGCCAAGGCCCAGCGTGAAGTCATCCGCCAGCTTGACGTCATAACCCGCGACAGAACCGCCGCCGCTATAGCTACCGGTGGCGTAACCGCTGCGTGCGATATCGCCACTCGCACCCGTACCCTGGAACCACGCGCCTTGTTGCTGATCGCCATTGCCGATATCGACCAAACGATCGGCAACGGTGCGACTGACGATACCGGATTGCTCGAACGTCAAATCTTGCGAGGAAGCAAGCAGCTGACCAGAAAGACTATTAATCGATGCTTCTGCTTGTGCAATCGAATTTACATGTACGAAATCACTTGCCGCGTCCAAGAATGTTTGGTGTACCGAAGAGTCGGTTACTGCCCAACTGTTTGCCTGCACTAATGCGGTTTGAATATGCTGCGCCGTATTCTGCGTGGTTGCCAAGGGCTGCATCTTGGCCTCTGCAACGGCGGAGACGGGCTCTTGCGTGATTGCTATTTCGACTTCGTTGGCCGTGTACGACAACACACCAGTCGAATAGACGTCGCCGGTCATTAAAAGGGGGCCAAATGTACCAAATATTCCGCCGCCTGCCTGTATTAGCAAGTCCTCGGCTTGGGGCGTGTAACCGCTGGGGACACTAACGACTACCTGGGAAGAATTGCTTAGCGTCACCTTGCCGGACACCGTCATTGGATATCCAGGTTGGAAATCGGTATTGATCAGGACGCCCGGCGAAGGTTGCACCGCAGACACAGTGTAATCGCCGTTTATCTTCAGCGGACCGTAGTACATGAAAAGCGTACCACCATTGGTGACATTGCCGTTGATGACGGCATTGCCCTGGACGAACAAAGTGCCCGCGTTATTGATGGTGACGTTGGAAGTCAGGGTGCTGTGGAGATCGAACTCCCCTCCATTGATGGTTAAACCGTTCGAATAGGTATTAGGTGCGTCGAGCTCGAGGTTTCCGCCGTTGACGACGACACCACCGAAGTTGTTCTGCCCATCAAGACCGAGTACACCGCTACCATCCAGCTGAATCGTGCCAGTGCCAGTGATGTTGTTTGTGAACACAGCAACGACGCCCGAAGGAATGTTTACATCGAACACCCCCCAATTGAGCTGACCTGGACCATTGACAGCAGCAGCCGCGTTGACCAATCCGTAGCCGTAGTAATCCGGGCTGCCCAAATTGGTGGCAGTTCCCAACAGCGTCTCCTGTACGTTGGTCGCAGTAAAGAACGGAAAACGCTGCCAGACTAAGGCTGCGACACCCGTTACAACGGCAGCCGCCCCGGATGTGCCGTCGCCGGCGCCCGTC
>CAJCJD010000160.1 GCA_903970555.1 Vulcanimicrobiota bacterium
CGCTCCAACTTCCCTCTTCGGCCTGCGGCCTCATCGTCGCTTCGCGGGCGGGCAGTCGCCCGCCTTTCGCGATCGTTGCACGATCGCTCATCCCGCCACCGGATGCTGATGCATCTCCGGCAGACCATACGGATCCTGATGGATGATGACGTCGGCATTGGGAAATTCCTGGCGCAATTTCGCCTCGACCCGGTCGCTGAGATCATGCGCCTCGCGCAGCGTGATGTCGGGATCCATGCTGAGATGGATCTGAATGAAGTCGGTCAGGCCCGCCGAGCGCGTGCGCAATTCATGCACGCCGCGGATTCCCGGTTCGTCCATGCAGATGGCGGCTATCCTCTGCCGCGTCGGCTCGGGGAATTCGCGGTCCATCAGAAGATTGTAGGAGCGCAGCGCGATTCCCCAGGAACCATAAAGCAGATAGAGCGCGATCAGCATCGCCAGGATTGGATCGGCCAGCGTCAAGCCGAACTGGGTCGACAGCAGCAGCGACAGGATCACCGCGCCGTTCATCATCAGATCGCCGGTATAATGCAAATGGTCGGCGCCGATCGCCAGCGATCCGGTGCGCCGCACCACGAAACGCTGGAAGATCACCAGCGCCAAGGTCACCACCACCGCCACCAGCATGACGCCGATGCCGAAATTGGCTTCCTTGACCTCGGCCGGATGGAACAGACGCTGGACTGATTCGCCGGTCAGAAACAGGGCAGAACCGGCGATGAAGGCCGATTGCGCCAAGCCGGCCAGCGGTTCGGCCTTGGCATGACCAAAGCGGTGATCGTGATCGGCCGGCTGCAGGGCGTGCCGGATGGCGAGGAAATTGACCAGCGAGGCAACGCCGTCCAGGGTCGAGTCGATCAAGGTGGACAGCAAGGCCACCGAGTCGGTGAGAATCCAGGCCGCCAGCTTGGCGCCGATCATCAGCACCGCGACACTCATCGAGAGCAAGGTGGCGAGGCGCATCAGTCGCGCCTTGTCGTCCGTGATCACGCTGCCTGGTCTCCTAGGGATATAAGCGTTCCGTAGTCCAACCTTCGACCTGCCGGTTATAGACCAGACGGTCATGCAGGCGGAAGGGACGATCTTGCCAGAACTCGAATCGCCGCGGCGCCAGACGAAAACCCGACCAGTGATCCGGCCGCGGCACCGCGCCAATCCCGAACCTGGCCGCCATCGCGCCGACCTGGCGCTCCAACTCGAAACGGCTGCCGAGCGGTCGCGACTGGGCTGAAGCCCAGGCACCGATCTGGCTGCCGCGCGGGCGGCTCGCGAAATAGGCATCGGATTCCTCGGCCGACAACTTGCGCACCGCACCCTCGATACGCACCTGCACGCCTTCACGCAACCGCTTCCAGTGAAAACACAGGGCGGCCTGCGCATGGGCATCCAGCTGCACGCCCTTATCGCTCTCGTAATTGGTGAAGAAGCGGAACCCACGCTGGTCGGCGCCCTTCAGCAGTACGATGCGCGAGCTGACGCGGCCGGCGGCATCGACCGTGGACAGGTTCATGGCCATCGGCTCGGGATCGCCGCTGACCACCGCCTGGTCCAACAGCGTGTTGAAGGTGTCAAGAATCTCGGGTTTCAGCATAGGGGCTTGAATCGTGGCCAGCGCACGTCATCATGAGGCAATGACGGAGGATGCTAGCACGCAGAATCAAGCCCTTGCCGGGCACCTGTTAGATCATTACGCCGGCCGCATCGCGCGGACGCACCGGCCGTACGTGCTTGGCTTGTCGGGCCTGCAGGGAAGCGGCAAGAGCACCCTGGCGCGGGTGATCAAGACCCAGGCCGAACAGCGGGGCTGGCCGACCGAAGTGCTCGCGCTCGACGACTTTTATTACTCGCGCAGCGAACGCGAAACACTGTCCCACCAGATCCATCCGTTGCTGCGTACCCGCGGCGTGCCAGGCACGCACGAAATCGAACTTCTGCTCTCCGTGCTTGCCGCACTGCCGCATGCGTCGGAAAAAGTGCCGGTGACCTGGCCCCGTTTCGACAAAGGCCGCGATACACGCACGCCCCCTTCGCGCTGGCCGCGTGTCATACGGCCGCCGCGGCTGGTGGTCGTGGAGGGCTGGGCGCTCGGCCTGCGCCCACAGTTGGAAAGCGCACTGGAAACGCCGGTGAACGAGCTGGAACGCAAGGAAGACGAAGACGGCCGCTGGCGTCATTGGGTGAACAAACAACTGCGTGCCTATCAGCCACTATGGCGCAAGCTCGATGCGCTAGTCGTTCTGCAGGCACCCAATTGGGAAGTGATACGCGGCTGGCGCAGCGAGACCGAGAAAGAACTGCTGGCGCGACGCGCACCGCTGGCAATGGACGCAGAGGCGATGGATCGCTTTCTGGCGCACTTCGAACGGCTCAGCCGCCATGCACTGGCAACGTTGCCGGTACTGGCCGATACCTGTGTCGAATATGACACCGCACATCATGTGACTGGTCTCAATCACAGCTAAATGCAGCCGTTGACCCTTTCCAGCGAACGGAAATGAACGAACGCGCATTTAGGAATAGAACTATTTGTTGGCCCGGGCCACGCGACCATAATTGTCTCGCAGTCAATCCCTGAATCAGCCCATTCCCTCACGCCGCCCGCAATCCCCACCCAGCAGAGCGCGCGTGTCCCATGCCAGGCTCCATCGTCTGATCGCGCCATCATCGGCGCCGTGACGATGGTTTCCATCGGCCAGATCACTTATGTGATGGAGGGCATCAACCGAGCAGCCAACCGTCATGCCTATGGATCTCAACCAAAAACTGGAACCACTCAACGTAAACGGTCACCCAGTGCGGATCGCCATCGCGGACGACCACCCTCTTCTGCTCTCCGGCCTCTCTTATGAACTGGAACAACATCACCGCATCCGAGTTATGGGAGCCGCCGAAAATTCCACGGATCTGGTGGCGCTGCTGAACAAGCATCCGGTCGACGTGATTATTTCCGACTACAACATGCCAGGCGGAGGCTACGGAGACGGCATAACGCTGTTCGGATTCCTGAAGCGACGCTTCCCGGCCGTGCGGCTTATAGCGCTCACCATGATGAGCAACCCGGCGATTATTCGCTCCTTGATGGCGCAAGACATCCATCGCATTTTGAGCAAGGCCGATTCGCTGACTTATGTCATTGGCGCCGTGCACGCTGCACTCACCAACAAGCGCTACTACTCGCCATCCATCGAGACCATCGTGAAACTGCATGGCCTGGACCATCATGCAGGGACACCCTCAGCGAACAATCTCACCACACGCGAGCTGGAAGTCATTCGGCTTTTCGTGTCGGGCCTTACGGTCAGCGAAATCGCCGAACGTCTGCATCGCAGCAAACAGACGATAAGCACGCAAAAAATGAGTGCCATGCGCAGGCTCGGCATTCGTCGCGATGCCGATCTCATCATGTATGGCGTCAGCGCGAACCTGACCTCGCACAGCGTCGAGACGCACGCCGACATATCGCCGACAACTTCATACGACAGCAGCGATTGCTGATTTCAGATGGTCTTCAGCGTGCCGGCAACAAATGGGCATAACCCACACGCGAATCCGGCCAGCGAAAACGAAACCCACTCCCGCGCAGGCGAGCATTGCTGAGCCGCTTGCTGCCGATCGACGCCGGGGCCGAGCCTTCCGGCACAGCAGCAGCGCCTATCAGTGCAGCAAGGCTCTCGTACAGCTCATCCATAGGCAACGGCGTGTCGTCGACGCCCAGATATAAGGTTTGCGGTTCGCGTATCCGCAGCAGATGAGCAATTGCCGCTGCCGCATCGTCGATATGGATGCGATTGGTCCAATGCACAGGCTTGCGCGGCGCACTCGCCAGCCCCGAGCGCAGACGCTCGATCAATTGGATGCGTCCCGGCCCATAAAGACCGGCGAGCCGCAATGCGATGGATCGAACCGGCTGGGCCGCCAGCCAGCGCTCCGCTTCAAGCAACACCTCGCCATTGAAGCCCAACGGTGCCGGCGGCGTCGCCTCATCCACCCATTGATCGCCGTGCTCGCCATAGACCGCGGTGGAAGAAACAAACAATACGCGTTGCAAGGAGTTTTCAGTCAACGCATCCAGCACATTGCGCAGTCCATCGATAAAAATCGCGCGGTAGGCGGCCTCCTCCCGCGCATCGGGGGTTGGCAGATAGACCAGTTGCGTGATGCCCGTCGGAAGGCTTCGCAAGGTTTCCCGCTGTGTCAAATCTCCGCTCAGCCAGCGCAGGGATGATCCATCCGGCGCCGGGGCATGGCGGCGTAGCGCGTAGACGTCATCACCCTGCTCCAACAGCAACGCAGCAACCCGCAGCCCCAAATCGCCGCATCCCGCCAAGAGAACCCGTTCGGACATCTATTCACCCGCTTGCTAAAATCGGCCCATGAATCCTTCGTGCAACGTGTTTTTGGTCGGTCCGACGGGTGCCGGCAAGACCTCGATCGGCCGGCAACTCGCGGCACGCTACGGTATGCCCTTTCTCGATCTGGACCAGGAAATCGAGCGTCACACGGGCGTGGCCGTAAGCACCATCTTCGACATCGAAGGCGAGGAAGGTTTTCGCCGGCGCGAAGCGGCGTTGCTCGACGAGTGTAGCCGCCGCCGCGGCGTGTTGCTGGCCAGCGGCGCGGGTGCCGTGCTGGATCCCGCCAATCGCCGCCATTTGGCCGAACGCGGTTACGTGGTGTGGCTGCAAGCGACCGTGCCGTTGCAACTGCATCGTCTCGCCCATGACACCTCGCGCCCTTTGTTGGCCGATACCGACCGCCATCGAAAACTCGAGGCGATGGCCGCTGCTCGTACGTCGCTTTATGAGGAGATTGCTGATCTGATCATCCCTCACGGCGGCGAACAGGAAGGAATCGCCGCCGCGAGCGAACGCTGCATTGCATTGATCGATCAACACTGGAACCGGCAAGCCGCATGATGAACAACGCAACGCCCCACACTATCGATGTCGCGCTCGGCGAACGCAGCTACCCCGTGTGGATCGGCCGCGGTTTGCTCGACGACCATGCGCGCTGGCGCGCGATGTTGCGCGGGCGGCATGCGCTGATCATCAGCAACCGCACCGTCGCCCCGCTGTATTTGGAGCGCGTGGCGCGCGGTCTCGACGGCTTGCGTTGGTCGTCTTTCCTGATCGACGACGGCGAAGCGCACAAAAGCTTCGCCAATGTCGGGCTGGCGCTGGATGCGCTGGCAACGCTCGGCGCTACCCGCGATGCCTGCGTGATCGCATTAGGCGGTGGCGTGGTGGGCGATCTCGCCGGTTTCACTGCCGCATGTTGGATGCGCGGCATCGATTTCATTCAGATGCCGACCACCTTGCTGGCCATGGTGGATTCCTCCGTCGGCGGCAAGACCGGCGTGAACCTACCGGCGGGCAAAAACCTCGCCGGCGCCTTCCACCAACCACGCGCCGTCGTCGCCGACATCGATACGTTGGATAGCTTGCCCGAGCGCGAATACCGTGCCGGCATCGCCGAAATCATCAAGGGCGCGGCCATCGGCGACGCCCCCTTCTTCACCTGGCTGGAGCAACACGCCCAGGCCCTGAACACGCGCTACGAAACCGCCCTGGTGCAAGCCATCGCGGCCAAGGTGCGTTACAAGGCCGGCGTGGTGGCACGCGACGAGACCGAACAGGGCGAACGCGCGTTGCTCAATCTTGGCCACACCTTCGGCCACGCACTGGAAACGGCCGGCCACTACACCACCCTGCTACACGGGGAAGGCGTCGCCATCGGCATGCTGCTGGCCGCCCGGCTGTCCGAACGGCTTGGCATGAGTGGTCCTGCCGATACGCTGCGCCTGGAACACCTGTTGAAAGCGGTCGGTTTGCCCACCACCGTTCCAGCAGGTTCTGATCCGCAACAATTGCTGGCCTTGATGCGGCTGGATAAGAAAAACACCGCCGGCACGCTGCGGCTGATCCTTTGGCGCCGTATCGGCCAAGCTGAGATCGTGACAGGCGTGAATGAAGCCGACGTACTGGCCATTTTGCAGAAAGCGACCACAGAGCAGCGCTGATCGCCGCGTCACCGTGGCGCAGGCCATGGCTAGCAAAGCGCCAGCCCTCTAGAATGACGGTTCTGCGGTATGACAGCCGCACCGTTCAACCATGGACGCCATGCGCCTTTATCTGCAAACCATGCCCGCCTCGACCGAGGCGCCGCGCTATGTCCAGATCGTGCTGGAGCAGGATCTGCTCGGCGGCTGGACGCTATACCGCGAATCAGGCACCCAGGGCGGCCGCGCCACCCTCAAACGCGACCAATACCTGGAACGCGACGAGGCCATCGCCGCCTTCGAAAAGATGCGTGACGCCCAACTCAAGCGCGGTTTCCGCGTGATGTTTGCCCAGGGCATCGAAGGCCCTTACGGACGCCGATAAATGGTTTCTCCTCTAAAAAATGACCGCTTGCTGCGCGCCCTGCGCCGCGAGCCCATCGACACCACGCCCGTATGGGTGATGCGCCAGGCCGGCCGCTATCTGCCGGAATACCGCACCACCCGCGCCAAAGCCGGCAGCTTCATGGCCCTGGCGCAGAATCCCGAACTGGCCTGCGAAGTCACGCTGCAACCGCTGCGTCGTTTCGAGCTGGATGCGGCGATCCTGTTCTCCGACATCCTCACCATTCCCGACGCGATGGGCTTGGGCCTGTCGTTCGCGCAAGGCGAAGGTCCGCAATTCGCGCATCCGGTGCGCAGCCGCGCCGATGTGGAACGACTCGGCGTGCCCGATATGGAAAGCGAACTGCGCTACGTGATGGATGCCGTGCGCCTGATTCGTCATGAACTCGACGGCCGCGTGCCGCTGATCGGTTTCTCCGGAAGCCCTTGGACGCTCGCCTGCTACATGGTGGAAGGCCAAGGCTCGCGCGATTTCGCCACCGCCAAAGCGATGTGCTGGAACGATCCCGCGCTGGCGCACACGCTGCTCGATACCTTGGCGAAATCCGTGGGCGCCTACCTCATCGCGCAAGCGGCGGCGGGTGCCCAGGCCTTGATGATTTTCGACACGTGGGGCGGCCTGCTAAGCCCCGCCGCCTACCGCGAGTTTTCGCTGCGCTACATGGCGCGTGTCGTCGAAACGCTCAAGGCCGACGCGCACGCGCGCGACCTTCCTGTGATTCTGTTTTCCAAAGGTGCCGGCGCGCATCTGGCCGAGATGGCCGCCACTGGCTGCGCCGCACTGGGCGTGGACTGGACCATCGATTTGGCCGACGCGCGTCGTGCCGTGAACGGCAAGGTCGCGTTGCAAGGCAATCTCGATCCAGCCGTGTTACGCGCCAGTCCGGAAATCATCCGCCGCGAAGTGCGCAACGTGCTCGACAGCTACGGCAACCACCCGGGTCATGTCTTCAATCTTGGCCACGGCATCACGCCCGAGGTCGATCCTGAGCACGTCAAAGTGCTCGTTGATGAAGTGCATAGCTACAGTCATCAATTGCGTAGCCGCTGAAGCATTTTGCCGTCATTCCAGTTCGCGCCGAAATGACGGCAAAAGTCAAACACGGCTGGACATCTCCAGCCGCCCCTCTCGCTAATGCAACGACACCGTCAACGTCGATGGCTTAGCCGTTGAGTTGCTCAAGGTGATCGCGCTGCCGACAGGCGTGACGCCGTCGTAGCGCAAATCCAGTGAACCGATCACCAAGGCCAGTTGCTGGCCTGGATCGATCTCCCAATCCGTCGCCTCCATGCGGATATTCACGGTCTGCGCCACGCCCGGCTGCGCATCGCTAATCGTGTAGGGCTTCCAGCTCATCAATTGGGCAATGCCCGTCGATGGATTCACACTGTAGAGATACGCATACAGCGATAGATTCGATGTGCTGGGTGTCACGGTGATCTGCAGATATGGCGTACCCGTCAAATAGCGCGTCTGCGTAAACTTCGGCCCAGTCCACACCGTGTCGAATGTCCGCGGCACCAGCGGCAGCGATGTGGTGATCGGCGCACCCCATTGCGTCAACGCACCGCTGATAAGCGCGATACCGGAATTGGCAGTCGTTTCTGTCGGTGGCCCATACATCGTGTATTGCCAGCTGCCGCCACTGCCGGTGGACAAGCTTCCCGTGGAAGTGAGATTGGTGAACAGATTGAAGTTCGGACTGGTGAGGTTGTACGTCACCGCACCCGCCTCCACCGCATTCCAGCTTGCATACCCATTCCACACATTCGTCTGCGATTTCAGCTGCACCGGCAATTGACTATCGATGCCGTTGTTCACGCCTTTGAGGTAGTGATCGAACCACTCGGTGGCAGCCGCGTAAACATCGTTGCTAAAGCCCAGCGCGCCAAGCAGCTCATCCGTAGCGTGATCTCCGTGCTCAAACATCAAATATTTAGGCACGGTCAGCTGGTTATAAAAATCCACAACCTGACCGGGCGGGAAGAGGCTGTCTTCGAAAGCGTTGGCGATGAAAACTGCCGGACCATTCGCATTGAGCTTGGCGATATTCGTCATCGGCGAGCGTCCGGGTGTTTGCGGGTCTGCCAGCACGGCTTGCACTGCACCTTGGTAATTGGCCGCAAGCACATCGTTGTTGACCTGCTGCATCAACGTCCCGGGCTTGCCCAACGCACTGGCCAGCGACAGCAGGAAGATGCCTTCCGAACTGGGCGTTTGATTCGCATCCAGCGAGGTCACCAAATCCGCCCACGTACTCATCGAAGCAACGGCTTTGATGCGAGGGTCGTTCTCGGCGGCCAACAGGCTCGTTCCGGCACCATAGGAAATGCCCGAGACACCAATCTCGTTGGCATTGGCGGGCGTGTTGACCAGTGCCCAACTGATCACAGTGCTTACGTCGCCGACGGTAAGCGGCCCGGCAATGTCGATATAACCGCACGAGGATGTGATGGAACAGAACGTGGAAAACCCACGCGAGCTATAACTCACGACGATATAGCCATCGTTAGCAAGATTATTGGCTTCCCCCACATATTCGACATACGACAAACCCCAGCTCGAAGGCATCACGATCAGGGGAAACGGCCCACTTCCTTGCGGTACCGACACGTAGGCCTGCAATTGATAGCCATCCACTGTTGGAATGGATTGAAGCGTGCCGGGAAGACTTTGCGCCGCTACCGGCGTGACCGCCGCGATCGCTAGCAACGATAGCGCGAACAAGGCTGCAACTTTACGCATACCACCCTCCGTTGAGATGCACGAGACAAATGTGACCCCCTGCACACACGCATGCGCACGCGTGGCGACGCGCACATCTGCTCCCGTGAGGGTGATGCTGGCGTGAACACTTTGACGTTGGAGTTTGAAACGCTGCCGAAGGCGAGCGACACGGAAGCGATTTTTTGTCCGCGCTTTACATCGAGATAACCCGAAAAATCCGATCGTTCGAATCGATTGACTCAGCGTTATTGCGCACGATTGCTCACGACGATAACGGCAACGCGTCGGCATAGACCCCATCAATCAGGCCTAAGCCGACGCTCCGTGGACGCATCAAGCGTGCATGTCTTCCAGCTCGATACCTCGTGTTTCGCGCACAGCGCGCATCACGAACAGCAGTGACAAAAACGCGAACATCGCATACAAGCCATACGCGAAGCTAAGTCCAATTTGCGCCAGCGATGGAAACGTACTGGTGATGGCGAAATTCGCCAGCCACTGCGCCGCCGCCGCAACGGCCAGCGCGATCGCGCGAATGTTGTTCGGGAACATTTCGCCCAGGAGCACCCACACCATCGGCCCCCAGCTCAATCCGAAGCACACCACATACGCATTGGCCGCCACCAAAGCGACAATGCCCCATGGCGCGGGCAAACTCAGCGCTGCGCCGGTGCCCGTGGCCTGCGAAAAACACCAGGCCATCAATCCCAACGTGACCGTCATGCCCGCCGAGCCAATCAGCAGCAATGGCTTGCGACCGATCCTGTCGACCAGGGCAATGGCTACCAACGTTACCAACACATTGACGATGGACGTGGCCACCGTAAGCGTGAACGAGTCGGCCTCGCTGAACCCCACCGAATGCCACAGCGTCGAGGAGTAATAGAAGATGACATTGATGCCGACAAATTGCTGGAACACCGACAACAAGATGCCTGTCCACACGATCGGCAGCAGGCCTGCGCGCGAACCGCGCAGATCGCGCAAGGTGGAGCGATGTTCGTCACCCAGGCTATGTGCGATGTCGTTGACCTTGGCATCCAGCGCCGCATCGGTGTGTAGATCCAGCACTTCGGCCAGCACCTTGCGCGCTTCCGGCAGACGTCCGCGTGCAACGAGATAGCGGGGCGATTCCGGCACGCCAAGCACCAGCACGCCGTAGATAAGCGCTGGCACCGTCGCGACCAGGAACATCCAGCGCCATGCTTCCAATCCCAGCCACAGCATTTTGGATGCGCTGCCTGCGGTGCCTGCCAACCATGCATCACTGAGCAAGGCCACGAAAATACCCAACACAATGGCTAACTGCTGCATCGAACCCAACCGTCCGCGCACATTGGCCGGCGAGATTTCCGCGATGTAGGCCGGCGCGATCACCGACGCCATGCCGACACCGATGCCGCCGACGACTCGCCACAGCACCAGATCCCATACCCCATGCACCAATCCGGAGCCGATCGCGCTCATCACCAGAAACAGCGCTGCCACCTGCATGGTGCGCACGCGCCCCAGGCGATCCGCTAGCGGACCTGCGTACCAGGCACCGAGTGCCGACCCAAGCAAGGAACACGACACGGCGAAACCGATTTGCGCCGCCCCCAAGCCGAATCCATGACGCACCGCATCAACTGCACCGTTGATCACAGCCGTGTCGAAACCGAATAGAAAACCGCCAATCGCCGCAGCTGCAGCAATCATCACGACGCGTGCGGTTGTACGCGCTTCTTCACCGTGCCCGGCATTCGAACTTGTATTTAGGTTCATGGATCATGCTCCCCGCATGATGGTGTCATGTGGCTGCCGATTCTGCGTGCGAGCGTAAGGCCTGTCCGCCTGAATACGTATGCAGGCTAGAAACTATCACGCTCGACAACACTTGCGTCGATGGCATCCGTCGGCGAATGCTCGAAGAACGCACGCACCTGGCCCAAGTCCCGCGTGCGCGGCATCGGCGGCAGGCTGGCGAGGAAGAGCCGCCCGTAGCCCTTGGTCGTAAGGCGCGGATCGCACAACACCAGCACACCGCGGTCTCGCACATCCCGAATCAACCGGCCCGTGCCCTGCTTCAACGCAATCACCGCGGAGGGCACCTGCCAGCCCATGAAAGGGTTGATACCTGATTGCTCCAGCGCCTCCAGGCGCGCCTGCAATACGGGATCGTCCGGCGCCGCGAACGGCAGCTTGTCGATCACCACCACAGATAGCGCTTCGCCAGCGACATCGACGCCTTCCCAAAAGCTGGCCGCGCCGAGCAATACGCCATGACCGCTAGCACGGAATTCCTCAAGCAACTGATGTCGCGGCGCATTGCCCTGCACAAACAACGGCCACGGGACACGATCAGCCAACAATTCCGCCGCGCGTCGCAAGGCACGATGCGAGGTGAACAACAAGAACGCGCGACCATTGGATGCCTGCAGCACTGGCATCACGGCGTCGAGCACGCGTTCGGTGTAATCGCGCGCAGCGGGATCGGGCAAGCCGTCTGGCATGTAGCACAAAGCTTGCTGCGCATAGTCGAACGGACTTTCCAGACTGAGCGTTTGCGGATCATCCAATCCAAGCTGGCGCGCAAAATGATCGAAGTGCCCCGCCACGGAGAGAGTGGCCGATGTGTGAATCCA
Organism: Vulcanimicrobiota bacterium; assembly: GCA_903970555.1. GTDB lineage: Bacteria > Pseudomonadota > Gammaproteobacteria > Xanthomonadales > Rhodanobacteraceae > Dyella_B. The sequence goes on from CAJCJD010000160.1 coordinate 11,759, forward strand.
AGCCGCATGGGTGCGCTCACGCATGGCGCGCAGCGGCGCTGCCAGATCCAACGGCGTGGCGTGCAATGCGAAGCCGCGCGGAAACAATTCATACCAGCGCACGTCTTGTTCGGAATGCCCTTCGACAATCCGATCAAGCCGCTCGCTCAAATTGGCGGCACGCTCATGCACATTCATGAAACCGCGAGAACGTTCCGCCTGCGACGCCAACAGATCGGTTAGCGCAGCGAGCAACTCGCCCAGATCGCGCAATGCAGACGTTACGCCGTCGCGCTGCAACAACTCGTTGAACGAGCCGCGCGTCGGCAAGGGATCGAGCGCCAGGCGAAGTTTGCGCACGGCCTCCTGTAAGGCTTCAATGGGTTCCAGCAACAAACCGATCGCACCCGTGATGCCGCCGCACTCGGCCAATGCATCCTGCGCCAATTCGGTGAGCTGACGCGCACTGAGACTTTGCGAAAAGAACTGACCGGCCAGTTCGGGAATCTGATGTGCTTCGTCCAGGATGAATGCCTGCGCGCCGGGCAAGATTTCGCCAAAACCTTCCTGCTTCAACGCAAGATCGGCGAACAGCAGATGGTGATTGACCACCACCAGATCCGCTTCCTGTGCCTCACGTCGCGCAGTCACGACGTGGCAATCGTCGTAGAACGGGCACTCCACACCGAGGCAATTCTCCGGGGTGGATGTCACACGCAGCCATAGCGGGGAATCCTCCGGCACTTCGGCCAGTTCCATTCGATCCCCGCGCCGTGTGCGCGCGGACCAGGCGCGGATCGCCGCCAAGTGCCCCGCCTGGTTTCGATCGAAGCTCGCACCTTCGCGCACGGTCTGATCGAGCCGATACAAACACAGGTAATTGGCACGTCCTTTCAACAAGGCCGTTTTCAATCGCGCGCCGAGCACGGAGCGCACCTTGGGCAAGTCACGGAAAAACAACTGATCTTGCAGCGCCTTGGTGCCGGTCGACACGATCACTCGCTCGCCCGACAACATCGCGGGCACCAGGTAGGCATAGGTTTTCCCAGTACCGGTGCCTGCTTCGGCAATCAACGTCTCGCATTCGGCGATGGCATGCTGCACAGCCTTCGCCATCGCTTGTTGTGCGGGACGGGGCGCAAAATTCGGCAACTCGCGGGCAAACGGGCCGTCGGCGCCGAGCAGCGCGCCGATGTCATCGGGGTCGGTCATTACGCCAGTATCGCGCAGCGCCGGCATGCGGGGAACTGGTGTAACGCATTCGGTGCTGGTGCGAAGAAGCCTGAGGGATCATTCTGATCTTGTCGTCACGGGGAGAAATGCCATGAACATCGAGCTGCAGATGCTGATCTGGAGTATCGCGTTGGGTTTGGTGCAGGCTGCGATCGCCGCAACCGGCATGACCGGGCAGCGCGGGCTTGGCTGGGCTGCTAGCGCACGCGACGGCACACCCACGGCCATGACCGGTGTCTCGGGGAGGTTGGAGCGAGCTCGCGCGAATCTGCTGGAAACGTTTGTGTTTTTTGCTGCGGCCGTGCTCGCGGGCTATGTTCTGCAGCGCCACACTGCGATGACTGTGCTGGGCGCGCAGCTCTATTTCTGGTCCCGGCTGGTTTATGTACCCATCTATGCGCTGGGTATTCCGTACGTGCGTACGCTGGTCTGGACGGTAAGCATGGTCGGCATCGTTTTGCTGCTCATTCCGCTTTTCTAGAAATTCTTTTCCGCGCAGAAGCTAACGCGTCCTAAACGCCGGCTGCATCCACGATGCGGCCGATGCCCTCTTGCTCGATGGCTGTCATCGCATCACGCAACGCTGTCGCGTCGCAATGTCTCTCGACACCGATGCGGAACAGCAGCTCGCCATCCGCACTGCGCGAGGAATGAATCGAATCGAGATTGATCCCCCGCTGTTCGAACACCGACAACAGTGCACGCAGCGAGCCTGGTCGATCGAGCGGCAGGAACACGCTGATGAAGCATGGTTCGTGAAGATCGGCGAGAAGGTAGCCGAGTCGTTCGAAGGCATAGCTACCTTCGGCGACCGCTTCTTCTCCGACATACGCGCGGCTATGCGTTAGTAACTTTTCGCGCAATTGGTGGCGCGCTGCGTCATCACCGCTGCGCACCAGATCGCGCAGCGTGTCGAGATGTGCCGTCAGCCGCTCCAACATCGGCGCCACGTACGGATTCTCGAACTGGATATCCTGATAGATGGCTGGATTTCCAGCCAGAATGCGCCGCGTCACCGCAACATCCAGCTCGTAGCCGACGGAGCGAAACGGATGAATGCCAGCAAGGCCACCAACATCAGGCGCAAGCTCGCGCAACACCGCACCCTGCGCCATGTGCGTGGCATGCACCATGCCCTGCACCAAGGCCATCACGCGGTCATGTTGTTCGGCGTCGGCGCGCACGCAATCGGCTTCGCTGGCGACAAGGAAGCTTTCCAGCCACGGACGCCATGCATCCAGCCGCGCTTCGCAAACCACCATCGCACGACCGCGCAGCGTAGATGCCTTAGGCGCCGCACTCATCGGATGCAATCCAACCACTTCCGCCTGCGACGTCAGCATCGCCGCCACAGGTGCGGCCTTGATCGACGTGATATCTAGCCACAACTGGTCGCGTTCTGCGCCGGCTGCAATCTCAACGTATTGGCGGATGAGCGATGGGGTCTGGCGAATTGGCGCGCAGAACACCAGCACGTCGACTGCTTCGATCAATGCACGCTCCGATAGCGCCGTCTCGCCACCCGGATCGCGACCAAGCACACGCAGTCCCATGCGCTGCTCGAAGAATTGCCGCAACCAGCGTCCGTAAGAACCCTGGCTGCCGACCAGCCCTACCGTGGGCGTCATTTTCATGGAGCGATCTTAGTAGCGCTGGATGCCGGGCTCGCGGCATTCCCCAACGCCTTTGTTTGCCTCGGCGGCACCTGCGGGATCGTTCGCGCGCTGGCGCATTTCGACGATGGTCTGCCAGTTGCGCGCGCACAACGGCCCTTGCTTGGAACCGAGCGACCAGGACTGATGCGCGAGTTTCTCGGCGGCATCGTAGTTGCCCATGTAGATGGCCAGCTCCGCGCGATCCTGCAGCACATCCGGCGAATCGGGGTTGCGCTTCAGCGCCTGGTCCAGCTTGGCGGCGGCCGCGTCGTACTGGCCGTTGCGTTCGTCATTGTGCGCGGCGTCCTGCAAGGCGGTGATGCCCGGGTCGACCAGCGGATGCACGTTGATCACCGATTTATCGCGCTCACCCGCCGCCTGGATGTCCGCCACTATCGCGGCATTGGATTTCACCGGCGGCTTCGGCGCTTCGGGCACGGGTTGTGCACAGGCAGCGAGCAGGATACCTGCCAGCGCGGCAGGCACGAAGGGATGAAAGGCGCGTGTGGAACGGAACGGCATGATCATTCTCGCGTTGTTACGGGTTGGTCGCCGGAGCGGTGGGGGCCGGTGCCGGAGCACTTTGGCCGGAGCCGAACAGATTACCCACCTTTTGCCAGAAACACCCCTCTGAATCGGTCGACAGCGAGCCGGCAATTACCGGGACTTGCTTGGCGCCCTCGCATTGCGGGTCGCTGCGTTTGCCGTCGGCAGGGTTGATCCAGGCCATTTCCAGCCCTTCGCCCGGGGCCGCTGAGAGCGGCTGGGTGGGAAGTTTGCGGAACAATTCCTGCCAGGCACGCAATGCGCCCGTTGCGCCGAACAGGTGGCTGGGCTTGTTGTCGTCGCGCCCCATCCAGAACACACCCAGTCGATCGCCCGTGAAGCCGGCGAACCAGCTGTCGCGCAAATCGTTACTGGTACCGGTCTTACCGGCGGTATGCAGCCAGGCCAGGTTCGAATCGGCGAGGGAATGGGCCGTGCCATAGGTGGCCACCTGCTGCATGGCCCAGGTGACCAGACGCACCGCCGGCTGGTATTCGCCCTGCCCGCTTTGCACCTCGTAACGCTTGATGGTGCGGCCATTGCCATCGACCACGCCGCTGACAGCAAGCAGCGGCAGCGCGTGACCGTCGGAAGCGAGGTACTGATAAAGCTGCGCGACCTGGATCGGAGCCAGGTCGATCGCACCGATCAGCAGTGAGGGACCTGGCTGGATGCTGGTAAGCCCGAACGAATCCAGGAACGCCTTGATGCGCGGCACGCCCACATCCAGACCCATGTGGATGGTGGCGAGATTCCATGAATAGGCCAGCGCATCCACCATCGGCACCATGCCGTGGCTCTGGTTGTCATCGTTATGCGGCGTCCACGGCGTGCCGTCGGGCTGGCGCATGCTGATCGGCGAATCGTCCAGCTCGGTCGCGAGATTCCACCGTCCCGGCTGAGTCAGCGCGACCAGATAAACAAACGGTTTGATGGTGGAGCCGATCGGTCGTTGCGCATCCAGTGCACGATTGAAGCCTTGATCGCCGGCAAACTTGCTGCCCACCACCGCCAGCACGCTGCCGGTCTTGGAATCGGTGATCACCGCTGCGGCCTGCGTGTCATCGCCGCGCTTGCCAAGATTTTTGATCGCGGTATCGATCGACTGCTCGGTATACAGCTGCGTCGCCGGATCGAGCGTGGTGAAGATCGACAGATTGCCCTGCTGCAGGGTTTCTTCGTCGAAATCGTTGGTGATCTGCGCGCGCACCAGCTGCATGAAAGCCGGGAAGCGGTCGTGCGGCAACTGACCGTCGGCAATCACGCCCAGTGGCGTCGCCTGCGCAGCATGCGCCTGATCCCTAGTCAGCAAACCGGTGCTAGCGAACTGATCAAGCACCAGATTGCGCCGCGCCAACGCGCGATCAGGAAAGCGCCGCGGATCGAACTGGCTCGGCCCCTTCACCAAACCAACCAGCAAGGCGATCTCTTGGGGACGCAAGTATTCCAAACGACGGCCGAAGTAGAACTCCGAAGCAGCAGCAAAACCACGCACTGCCTGATTGCCCTGTTGACCCAGGAACACTTCGTTGATGTACGCCTCGAGGATGCGGGTCTTGCTGTAATGCATCTCCAGCAACACCGACATCAGTGCCTCGTTCAACTTGCGCCCCATGTTCTGGTCGCGACTGAGGAACAAGTTGCGCACCAACTGCTGCGTGATGGTGGATGCGCCCTGCACCCGCTTGGAGCCCTGCAAGAACACGTATCCGGCTCGGAGAATCCCTTCCGGATCAAATCCCCTGTGCGTGTAGAAGTTCTTGTCCTCGGCCGAGATGAATGCATCCTTGACCAGCTTGGGAATCGCGGCGGAAGGGAGATAAAGCCGGCGTTCGTGGGCATA
>CAJCJD010000161.1 GCA_903970555.1 Vulcanimicrobiota bacterium
GGGCGCGCATTGGTGGGCGGGTAAGGGCGTGATCCCCAAAGTCGTGGTGCCGATGGTGGTGTCGCCGTTGTTGGGTTTCGCGTTGGGTTTCCTGCTGATGGGCGGCCTGTATGCATTGCTGGCCTGGTTCGCGAGTCGCAAGGGTGTCCTGCGTTATTTGGGACGCACGCCCTTCGTAAACAGTTTTTTCGGCAAGGCGCAGATTGTGTCGGCCAGTGCGATGGGGTTGGCGCACGGTATGAACGATGCGCAGAAGAGCATGGGCATCATCGCGCTGGCCCTGGCCAGTGCCACGGCGGCGGGGCAGTTCGATGGCCTGCCGACGTGGCTTTCCTTCCTGCGTATTCACGAATCCACAGCGGGCGGTTTCGCCGTGCCGTCCTGGGTGGCGGTGGTTTGCGCGCTGACCATGGCCGGCGGTACGGCGGGTGGCGGCTGGCGCATCATCAAGACACTCGGTCACAAGATGGTGAAGCTGCATCCGATCAATGGTTTCGCGGCCGAAGGCAGCTCGGCGCTGGTGATCCTTGGTGCGTCGATGTTCGGCCTGCCGGTGTCGACCACGCATGTGGTGTCGTCGTCGATCATGGGTGTCGGGGCGGCCAAGCGGTTCAATGCCATTCGTTGGTCGGTGGTGGAGCGCATGGTGTGGGCGTGGATTCTCACCCTGCCGGTCACCGCGTTGCTCGCGTACGGGTTCGTCTGGCTTGCCCAGCACGGGTTCTGACGATCAGAACGTATCGCCGCCGTTGACGATCACCTGTTCCAGTTGATCGCCGAGGCTGCCCAGTTCCCCGATCAGTCGACGCAGCTCTTGCTGGTCGAGTAGTTCGTACGGTCGGTTCTCGCACAGGTGCAGGTAGGGCGAGCCATCCAGGTCCGCCACCGCCAGGAAACCATTGCGCTGCTCCCAGTTGAAGCGCAGACAGCGTTTGGGGTCGGTGCCGGCGAGCGGGCCGATCGGCGTGGAGATGCGCAGGTAGCGGCGACCGGACTCGTCTTCCAGCTCGGCCAGGTAAATGCCTTGATGGCGACCCTGCGGCAGCACAAGATCGAAGCTGATCAGGTACGGATCGTTCTGCCGCAAAGGGTGCAGGCTGCCGACCAGTGAACGCACGGCTTCGAAGTGGTGCATACGGCGATCCGATCAGTACGGACGGACTGCTACTCTGACACGACCTTGGTGAACGTGCACGCTGTCATGAAAGAGGAATATCTACGGGTCTTCGCGGCGATTGCAGCGATCCCTCCCGGCCGCGTTGCCAGCTATGGAGCGATTGCCGCACGCGCCGGCTTGCCGGGGCGCGCACGCTTGGTGGGCCGCCTGTTGGGAGAGGTGCCTGACGGCATGGTACTCCCGTGGTTTCGCGTGCTGCGTTCCAACGGCCAGATCGCCATGGCGCCCGGCAGCCGCGGCTTTCGCGAGCAGAGCCGGCTGCTGCGCGCCGAGGGCGTGGAAGTAAAAAACGGCCGCGTGCCGCTTTCGCGTTTTGGGCTCGATGCCGATGTCGATCGTGCGGTGTGGGGCATGCCCGATTGATGGCTGCAGCGGTTTTTGCGTTGTATGCCGTCATCCTCGGCTTTCGACCAATATCGAAATGTAACCACGCCTCAAACCTGGCTGCGACTACATATTCACCGTGAGCCGCATGGCGCGGTTTGTTAGCATGCACCCGATGCCCGTCACGTCCCTAGATATTCTCCAGAGCGTCTTTGGTTACGCTCACTTCCGAGATCCGCAGCAAGCCATCGTCGAGCACGTTGCTGACGGCGGCGATGCGCTCGTGTTGATGCCCACCGGCGGCGGCAAGTCGCTGTGCTACCAGATTCCCGCGCTGCTGAGGCAAGGCACCGGTATCGTTGTATCGCCGCTGATCGCGTTGATGCAGGATCAGGTGGATGCCTTGCGCGAAGCCGGCGTGGCAGCGGCGTATCTCAATTCCAGCCTCGACGCGCAAAAACAGCGCGATATCGAAAGACAGCTGCTTGCGGGGGAATTGAACCTTCTCTACGTCGCGCCGGAGCGATTGCTCACTGGGCGGTTCCTGGAGTTGCTCGAGCGCACCGAAGTCGCGCTGTTCGCCATCGACGAGGCACATTGCGTCTCGCAGTGGGGTCACGATTTCCGCCCCGAATACCGCGAGCTGACCGTCCTTCATCAGCGCTTTCCGCAAGTGCCGCGCATCGCGCTTACTGCCACCGCCGATCCGCGCACACGCGCCGAGATCGTCGAACGCCTGGCGTTGCAGGATGCGCGGCAATTCGTTTCGAGTTTTGATCGGCCCAACATCGGTTATCGCGTCGGCTTGCGCGACAACGCGCGGCGACAACTGCTGGATTTTCTCTCCGATCGCCGTGGCGATGCTGGCATCGTCTATTGCCTCAGCCGCAAGAAAGTGGACGACACGGCAAGCTGGCTGACCGAGGCGGGTGTCGAAGCGTTGCCGTATCACGCAGGCTTGGACGCGGCGACGCGTGCCGCTAACCAGACGCGTTTTCTGCGTGAGGATGGCGTGGTGATGGTGGCGACGGTGGCTTTCGGCATGGGCATCGACAAACCTGATGTGCGCTTCGTCGCGCATCTGGATCTGCCGCGCAGCATGGAAGGTTATTACCAGGAAACCGGCCGTGCTGGCCGCGACGGATTGCCGGCCGAAGCGTGGATGATCTACGGCCTTTCCGACGTGGTGACGATGAGCCAGATGATCGCCCAGTCCGAATCGGCCGACGAGCGCAAACGCGTCGAGCGGCAGAAACTGGAATCGTTGCTCGCTTACGCGGAAGCAACACGCTGTCGTCGCGAAGTGTTGCTTGGTGCGTTTGGCGAGAATTTCCAAGGCCCATGCGGCCGCTGCGACAATTGCATCGAGCCGCCAAAAACCTGGAACGCCACTGTACCGGCGCAAAAGGCGCTTTCGGCTGTTTATCGCAGCGGTCAGCGTTTCGGCTCCGGTCACGTGATCGACATTTTGCGCGGCATCGAGAGCGAGCGCATGAGCCAGCTCGGCCACGATCGCCTCACGACGTTCGGCATCGGCGCAGACATGGACGACAAGCAGTGGCGCTCCGTGTTTCGTCAATTGTTGGCCGCCGGATTGCTGGCCACCGATGGCGAAGGCTTCGGCACGTTGCGCCTCACTGCAACCAGCCGCGATGTGCTGGTTGGCAATCAATCGGTGCACATGCGTGAAGAAACGCGTCCCGTGCGCAGGGCATCGCGCCGTCGAGATAGCCAGTTGATCACCGGCGCCAGTCTCGGCATCGAAGCCTACGAGCAACCACTATGGGAGTCGCTGCGTGCTTTGCGTGCACGGCTTGCCAAACAACACGGCGTACCCGCTTACGTGATCTTCCACGACGCTACGCTACTGGCGATGCTGCGCGCGATGCCAGAAAACGAACAGGATCTCGCTTCGATCAGCGGCATTGGCGAAGCCAAGCTCAAGCGTTACGGTCGCGACTTTCTGGAAGTGATCAACGCGAACGATTGACCGCAAAGGGTCGCGACCGATCATCCATGATCAGTCACGCCACGGCTCGGGCGACCCTGCAGCCGGCGCGAACGACGGACGCGCGCTTGCGAGGGATCGACGCCGGATGTCCTGAATGTGCTCGTCGCACGCGCCAGCCGGGCATGCGGCAGGGCAGATGCTTCGGCCAGATAACGCCATTCGCTCAAGGTCTGGGGAAGCCGCGCTTGCGGCCACGCCAGGCGCAGCGCGTCCAGCGCCGCCTCCGCTGAATCGTGCCGCGCCACTTCACGCACGTCGATCAGCGAACGCCAGCGGTGACCATGACGAACAATGCGAAACAAGCCACGGCTGGACGGAAAAACATACTGCGACATCATCGGGAAACACTCCATATCCGATGGTGCGTAGCATGCCGTGCGTGGATGACGTCTCGGTTATTCCTATGCGTCACCAAGATGGCGAAGCAAGGTCGTCAAGATGACGGGTGTGACTGATTTGTTAGAGCGATGTGAGTTCAGCTTGCATGGCAAGTAACGCCCGGTGCATTGGCAATGCTTTCGCCCGCTTGCAGCGGCGCCAACATGCCGTCATGCATGCCTTTGGTCCACCATTGCCAGCCATTGCCGGTATAACGCGCGCCACTGCCTGAGATGGCGACATGCAGCGTGTACGTTTGATCCTTGATCTTGATCTGCGCTGTATTCGTATCCGGATATGCGGCGTGCACGATCTGTCCATCGCTGCATGTGTAGCTGATCCACGACAACGATTCGTTGGCCTGGGCACGCGGGGCTGTTGTTGAAGTGCAGCCGGCGAGTGCAAACGCCGATGCGAAAACCAGATGGTGGCGAACGTTCATGGCCGGCCCTCGTTTTAGTGCGGGGCCAGCATAGAACGATCCATTGCGAATGTCAGAAGCGCGTTAGTGCAACGCCGACTGCGCCAACGACTTGATCTGATCGGGGTCGGTAATGCCAACGCTACGGCCGGTTTCCTTGTTGCCGTGGAAGGCAATCAACGTACTCTGCGTGACAATTCCCAACGCGCGCTTCTCGGCCGACTGATTGTCGTAATCCAGTCGCAGGATCAGCAACTTGGCGAAGGCTGGGTCCTTGGTCATGGCGTCGATGGTCGGCCCTTGCTTGCGGCACGTCGGACACCAGCTTGCGTAGGCATCCACCAGCACCGGCTCGCCAGCTGCCTGGGCCGCCTTCAAGGCCGCCGTCGTGAACGGCTGGATCGGCTGAGCCTGCGCGGCTGCGGTAAAAAGCAGGCCCATTGTGATGAAAGAAAACATGCGGAGCATGGCCATGATGCGTTTCCTTGTGGTGGCTTCAACCCATTCTTCGCTAGTGATGTTTCGATGGTTACAGGCGTGCGCTGGCTGTAACTTCAGGGCGGCGCTCATCGAAGGAGCTATAAGCCGCATCGCCGGATGCAGGCAAATACTCGTTACATTTTCACGCAGGAACACTCGATGAGCGGTCATCTCAATCCATTGGTTGCCTATGTCGCAGGTGTATTGACGATCCTGTCGCCATGCGTGATTCCACTGATCCCGATCGTACTGGGCAGCGCGGCGCAGCGGCATCGCTGGGGCCCACTCGCATTGGCATTGGGACTGGTTGCCTCCTTCACGCTGGCCGGATTCGCCATTGCCACGCTTGGCGCATCGATCGGATTGAATAGCGAATCCATTCGCACGTGGAGCGCGGTGCTGCTGTTGATCGTCGGTGCTGCTTTGCTGATTCCGCAATTACAGACGTTTTTCGAACATGCCATCGGCCCGCTCGTGACATGGGCCGGCGAACGCCAAGCAAGGCTGGAGCGGTTCGGGCTTGCCGGGCAGGCCGGCATCGGCGTGTTGCTCGGTTTGGTGTGGAGCCCCTGCGTAGGCCCCACGCTGGGTGCCGCCACCTTGCTTGCTGCGCAAGGCAAAAACCTGGGGCAAGTGGCTTTTGTGATGATGGCCTTCGCCCTCGGCATTGCCACCGTGTTGCTGGCTATGGCCCTTGCCACACAGAGTCTTCTCACGCGTTGGCGCGGCAGGCTGATGAATGCCGGAACGCGCGGCAGGCGCGTGCTTGGCGCGCTGATCGTGCTGGTGGGTGTGTTGATCGTCACGGGCGCCGACCGCAGCCTCGAAGGTACTCTTGTTGGCGTGCTGCCTGATTGGGTGACTAATCTCACTACATCGTTGTGAAAGCGCGGCGTAAGCCACGACGCTCGCTACGTCGATACGCATGCTTTAGGCATGTCTGTTAACTCAAACTGCATTCGCCTTCTCAGCCGGGCATCAAATCCAATCCATCTGTCGAACGCATTTTCGCTTTGGCCGTCCAATTGCGGAAGCCAGCACGCAAAAAACGCGTGAGGTGATTGCTGCTGTTGATTCGGCGAAAGCCCACCGAAGTGGCTGAAAATTCGCGTGGATCGGTTATCGAATGGCTCAGCGTGAAGTTGGCCTTCACGATCTAGCGCACACCTTGGGATATAGGTCATCTCGTGGCCTGCGCATAGGCTAATATGTCGACACAACAAGCGCTGAGGGGCGCTTCACCGAAGTTTCACGCGGAGCCCGGTGTCATCAACACATTTAGCTGGCCGTCCGTTGTCGAGTTTTGGGGAAATTTAGACTTAGGGGTGAGACGATGCTTCAGGGATTGCGAGCGAGAGCATGGCTTTGCCATGTCGCAGTAGCCGTTGCGTACGGTATCGGCCTCACGATCTTTCGCGCGGTGTCCATTCCCCATTGGGTCATCCTCACTGGCTTTCAGCTTTCTGTCCTGCTTCTAACCCGTTATCGCTACTGGCCTGCATTGGTAGTGGCTGAAGTCGCGCGACTTGCGTACGTAAGCTACACGTGCGTGGATCAATTCGGCATGTTGTGGGCAGCGTTGAACTTGGTTCCCAACCTGATATTTGCCATGCCCGTGGCCTACTTCTGCCGCGAACGTTGGGGCCTGTTTCCGAGCAAGGCCAGCGTCAATATGGGAGCGTTCCTCGCTTGCGCACTTCTCGCAGCGAGCTTTGTCACGTTCAACAGCGTGGTGATGCTGGCCATCACGCCGTTGCCCCCAGGGTATGTCGTGCATTATGGCGAAGCGGCGGGGCGTTGGTTCCTCGGCTACTACCTCGGCATTCTTACCATCACGCCTTTCGTGCTTTTTGTGCACAGCTTGTGGGGCAGTTCATCGCTGCCCAAGCTCTGGCAACAGATGGCCGAAAGCCGCTTGCTGTTTGAGAGTATGTGTCTCGGAGTGCCCGCGTTTGCAGTGTTGATTTGGCTCGGCATGACAGCTTCATCGCACAGTCAAGTCCGCGAAATGGCGCAGATCATGATGTTCATGCCGGTCGTATGGCTTGCATTGCGGCATGGCTGGCAGGGCGCTGCGGTGGGTGGCATGGCCGCAAGTTTCAGCCTGATGGCACTGATGCCGGAACGCTACGACCACAGCACGATGGAAGCAGAAACAGCCATTGCATTTGCGATCAGCACCATGCTGCTGGTGGGTGCGCGCATCGCCGTACTGGATCGTCGCGCCGAACAGGAGCGCATGGATTCGCGGATGGCTATCGCACTCGCGCAGCGCAATGTGTATGCCGGAGAGATGCAGCTCAAGATGACCGCCCAGGCGCTGGAACAAGTGCGTGATTCCGTCCAGCATGTCTGCACCATGATGCTGGGTCGATTGCGCAGCCTCCAGCCTCATATAGACGACGCAGGCTATCGGTTGCAGGCCATCACCACGCAAGACCACCTCTATCGCTTGGCCGACGGCTTGTATCCCGCCGGCTGGGGTGAGCGCGGATTGCCTACAGTGCTGCGTGAGGGGTCGCTCGTGCGAGCGCTGGACGAGGCTGGCATCGTGTACTGGTCAGACATACGCGGGCCCATTAGTCGGCTGTCGGCGCCGTTACATCTTGCGCTGTATCGCATAGCGTGTGAGTCCGTCGCGGAATTGTGCGGCAAAAAGGATGTCAGCGACATCATGTTGCGTGTGCGTTGTGGCGAACGGGAAGGTCGGGCTTGGGCGTTGCTTCGCATCCGCAGCTGCGCACACCCTGTTCGAACGGCGCATGTGCGCTGGCAGGAATTGCTGCCGCGTGTCATGCGCACTAGTAGCGGCGGTGGGCTGCGTGCAGTGGCGGATCGAGCCGCGACGTTCGAAGGTCGCTACCGCGATCGTCACTTGCAAAACGGACGCAGCATCAGTGTCTGGCTGCTCGATCCCGAGACGCCCCGCGGCCTATAGCGCGCGGGGCGTTGTCGCTTGGCGTACTACTTATTGCGCCTTTGTATTGCAGTCTATGGGATCGCATGTCGTCTGCGCGGCTGCCGCTTTTATCATTGTTGTGCCATCGCTCATCGGCGTGGTGGTGACTTGCGTTGCACCATCGTTATAGACCGTCGTGGGCGACGCGGTAGGCGTCGCGCTCGATGTAGCCGCCGCAGCTTGCTGCGGGGTGCTCACGAGCTGCGAAAATGCGCCAATGGGAAGCGTGATGAATTGACCACTCACGGTGCCCACTGCCCCCAGTACATTGCCTGCGAGGTCGTTGACCTGCAGGTACTGCACCCCTCCAATGGAAAATACGTAGACATGCCAGTTGGGATTAGTGCTGAGATCGCTGGTATTGGGCCATGCTTGACCCAAGCCAGTGGATGCGGCGAGCGGGGGAGTTGCGGCGAAAGCAGCTCCCGACATTCCCATTGCAATTATGGCGAGTAACAGGGTACGGCGAGCGGCAAGCTTCGACATCATGAGAAACCCCTTTGACGATTGGTTGTGCGTGGTGCGCTCTTGCACCGGCGAAAGGCAATCTATCATCCGGCACGCCGCGTTGCCGTGAGTCACGCGTGCAGTCACCTAAACACTGTTCAGCCGTTCGTGATGAGAAGGTGAATGTCCCTGCGTTGCATGCAAGGCCATAGAAATTGTGAGCCGCGTTTCACGGCTTCTTCACGATGACAGTGACGTGTCTTTGCAACCGTTGTTTGTACATCGTGGTCTGCACGCCAGGGTCAGAGTCACTTTTAATGCGCGACTCTGCCCCGTGCTTCACTTGCGCCGCTTAAATAGATTCGGCACTCATTTCCACAAGCATGTCTATGGCTTGCAACACAAACGTCGGCGAAATGCTTGTCGACACACGACGAAGGCTGAATGGCTTGGCGCATGAGGTGAGCCCACCATGCTCGTATTTCAACAACGGGTAGGAATCATCCAGCAGCGCGATCTGGGCACACATCCCAATCCGTGAGCGAACCGGGCGTTAACCCCTGTTTCCATGCAAAATTTGCTCAAGGTAGGACACCACCAGTCCGCCGAAGCCAAGGGCACACATCTCCTGCGGCGTGCGACTGCCAAACTCTGCGATGTTTTCTGCCCGATACCATCGGCGCACTCGACCGCCATGGCGGTCGATCATCAGTGCCAGACGAAGGACATCTCTTTGATGGGATGTCGTTCGCTCGACGGAACTGCGCGCGTCATCCCTAGCGATCTCATCATGTTTCATCTGCACAGGTGCATTACGCATGATCACTACCTACTTTCTGTTCGTGTTCAAGAAAAAGCTTGAGCGCTTTGATAGTGGCAGCGGCGATGATGCCGCTTAGCGTAGTACCAATGAGCGCAGGAGAAATTGAAATCCGCCGCCCGATAGTCGAGTGCGGATATCTGTCGATGTCCACTTTCAGGTGAGCCACGGCGCAAGGCTTGAATGATTCAAGGGAACGGAACGAGTAAGGCAAACAACGGCATAGTTCGTAGCGTCGGAAGTGAACCTGAGGTCGACGCCTAGTTCTCGTGGTTGCTTATTCGCTCCAGAATGCGGCGAAGATGTGCAAGGTCGGTCTTGGAAAGCTGCTGCATGGGCACCGGTGCATCGTCGCGCACGGTGCGCTGTATCAACTCAACGAGTCGTTTGCCCGCTGATGTAAGCGACACCAGTTTTGTGCGCCGGTTGTCCGGATGGGGATTGCGTTCGACCAGGCCGCGATCTTCGAGATCGTTCACGGCCACGGTGGTGGCAGGTGCGTCGCTGCTCGTCACATACGCTATCTCTTTCAAGCTCAACGGCGCATCGAGCAACCGCCACAATATGCGTGCGCGGCTGAAGGGCAGGCCGGTGACATCAATGACTTTTCGGCGCCACTCGCCGCGCGTTTCCCACACCAAGCCGACCATCATCTGCCAGATGCGATCGGCTTCGCTGCCACTGTGAGTGTGCCCGATCATGCCGTCGCGCCAGTGGGTGCTTCTTCCAGCAAGTGCGCCGCGTGGCGGGTTGTATCGTGCGCCCAGCGCGTGGTGGACAACCACGCGAGCAACAGCACGGTAATGCCGCCACCTGCGATCAGCCACCAGAACGGATGCGAGGCCTCGGCGAAGCCGTTGTGTATGTGCGCGCCCAAGATGGTGCCTGCAAGTGCCACGCCGAGCGAAGCGCCGATCTGTCTGCTGGTCGATGCGATCGCCGCGGCGAGGCCCGCCTGCGCCTTGGGCATGCCCGACACGGCCGTATTGGTAATCGGGGCATTCACCATGCCGAAGCCGATGCCGAAGATCACATACGTCAACAACAACAATGGCAGCGGCGTTGTAGCCGTCAGCTGCGTCATCATCAGCGCACTGACGGCGGTGGCTGTGCCGGACATGAGCAATGAGGGACGTGTGCCGTACTTGCCGACCAATCGTCCGGAGAGCGGCGAGCAAAAAATAGTCGCCAGTGCGAGCGGCAAGGTGCACAAGCCGGTCTGGAAGGCCGACAAGCCGCGCACTTCCTGCAAGTACAGCGCATTGAGAAACAGGAAGCCAGAGAATGCCGAGAAGCTGCATACCGCGATCAATGTCGCGCTACTGAAGGGCACTCCGCGAAAGAACCGTACATCGATCAATGGTTCGTGACGCCGAGGTTCGTAGATAAGCAACGCAATCAGCGCAAGCGCAGCGGCGGCGAACAAGCCGATGATCGTCGTCGAATTCCAGCCAGCATGGGGACCTTCGATGACCGCATAAGTCACCGTGGCCAGGATGGTGAACACCAAGAGCTGTCCGATCGGATCGACGCGTCGCGGATGCGGCGCCTTGGACTCCGGAATGTAGCGCGCCGCCAACAACATTGCCGCGGCACCGACCGGCAGGTTCACCCAGAAGATCGAACGCCAGCCAATGCTTTGCGTGAGCGCGCCGCCGATCACCGGACCGAGTGCCATCGCTACACCCGCGACCGCGCCCCATATGCCGATGGCGCGCGCACGTGCTTTCGGTTCGTGGAACGTATTGGCAATGATCGACATGGCGACCGGATTGAGCATGGTCGCGCCCAGCGCCTGCACAACGCGAAATGCGACCAGGCCATGAATATTTGGAGCAACACTGCACAGCAAGGAGCCCAACATAAATAGCGCCATGCCCGACTGGAATACGCGACGACGTCCGAAGCGGTCGGCCATCGACCCGGCGAGCATCAGCAGGCTGGCTACCACCATGGTGTAAGCATCGATCACCCACTGCAGGCCCGATATCGACGCAGCGAGATCGTGCCGAATCGAAGGTAGCGCGACGTTCACGATGGTCGCGTCCATCGCGACCATCAGCAGGCTCAGGCAGCAAATACCGAGAATAAGATTCGGATGGGTCTTGGCCCGTCCAGCAACGCCAATAGTTGTATTCATGCAACTATTGTGAATTAACAACAGTTATCCGTCAACCCGTTCCTGTGTCGGTAGGCAATAGCCCCTTGATGGCGACATTCGTGCCAGGCCGAAATCGGTCGGTGCATGTCAAAGGAGAGCGCTGCTACCAATGCGACGCAAGCGGCATGGTGCCGAGAAAGCTCGCAAGGGTCGGCCGATTCTTTCGGCTCGTGTCGTTATTGTTTCGCCAGTTCGACCCATTGAGCACGCCAAGCAGGAGCGGCGAACGGATCGGCGAAATATTGGGTCTCATGCGCCACCTTTCCATCACGGAACTCCATGATGCTCACGGTGTAGGCGGGCTTACCTTGGTAGGTAATTACATATTCGCTGACCCATAGGTTGCCTTCTCCTACGATGCGCCGAATCGTGAACCCCGATGGCTTACCCGGATGATGACTACGAAGCGCTTGCAGATTTTTTCGACCATGAATGATCTCGCCTGACTGTGGGTACTCGCACACAGCATCATCGTGATAGATCTCATGCTCGGTAACTTGATCGCCCGCAGCGGATGCAGCCCAATGCCGATCAATGGCCATCCGGATGTTTTGCACTTCCATCATCGGCCTCCCATTTACGCGCACTCGCCGGTGATGCCGACACCTGGTATGTGCCTGACACCCGAGTCAAGCGACGTGCAACACGCGCGTCCGCTTGGACGAACAACTAGAGTGCGCTCAGCAAAGCTGGCATACAAGTGCTCGCGCTTGCGTTGTGAGGATCTTGAAGTAAACCACTGACTTTTCGCTTGGGTGGAAGCGCTAACATTTAGTGTCGCCACGACAGTGGCCACTTTAGAAAATGGCCCGCTTGCACGAGGAGTTATCCAATGATCTTCGCCGTGTTCCTTATCGCCCCCAATAGTGTGAAAACCGAGCACGTCGAGGAAGCGCTTGAACTGCTTGAGCGCGATGGGCGCGTGTTTTCCTTGCGTGGCGGTCCTCGGCAGCCGCAGTCGACGGACCGTGTATGGGATCCGGTGGCTGTCTATGCCCCCGACGAGCTGACAGAAGAGGAGTTCCAGCAACTGTTCGAGCTCAATAAAAAATACGTGCCGGAACTTAACTTGAAGTACTGAGTGGGCCTCCGGCAAAAGTGGTCATAAGACCTCTCTGGGCGCACGGGCTGTGGGTGTGAAGAAGCTGTGATGATATGCCGTTCGTCATCTGCCCTAGGGGGATGGAAAAGGAGCGGCGACACATCCCCAATGCAAATTTCATGGATTGGTGCGATCTTATCCGTTTCGAACTTCATCCAATCCAATAAGGAGCAGCCATGCGTATCGATCGAACAATGATGACTCTTGCGGCAGTCATCCTGGTGGCCTTGCCTGGCACGGCCGTGCACGCTCAGGCCACCGGCAATATGCCGTTGAATGGCCCCGTGGTGCCGGGCGTCTGCTACCTGTCTCGCGAGGCCATCTTCGCCAACGCCAAGGTCGGCCAAGCCGCGTCTGCACGCCTTAAGCAGCTCGCCGAACAGGCGCAGGGCGAAATCGATGCCGAACGCAGGCCGCTCGATGCCGACGTGCAGGCGTATCGCGCCAAGATGTCATCGCTTTCGGTCGAGCAGCGTCAGTCGCAGGAGCAGACTCTGGCGCAACGCATGCAGAGCATGCAGGCCGATCAACAGACCAAGGGGCGGCAGTTGGAGGCAACTCGCGCCAAGGCCATGTCGCAGATTGCGGCGTATGCGCAGCCGGTGATCGCGAGCATGTACGCCAGCAAGAATTGCGGTGTGCTTTTCGATCGCAACGCGGTGCTGGGCGGCAATATGGCCAACGACATCAGCTCCGGCGTCGTGCAGGGTCTGGACGCCAAGGTCACCACCATATCGTTCAACATGGAACCCGTCCCGGCTGCCAACACGGGCAGTGGTACGCCGTAGTTATCCGACTGGGATGCGTGTGCCATGCGTGCGGGAGATAACAAACACCACGAAATTCTGGACTCCCGGCGCAAACGAAGCGTTGAGAAAGCTAGGGTATTTCCCTGGCTTTCTTAATGAAGTTCCACGATCTCTTACTCGAACCCGGAGAAGAAGCATGTCGACATCAGCGACGCTCAGCTTTGCTAGAGACATCCGCCCAATGTTCACCGACATGGACGTCAGCCATATGAAAAAGGCCATGGACCTCAGTAACCGGGACAGCGTGTTCCAGCACGCGCAAGCGATATATGAATCGGTGGCCAGTGGTCATATGCCGCCGCCATCGAGCGGTGAAACACGATGGACGCCCGACATGTGCGCGAAGTTCAAGACATGGCAGGAGCAAGGTGGGCAGCCGTAAGACGCCATTGGCATAGATCGAACATAGCTATCCAAGAGCTGCGTTCGTGGGTCCTACTCTGGAATTTTCAGTTGGCCTCTCGCCCTTTTTGATAAGGATGCTGCCATGTCAGTTCTAGGCAATATCTTTCCCGAGCCATGGCCGCCGCTGCCCTATCCGGACTTTGCGGCCACTCAGTATTTTCTGCAAATGAGTTTGCAGGCTATTGGCAAGCTAAAGCTCAAAGACGCGTTTCAGCCGCAGTGGTCCGGAGTGCTTCTATGGATCGATGCGCAGGGGTTAACAACGGGGCCAATCCCGTACGCAGGTGGAGCTTATGAAGTCCGCGTCGACCTGATCTCGCACAAGGTGGATTGCGTTACCAGCGCGGGCTTCGCTGGAGGCTTTCGTTTGGCGTCGATGTCTGTCGCGGAGTTTGTCCAGTTCCTATTTGGCCTTCTCCACAAGGCTGGCGTCGATGTCTCGATAAACTTGCAGCCGCAAGAAGTGTCCAATCCCATTCCTTTTGATCAGGACAAAGCGCGCCGCCCCTATGAGCCTGCCTTGGTCAACAGCTGGTGGCGAATCCTGCTGAGCACACAACGCGTCATGCAGGCTTTCCAAGGAAGGTTCGAAGGTAAAACCCAGCCCATCGGCCTCATGTGGGGGACGATGGACGTCCGCAGCGTGCGCTTTAACGGCAAGCCTGCTTCCCCTGGCGTTAATGCCGATTACATTCGGCGCAATGCGATGAACGCGGAGCTCATCGAGATGGGGTGGTGGTCTGGCAGCCCCGCTTACCCAAAAGCGGCGTTCTATTCCTTCACCCATCCGCAGCCTGTTGGAATCGAAAGCGCGCAGATCGGCCCGCTAAGCTCGCGATGGGATCCGGTCATGAGGGAATTCATTTTGGATTACGACGACTTGCGTAAGTCGAACGATCCCGATGGCAATCTGCTGTCGTTTTTCCAATCTGGCTACGAGGCGGGAGCGGAGCTCGCAGGCTGGGATCCAAATCTCGTCGGCACTGGAAGACCTGATTAGCGGATCGTTATTGATTGACGGGTGTTCGCTTTCGATTGTCGATGCAGCAGGTCGTTGCAACACCCCTGCACTGTGTGAGCAGGTGTGTTGCAACAACCAACATCGATTTATCCCGTGAACAACCGTTGCAACGTTACTTCACGCCGCCAGCAGAACTGCTGGAGGCAGGCGCACCGGCTGGAGCGCTAGCCGGGGCCGGAGCGCTGGTAGTCGCTGCATGGTGCGACTTCTTGTGACCGGATGAGGTTGTTGCCTTGGCCGCTTTTGCCTTTTTCTTGTTGGCCTTTGCGGCTTGCTTGGTGGCCTTGCTGGCCTGCTTGGCGGACTGCCTTTGGGCCTTTGCGGCTTGCTTTGCAGCCTTGCTGGCAGCTTTATTGGCGGCCTTGGAACTGGGCGCGCTCGACGCGGCTGCCGGTGCTGTGGCGGAAGCCGGCGCGGACTGAGCTTCCTGGGCAAGCACCGAGCCGGAAAGAACCACTCCCGCGACGAGCACAGAAGTGATCGCAAGTTTACGAATCATAGTTAGTGAGCCTCGAGTTTTTGGGTTGCCACGGACCCGGCATGACCCTGCAAACACGAGCGGCATGGCCCATCAACAATGCATGGGGATCGGCATACCGAAACTGAACGGTAATAGGAAGGAATGAAAAACGGATGAGACATGCGTCCGCTGGCCAGACATCGCTGCCGAGCTTGGAGATAAATGGCTAGAGCTCTTTTCTGACCACAGCGGTGGCCTAGAAAAGAACTCTAACGAAAAGAACTCTAACTTCCTTTTTTCGAAACCTCCCCACGTTCCTATGAGTGAACGCGACGCCACACGACCTCGCCATGGGCGCCTTCGGCCGCGCCACTCGAGGGCTTGGCTACGCGATAGGTCAATTCATCGCCGTTGATGGTGTAACCCGTGTCTCCGCTCTTGCCGTCCCAGTTAGGGAACGATGCATGCACGATCTGACTGTGCATGATGTTGGCATCGGCACTGACGTGGCCGTAGTGAGCGTTGCTGTCCATCGAGGCGGCGCGGTACTCGTCTGCCGTTCCCTTGGACTTGTCGTTCGCGGCGAAAGGCATTCGCTTGGCGCGCACAATCTGCATCATGTAGTCGCCCTGGGCATCGATAAGCCACATGCCTTCCGGATGAGGGCCGTACAGCTCCACGCGGTGACCATCGGGATAAACATTGTCACAGCGGACGAGCGTCCAGGCGCCAATCAATTCCTTCGGCACCATGGCCTGATCAGGTGCACTTTCACTGCGTTTCATCGTCGCATCTTGGGCGGGCGCGGCGGCCAGGATCGGCGGTGCGATCATCGGAACGAGGAAAGAAGCGAGCAATAAAAGCTTTGCGCGTGACATGGCGACACCTTGGGTGCGGGGGGGAGGTGGCATCGTTACCCAGGGCTTTCAGTTTGATAATGAGTCCTGATCTTTATTGACCTTCAAATCTAATTTGAAGATCATCGCGATACTGGCTTTCGCATCTAGGATCAGGCCTCATGAACCGCCTCAGCGACATGCAGCTCCTGGTCGATGCGGCCGACCTCAGCAGCCTGTCGGCTGCCGGGCGTCGGGCGGGGCTTTCGCCGGCCGCTGCCAGCGCCTGTTTGCAACGCATCGAGACCATGCTCGGTGCGCGGCTCTTTGAACGCACGACGCGTCAATTGCGCCTTACCGACGAGGGACGCATCTACATTGCGTCTTGTCGCGCCGCTATCGAGACCATGAGGGAAGCCGAGCAAGCGGTTCGCAGCGGCACCGACGGCGTAAGCGGAACGCTGCGTGTATCGGCACCTTCCGATCTGGGGCGCAACGTGCTGGTCTACATCCTCGACAATTTCATGGATCAGCACCCCGATGTGCGCATTGTGCTAACGCTGTCGGATTCGCTCTCGCGTTTCGTGCCGGACGACATCGACGTTGCCATCCGCGTCGGTCCATTGGAGAACAGCGATCTTGTCGCGCGTCATCTTGCTGATAGCTGGCGTGTGGTCTGCGCTTCGCCAACGTGCGTTACGACTCATGGAATGCCAAAGAACCCTGAGGATCTGATCGAATTGCCGACACTGGTATTGACTACAAATGCTGGGCCACGCAATGAATGGCGTCTCGGGGAAGCAGTCGTGCGGGTTCGGCGCTATCACGAGTGCACCGACAGCGAAGTCATACGCAATTGGGCTGTTCTCGGTCGCGGCTTCGCATACCGGCAACTTTGGGCAGTGGCGGCGGATGTGCGGGAAGGTCGCTTGATGCTGATCAACGCACCAGCATGGTCAGCCCCAACGCCCATCCATGCTATGTATCACCCGAACGTCTTTCAGCCACCGCGTGTACGTCGATTCGTCGATTTTCTGCACGCTGAGTTGGCGCGGCGACTTCCGTCAAATGCTGAGGATGCAGCGGCGTTTCTATCAGTAACGTGATCAGGCCGACTGGGTCGGTGTGCGCTTCCGGCCCAAAACAGACATTGCAAGTGCAATGCTAAGGACTCAAGGGGATTGAATATGCCAAGACGGTTGCTTCGCTTAGCCTTTTGCTTGTCACCATTCGCGTTGGCCAATGTGGCAGTCGCCCAAGCTCCCTTTTGTTTCGTGGAACACGTAACTCAGGTGGGGCGGGACGTTGAACTGCATTTCGTGCCGGAGAACGGTCTCTTCGTACGAATCGGGAAGGTGGCCCAAGGAGTTGCGCCAACAGATCGCATATATCAGCAGTTGGGTAGCCAGATGCACCGAGTGTTTCCGGACAAGGCACAACCGGAATCGGCTATATCTCAGCTCATTCTTTCCGATGGCGATGAGGCTTCTGTGGGCGGCGAGCCGCACAGCAGTTGCACCATACGACTAGCCAACGAAGGCAAGGTTTTTGGGGTAATGATGAAAGCCACTGTGAGTATGGACGGAATACCACCTCAGGTTACTTCGCAATTTCTTCCCCTCCGAAAACGTGAGAGCGCCACGCAATAATGGGGCTGAGGGCGGGTCGCAGAATGTCCAATTTTGACCCGAGGCGGACCTTATGCAAGAAGGGGAACTGATGAAACGTGTATTTATCGCTCTGCTGGCGAGCATGGTACGTATGGCTTCTGCGCTGGACTGTCAGCATCCGAGCAGCACACCTGAAAATATCCAGTGCGCGTCTCTAGCGCTCGCGGATGCGGACGCTAAGCTCAATGAAGCTTATGATCGATCGCTAGCTTTGTTTTCCGGTCAAGACGAGGATCGTTGGTATCCGGCTTCGACAAAAGAGCACCTGATTGCCGCTGAAAGGGAATGGATCAAGTATCGGGACGAGAACTGCGCCGCCATCTCCTGGAACTATAAGTCGGGTTCCCTTCGGACAGAAATGGAATTGAGCTTTCGAAGGGAGCTCACGGAGCAGCGCATAAAGTCTTTGGAGCTTTTCTCTGGCCCGGGCTAATGAAGATCCTGATGTCTGCTTCCGACCGAGGCTGTGTGAAAACGCAAAGCCACTCGTGCACATGTGCCACGTACGCGAATTTTCGGCTGTTCATTGGATACGAGCAGCCAAGAATCGAATCTAGGCGCGCCATTTTGAGCAATATTTAATCAGCACAAAATGCAGTTTTGCGTTTTCACACATCCTCGATCCAAAACGGACACGCAAGAGTAGAAAGGGAATTCATGTTTCTTGTGTCTGACAACGCGCATTCAACAGGATCTGGTCGACGGCGTGAAGCGGGCCGAAGCGCAACGCTACGGCGGCTCCAAGCGCGTTTGCGTCTTTGGCGCCAGTTTCGGCGGCTATTCGGCGATGATGACGGTGATCCGTGCGCCAGGCCTGTTCAAGTGCGCGATCGGCGAGGCGGGCATCTACGATCTAGCCGTGATATACGACAAGGGCGACATCAAAGATCGTAAGTCCGGAAGAAATTACCTGGAGCAAGCCATTGGCAAGGATCCTTCCAAACTTGCGGACAATTCACCCGACAAGCTTGCCGACAAGATCGACGTGCCCGTGCTATTAATTCACGGCGAGGCAGACGAACGCGCCCCCTTCGCGCAGGCCAATGCGATGCGCGCCGCACTGGAGGCTGCGCACAAGCCGTACGAATGGCTGACCAAACCAAACGAAGGACACGGCTTCTACAAGGAAGAGAATCTCGTAGACATGTACAACCACATGCAGGGCTTTCTCGAAAAGAACATCGGGCCTGGCGTTCAAGCGAACTAACGGTCTGAAACGATTCCTTAAGCTTTTAAGCGCAGATGTATAACCGGACATGGACGTCCGTCTAATGAGTAATTAGAGCCCCCCAACATGCCAGCCAATGCAAACCGCGGCGAGTACGAGATTTCCACCGATCGCCAGCGCATCGATATCGCAGTCGTCCACGCGTTTCTTACGCAAAGTTATTGGTCGCCGGGTATTCCGCGCAAAGTTGTAGAGCGCGCCATCGCAAACTCGCTCTGTTTTGGCGTGTACGTCGGGGCGCAACAAGCAGGCTTTGCTCGTGTGGTCACCGATAAGGCAACGTTCGCGTATCTCGCAGATGTCTTCATCCTTGACTCGCACCGAGGCAAGGGCCTGTCAAAGTGGCTTATGGAGTTCATCATGGGCCATGAAGAATTGCAGGGGCTCAGGCGATTCTTGCTGGCTACCAAAGACGCGCACGGCCTGTACGCTCAGTTTGGTTTCGAAGCGTTGGCTAACCCGTCGCTCATCATGGAAAGTCTCAAGCCCGACGTTTATCGGCAATCGCTCTAATCTTTCCATCGAGAGGGCTTGCCTCGGCGATCTCGGTCGAGCCTCTCGTATCAAACGTTCAACGGGTGTTTTCGATCCTAAGCGAACATCGTCGCAAACAACCATTGCGCGTCAAGAATGGGTGTTTCTGCTAGCTGCGAGATACGCATCAAGATTTAGCTGGCGCCGGCATCTTGCAGGACATTCATGCCCTTGATGACGCCTGGGCGCTCGGCAAGTTTCGTCATCCAGCGATCCATCGAAGGGCGTCTGGCGCGAGCATCGTTGAGCGAGTTTGGATTGTTGATGATCGCGGCAACGACCCAGGGATAGATCGCAATGTCGGCAATGCTGTAGTCGTCGCTGCCTACGTAAGCCGATTGCGACAGGCGGCGTTCCAGCACGTCAAGAAGGCGATTGGACTCGGTGAGATAGCGATCGATGGCGAGCGGAATGCGCTCCTTCGCGCGGTTCGCGAAAAATCCCAGTTGTCCGAACATTGGCCCTATGCCGCCTACTTGCCAGTTCAGCCACTGCAAGGTGGTGTAGCGCGTTGGGCCGCTCATAGGCAGTAGCTTTCCCGTCTTCTCGGCCAGGTATTGAAGAATCGCGCCGCTCTCGAAAAGCGTCATGCCATTCTCCTTGTCAACCATGCCCGGGATCTTGCTGTTGGGCGATATGGCTACGAATGCAGGCAGAAACTGTTCGTCATGGCTGATGTCCACAGGATGCACCACGTAGTGGAGTTGTAGTTCCTCCAGCGCGATGGCGGGCTTTCGGCCGTTGGGTGTTTTCCAGGTGTAGAGATCGATCATGGCGTCCTCGACGAACAGTAGTTGTAGCAACAGGCAATAGTAGGGATTGCCAAGCCGCGCATAAATCCAGCGTGAAGTACTTCAGTTGATACCCGGCGTAACAAGTTGTGCGTACATTCGCGCAGCTCCCGCCAAGCTCAAGCCACTTTTTGCAGCAGAAAATCGATGAGGCTGCGCACGCGCAACGGCACGTGGCGGTTGTGCGGGTACAGCAGGCTGAAAGGTCGCGATCGGCCGCCGAACGCTTGCAGCACGGTTATCAGGCGCCCCTCGCGCAAGTCTTCTTCAACGATGAAGCGATATGTTTGGAATAGCCCGGCACCATGGCGCGCGAGCGTGACGCCGCCTAGTACGTCCTCCGATAGCACATAACCACCGTCGCCTGCGACCTCGATCTCCTTGCCCTGATCGTGAAAGAGCCAGGGAATTCGACGGCCGCTGCTGGGAAGGTCGAACTGGATGCACTCATGCTGGCCGAGATCTTCCAGCGTCGTTGGCGTGCCTCGTCGAGCCAGGTATTCGTGCGTGGCTACGACGACGAGTTCTGCGTCTTCAAGATGGCGAACGATCAGGGTGGAATCGGCGGGGGCGCGAACGCGAATGGCGAGGTCAAAGCCTTCGTCGGAAAAATCGACGTTGCGGTTGCTTACGTGGATGTCCAACTGCACTTCCGGATGGCGCTCTCGAAACTCCGGTAGCAACGGCAATAGTCGGTAGTGCGCGTAGGTGGTTGGCACGCTGATGCGCAGCGTGCCAACAGGTCGAAGTTGCTGGCCTGTGGCCATGCGCTCCGCCTCGATGAGCTGGGTTAGCGCTTGCCGGCATTCTTCGAAGTAGGCACGCCCCACATCGGTGAGGCGAATCTGACGTGTGGTTCGAACGAACAGGCGAACGCCCATGCGTTCCTCCAGGCGTGCCACCGAGCGACTGACGGCGGCGGGCGTCACGCCAGCGGCAGAGGCAGCCGCGGTGAAACTGCCAAGCTCTCCTGCCAGGCAGAACAGCTCGATGCTCCCGAGAAGCACGTCATCAAATTGGCGACGCATGATTCGTTACGCCACGTATCAACTGAAGTGCATTGAACCATATTTATCGCGTCAGGACGCAGGAATACAGTGCGCCTCGAGTTCAATTGATGCGTGATGGCAATGGGTGAACGCTCGTCCACTGGCAGGTGCCATCACGCGACAGGATCTACGCCAATCATCCCACCACCCCTGGCATCCACCTGAAGCCGAGGATGGTCGAGACGCTATTCGAGGAAATGAGCATGAAACTTGTTTTGGTCGCCGATCCCATGTGTTCCTGGTGCTACGGCTTCGGTAAAGAAGTCACCGAGCTTCGCGAAGCCGTTCCCGGGCTTGCGTTGGAAGTGGTGGTGGGCGGTCTTCGCCCAGACGAAACGGCCGTGATGCCGAGGCACCAGCGCGTCGCGCGCCTTGAGCATTGGTCCCGCGTTGAAGCGGCGAGCGGGCTACCGTTCAATCGCGATGCGTTCATCGCCAACGACAACCTGGTTTACAACACCGAACCGGCATGTCGTGCCGTAGTCACCGCCCGACGACTGGCTCCCGCAGTTGACCAGCTTGCCGTGCTTCGCGCCATCCAGCGCGCTTTCTATGTCGACGGACGAGACATCACGAAGGGCGCCGTGCTGGCTGATGTTGCCGCGAGTGCATTGTCCGAACTGGGCTTTGCGACGACGCCGGATGATTTCCTCAAGGCTTGGCAGTCGTCCGAAGCGATGGACGAAACGCGTGGCGATTTCTTGCGTGCGCGTCACTGGGGCATCTCCAGTTTCCCTTCGTTGTTGCTCGAAGACGGAGAAAAGCTTTACAGCGTCGCTCCTGGCTACATTGATGCGAAGCAGCTCATCTCTCGCGTACGCACGGTCGCTGGGTCGCGCGTAGAAGTGACGACGACAGCAGGCTAAGCCCATGAATGACCATCAACCCGTACTTGATCTGGTGAACAAGTACCTGCGCAGTGTGTATGACGGCGACACGCAAGCACTTCGCGAGGTGTTTCACCCCAATGCTCGCGTCGAAGACATGGTCACCGGAGTTTTTCGCTCGCGTCCCGTCGAGCAGTACATCGAAGGTGTTGGTTCGCGCCAGAGTCCCTCGGCAGCCGGCGAGGCGTTCACCATGACGCCACTCGCCATCGAAGTGCTCGGCGACGTGGCGACGGTCACGGCAGAGTTGCACTTCCTCGGCAACCACTACTACAACGTGCTTTCAGTGCTGCGTTGTGATGGACGCTGGCTCATCACGCACAAGCTCTTTGGTTCAGCAGCCTGATGGCGCGATGCTGATTCCGGCTCAGTAATAGGGTGGAATCGGCCCAAGCTGCGGCGTCATGCGGTCGCGCAAATCGAACATCACTTCGTCGACATAACACCAGCCCCAGCCCTCCGGCGGATCGTAGCCTTCGATGATCGGATGCTCGGTGTGATGAAAATGCTTAGTCGCGTGTCGGTTCGGCGAATCATCGCAGCAACCGACGTGTCCGCAGGTTCGACAGATGCGCAAATGTACCCAGGTATCGTTCGACTTTAGGCATTCCTCGCAACCGCGTGCACTTGGCGTAACGTCTTGGATTGAAGCGAGATGACTGCAATGGCTGTTCATCGGGTATCCCCAGCGGATGGGAGGGTGTGCCTCCATAATAAGCCGATCCGGGGATTCTATTGCCTGCTAAGTAGAGGCATTCATCGCATAACTACCGCTTTCACCGAATCGAATCAGTCGACCACCCTCGCTACGGTTTAGCGGACAGATTGGCTAGCGCCCAGTCATCTTGAGCGCCGCTTCAGGAAGACGTTCCCCCTGGACTTGAATCTTCGACACCGCCTCGTTGATCTCTTTGAGATCCGCAAAGGTCAGTTCGAGATCGATCGCGCCCAGGTTCTCTTCCAATCGATGCAATTTGGTTGTGCCCGGAATGGGTACGATCCACGGCTTCTGCGCGAGCAACCACGCGAGCGCGACTTGCGCAGGCGTTGCTTGTTTGCGTTCCGCCACTCCCTTGATCATGCCGACCAGTGCAAAATTTGCTTTGCGCGCCTCAGGCGAGAAGCGAGGCACAAGGTTGCGGAAATCGGCCGGATCAAACTTCGTGTTTTCGTCGATCTTGCCAGTCAGGAATCCGGCACCCAGCGGACTGAACGGTACAAAGCCGATGCCGAGTTCTTCGAGAAGGGGTAGAAGCTCCGCTTCGGGTCCGCGCCAAAACAGCGAGTATTCGCTTTGGACGGCCGCGACGGGTTGCACGGCGTGAGCGCGACGGATCGTCTGAGCGCCTGCTTCCGATAAACCGAAGTGTTTCACCTTGCCCTCGGCGATCAGTTCCTTGACGGTGCCCGCGACATCTTCGATCGGCACTGCCGGATCGACGCGGTGTTGGTACAGCAGATCAATGCGGTCGGTGCGAAGACGCTTGAGGCTAGCTTCGGTCACCGCCTTGATGTGCTCGGGACGGCTGTCGGTGCCGCCGCGGCGCGCTCCGGTTTCCAGATCAATATCGAACCCGAATTTGGTCGCGATGATTACGTTGTTCCGGATCGGAGCAAGTGCTTCGCCGACGAGTTCTTCATTGGCGAACGGGCCATACGCTTCGGCTGTATCGAACAGGGTCACACCGCGATCGTGCGCGGCCCGGATCAGCGTAATCATCTCCTGTCTGTCCGCTGGAGGCCCATATGCGGAGCTTATGCTCATGCAGCCAAGCCCAATTGCCGACACGTCGAGACCGCTGTTTCCAAGTTGACGTTTTTGCATGGTCATCTCCTGAAAGGGGGCGCACCAAGGGGTTGTAAGCGGCATACCGCCCACTGGAACTGTGTGTGGAGATCGCCTGTTGCGAAGACGATCAGGCCCTTAGCGCTTTATGCGGGCATGGTAGGCTGATGTAGAAAGCTCAACAATAACCGTGATATTGCACAACCTATTGAGGAAAAGTCATCTATGAGACGCGTGGGCCTCTCCGAACTCACGGCCTTCGTCACCATTGCAGAACACCGAAGCTTTCGTGCCGCTGCCCGTCAGCTGGGTGTTTCGCCTTCCGCATTGAGCCATGCGATCCGAAATCTCGAGGCGAGGTTGGATGCCCGGTTGTTCAACCGGACGACGAGGTCGGTGGGCCTAACCGAAGTGGGTGACAAGCTCTTGCGGCGCGTGCAGCCTGCTATGGCAGATCTCGATGATGCCGTTAGCGAAGTGGGGGAAGATCGCGATCGCCCTTCGGGCTTAATACGGATAAGTGCCGCAGAATCCGGAGCGAAACCACTCATCCAGCATGTTCTTCCGGCGTTTCTCGCCACCTATCCCGATATCCACGTCGAAATTGTCGTGGATACACGACTGGTGGATATTGTGGCCGATGGTTTCGATGCTGGCATACGGCTCTTTGATGACGTGCCGCGCGACATGATCGCCATTCGGTTTGGACCGGACGTACGATTTGTTGCTGTCGCATCGCCCGCCTATCTCTCGCAGAGCGGTGCGCCGAAGACTCCGCAAGACTTACAGCAGCATCGATGCATACGCTTTCGATTTCTCAGCGGCGCACTCTACCGATGGAATTTTGAACGTCACGGTACGAGCGCCGATATGGATGTCGACGGCCCGATGACGCTTGGCAATACAAACCTTATGGTCGATGCAGCCCTAGCTGGTATCGGCATTGTCTGGTTGCCGGATTACCAGGTTGCCGAGCATCTAACGTCAGGCCGACTCATCGATCTACTAAAAGAGTGGAGTCCTTCTATCCCGGGAGGATGTCTCTACTATCCGGCCAACCGTCACCCTCCAGTCGCGCTCAGGCTATTTACCCAAGCTGTCCGCGAGTGGGTGAGCAAGCAAGCGGTATAACGGCAATGCCGAGCATCTGATTTTAGTACCCATAGTGACGTGCGCTTTCGACCCACATTCGTGGCGCACTATCGATGATCGATCCCGACACGTGCGGCAAGTTCTTGCTTCGCCGCTTTGATCGCGGCGGCAACCCTAGTTTTACCGTCTAGTTCGGGGCTGATCTTGTTGGCGCTCTTGCGGCTGTAGCCTGCGCATATCGCCGCGTGATTTTGTGTTCACGAGTTCGCATTGAGATAGCTGTGATGGTGCGGCTGTTGGCAACGGAAGTGGCTTGTATTCTGTGAAGTTGATAAGTGAGCCTGTTGTGCCTACAGCCGGTTCGATGCAGTAGGAGCAAGTCGAACCGGCAAGGCAGTGCGTAAGGCGGTGACCGTGTCTACGGCAATCTTCAAGAGATCTGCGGCAGATAGACGGGTCGGGCCGCCGTCAGGCCTTGCTTCACCTGCAGGGTGCGTTCATCGGCCAACACCTCATCCTGGCCCGATTCAAGTCCGTCGAGCGCACGCCTGACGATCTCCTCAGCACTGGACTTCGGGGCATCGAACCCGCGCGCAAGATCGGTATCGACAAAGCCCATGTGCAGCGCCAGCACTTGCGTCTTCTGCGCCGCCAGTTCGAGGCGCAAGGCGTTGGTGAGCGACCACGCGGCGGACTTGCTCGCCGAATAGGCGGCCATCGCGCCGCTCACCCATGAGACGACCGACAACACGTTGAGCAGCGCGCCACCGCCGTTGGACTTGAGAATCGGCGCGAAGGCCTTGCTCATGCGCAACATGGCGAAAAAGTTGGTCTCGAAGATGCGTCGCGTGACGTCTTCGCTATCGGGTGCAAGAAAGCCTCCGGCCTGAGCGATGCCGGCGTTGTTGATCACAAGCGTCACATCAGACGCCAGTTTTGCGGCTGCTGCCACGTCGTCTGGATTGGTGACGTCAAGTCGCAGTGGCACGACACCGGGTTGCGTGATGCTTGCAGGGTCGCGCGCGCCGGCATAGACCTTGCGAGCACCTCGAGCGAGCAACTCGCGCGTGAATGCCAGGCCAAGCCCGCGATTGGCTCCGGTGACAAGGACAGTAGCGTTCTCAATGTTCATAAGAAACTCCAAGGATGGGGAAAAAACAGAAGGGGGGCGCCGTTAGGTAAGCCGTGAGTCGGTTCGTCGCGGATGGTGCGGCGAACTGACTTGGCCATGCTTCAGGCCGTGATGACTTCCGTGACAACTTCGATATTGCCTTTCGTTGCCTGTGAGTAAGGGCACAACTGGTGAGCCGAATGCGCAAGTGCTTCCGCAACGGCCTGATCCACGCCTGGAATACGCAGGGTGAACTTGGCACCAAGGAACCACGCGGCGCCGCTCTCGCCAATATTGACCTGAAGGTCCACCGTCGTATCTTCCGGCAGCGTGATCTTCTTCATGGAAGCCGCGATACCAAGGACAGTGATCCAGCAGGCCGACCACGCACCTGCGAACAACTGCTCGGCGGTGGGATGCAGCTCGGCGGCGATGAACTCATAATTTTTTCCGCCCGCGGCCGACAGCTTGATGTCGACGACGCCGTGCTCGCCGCGCTGAAGGGCAGGGTCGCGGTTGACCTTGGTGTGGGTCAGGCCGGAGTAACGAACTTTTTCGATCTTTTTCATGGGGAATTCCTCACAGGGGATTTTTGGGGGATTGCATAAATCGGTTGAGCCGGTCGCAACCGAAGGGGAGTTGCGCTTTCAAGGGTGGCCGGATGGATGGAAAGGCTAGAACCTTCCAAATCAAGGCACTAGACGGTAAATTCGGGAGGCGCCCTTCCACTGGTGAGAGGCCATGGACCGACTCGAAGCCATGACCATTTTGTTGGCGGCGGTAGAGGCGGGCAGCCTTTCCGCCGCCAGTCGGCAATTGCGTATTCCGCTGGCGACTGTCAGCCGACGCGTGTCGGAATTGGAAGCGCATCTCAATGTCCGCCTGGTACTGCGGGGTGGACGAAAACTGGTGCTGACCGATGCAGGGCGTGACTACGTTGCTTCCTGCCGGCAGATCATGGAAAACATCGAGGAAGTCGAGCGCACGGCTGCCGGTGAATACCGCGCGCCACAAGGCGATTTGATCATCAGTGCACCGCTGGTAATCGGACGCAATCATGTCATTCCGGTACTCGTCGAATTTCTACGCACATACCCGGAGATCCGCGCGCACATCCATTTGAGCGATCGCGTCAGCAATCTTTTGGAAGAGCATGTCGACCTTGCCGTACGACTCGGCGAATTGCCCGACAGCGACATGATCGCCACGCGCGTCGCACTCATCAGCCGCGTGCTGTGCGCAAGCCCCGCCTACCTGCAGTCGCGTGGTGTTCCGGAAAGGCCTGAAGACCTCACTTCGCACGATTGCATCACTTATGAGGGGTACTCCGCAGCAGATATGTGGGAGTTCCGTCAGGGACAAACCTCGCAGGTGATCAAAGTGTCATCGCGCCTGAGCGTGAACTTGGCGGAGGCCGCCGTGATCGCTGCATCCACCGATGCGGGCGTCGCTCGAGTGTTGTCCGATCAAGTTGATCATCTGTTGAAAGCGGGGACACTGGTGAGGTTGCTGCAAGACTTTGAGCCTGCGCCCATGCCGGTCAGCCTTGTGTATCCAAGCCAGCGTCAAGTACCTTTGAAACTGCGCGCTTTCATCGACTTCGCAACGCCGCTATTGCGAGAGCGGCTAGGCTACAAACGTCCGTGACACGAATGGCCATGTGAGCCGGTTCGCCGCTGATGGCACGACGAACCGACTCGGCCGTGCTTTACGCCGTGATGACGTCCATGGCGACTTCGATATTGCCGTTCACCGCTTTGGAGTAAGGACAAATCTGGTGAGCCGAATGGGCAAGAGCCTCCGCAACGGCCTGAGTCACACCCGGAATGCGGACGAAGAACTTGGCGCCAATGAACCAAGCCGGGCCGGTCTCACCAATGTTCACCTGGATGTCTACCGACGTGTCTTCCGGTAGCGTGACCTTCTTCAATGAGGCTGCGATACCCAGGGCGGAGATCCAGCAGGCCGACCAGGCGCCTGCGAAAAGCTGCTCGGCCGTAGGATGCAGCTCGGCGGCGATGAATTCATAGCTTTTTCCACCCGGGGTCGACAGCTTCATGTCGACGACGCCGTGCTCGCCGCGTTGAAGGGCGGGGTCACGGTTGATCTTGGTGTGGGTCCGGCCGGTGTAGTGGATTTTTTCGATCTTGGTCATGGCAAATTCCTTACAGAGAGTTTGGGATGTGGGGGATTACATGAATCGCGTAAGATTGTATCGTGTGCGATATATATAAGAATGAGCGTGCCAGGAAATCTTGTCAAGTTACTTCAGGCGAGTTCTTTGACGTACATTGCATATACATCGCGTACGTATAAATCGCATGCGATATAAAAATAATCTCTCAAGAGGGCAGGCAAGTCAACAGGGATTCGCAAATATTTTTTTGCCGGTAAACCGGCTATTTGGCATGGTATTTGCGAAATCACGTGGCTATCGATATCGATTACATCGCATGCGATGTATGCTACGGCGAAGCCCGTTCAGGGCGCAGGCACGGAAGAGACATGAAACCGGATCGTAAATTGGCCGACTTTCTTTGCTTTGCCATCTACTCGGCAAACCTAGCGTTCGGCAAGGCATACCGCCCCATCCTCGACGAGCTTGGCCTTACGTACACGCAATACGTGACCATCGTTGCCCTTTGGGAAGAGGACGGCCTCACAGTAAGCGGGCTTGGCGAGAAGCTGTTTCTCGAGTCGAACACGCTCACCCCCATACTCAAGAAGCTGGAGGCGATGGGATATGTCGAACGCGTGCGCGAAACAGAAGACGAGCGTGTCGTCCGCGTTCACCTGACAAAGAGTGGACGCCGCCTTCGCGAAAAGGCGTTGAGCATCAACCTGGACGATGCATGCGGCCTTACAGCCAAGGGCTTCTCCAGCCTTCAGAAGGAAATCGTCGGGCTGAGGGACAACCTACTCAAATCGCTCGATCGCGACGATTGATCGTGCCGCGGCACATGCGATCAGTGAGGCTGTGTACGCGTGTCATCGCCGTCAGCTCGCCCAAACGCGGGTAGGTACCGACCGAAGTTCAGTTCGAAGTCGCTCGGAACACCGTAGGCCATCCCACGGAGCTTGACGCGACGTGCCTGCGCACTAGGTGAGGCCAGGGTTGAGAAGAATACGTCGATGCTCGACTGAAGCTCGGTAGCTGTCGGCGTCCCAAACCGATTGATCTGGGCCTTCGCCGGGCCCAGCGTTTCGCGGTCGAACGAAGCCACTCGCGCAGCAAGCGCATCGACAAACGCGTCGAGTTTGTCATCGTCCAACGTGCGGTTCACCCAGCCGTAGCGCTCAGCGATATCGGCATCGAAATCGTCAGTGCTGAGGACAAACTCGAGCGCCCGCGAGCGACCGACCAAACGCGGGAGCCATTCCATCGCGCCACCGCCAGGGACCAGTCCGACGCCGACCTCGGGGTTGCCGAATAGAGCATTTTGCCGGCTGGCGAAGCGCATGTCGCAGGCCAATACGAACTCGTTACCGATGCCGCGTGTGCGGCCGCGAATCTTGGCGATGCTCACCACTGGCGTGGACGAAAGACGCAGCACAAAGTCACGCCAAAGGCCCAGCACCCCCGGTCGTTCGACTGCCTTTGCGACGTCGAGATGGGCGACGAAAAAATCGGGATTCGCCGACTGAAACACGATGACTTTTACGGACGAGTCCGCCTCAATGCTGGTCATCAACGTCGTCAATTCGTCGATCGTTGTGGGAACAAACATGTTGATCGGCGGGTTGTCGAAAGTGATCGTCCATCGGCCTGGATGGGTGCGGTCGAGGTTAAACTGCGAAAGGTCAGACATGGAGCGTCTCCTGATGCGATAGTGGAACCAGATTTGCTCTGCACTCGGCAGCTGCCGCCGTGGGTATCTCCACCGCCGGGTGAGCCGATCTAAGAAACGAAGCGAAGCGCGCAGGCGATGGTCGGCACTAGCTCGGACTCGGTGCAGGCATCTATCACGAGCCTCACAAGGGCAGGTCTTTACCTGTGTGCTCGCTCATGAGGTACTCGGCATACCAGTCCGGCCAATTCTCATCGCGTTGGCCGCCGGTCCGCTTCTCGTGCTCGCCGTGTGCGGCACTCGCCCGCCGCAGTGCAGCCGCGAGGTCCTTCGAAGAGGTGAATGTCACGATGTTCGTGTCCACGCGTCCGGGCCTTCGCTGGGTTACCTCCTGTAGCAGCCAGCCATTACCGTCTGGATCGTTGAACGAGGCGAACGAGCGGTAACTACTATGCTCAGGATACGGACCGCTAACCCGAATCCGCCCGAACAAGTAGGGTTCGTCCGGGCCGGGGTACACGCCGTCGGCGTCGTGGAACACTTCGCCGATTTCAACGCCACGACCTAGCAGCTCTTTGCGGGCTACCTCGACGTCGGAGACGATGAGATACAACCCCTGGGCAGAGCCGGGGGTAGCTGCGGTGACGTTCTTGCCAAAGAGGATCGAGCACCCGGAACCGGGCGGTGTGAAGTGGACTCGCTGCAAGTAACCATCATCGGAGGTGTAATCGGCATCTAGCCTCCACCCCAGGCTGGCGTAAAAGCGCTTTGCGCGATCGACGTCCGAGACGGGGATGACGACGAGCTCGAATTTCATGTCCACCCCCCGCGCGTGCGAGGTTTCCACTGCAGCGCTGCTCATCTGAACCTCCGACTGCTTTGGCCGCAACGCGGCCTTTGAGATTGAGGACAACAAGACTTGGTGAAGGAGCAAAGTCGGCGTCGATCCGTCCTGCCCAAGCGACGGCCGAAGCCCGTAAATCTACGGCGCGCTGAGCTCTGCGATTGCGGCAGACGACAGCAAGTCGACGATCTCTTGCGTTGTCACGATGCGACTGGCGTAGCTCGGAATATTGACTTCGAGCGCGGCGTGCATCTCCCTGTCCGAGTAGTCTGCCGTCGCATCTCTTACTACCGTCACCCCGTAACCGAGCTCAGCGGCATAGCGCGCCGTCGCTTCAAGACAAGTATGTGCGAGAAGCCCCATGATGATGAGCTGCTCAACGTCGTGCTTCCTGAGTTGCAGATCCAAATCCGTGTTGGCGAATCCGCTTGAACACCAATGCTCTGTGGCGACGATCTCGCCCGGCTCAGGCTCGAAGCCGGGATGCATCTCGCCGCCCCAGCTGCCGTACTCGAAGGGCTTGTTCTTCCAGGCCAATTTTTGAACGGGCGCGATGTACTTCCATGTCTCGTAGTCGCCTGGACGGTAGCGACGGTGAAGTGCATAAAACACCCGAAGCTTTGCCTCACGCGCCGCTTTCAGGACTTGCAGCATGTGAGGAACGCACTCATTTGCTTCCGCGACCGCACGAAGCCGACCCCACACCTTGCCACCCTCGGAAATGAAGTCGTTATAGGGATCGATCACGATAAGCCCCGTGATCTGCCTGTCGTAGGGATGCGTCGTCATGGCGTCGTATCCGTCCTGCGCTGTGTGGTTCTTGCAAGGACACTAGTGGGCATACCAACACGCGGACCGTCGGCGAAACACGCAACGCTCCGAACCTCGCGAAAATAACGCTGCATGCG
This sequence comes from Vulcanimicrobiota bacterium, assembly GCA_903970555.1. Lineage (GTDB taxonomy): Bacteria > Pseudomonadota > Gammaproteobacteria > Xanthomonadales > Rhodanobacteraceae > Dyella_B. Next base: position 31,500 of record CAJCJD010000161.1, read on the forward strand.
TTAGGTCGACGTTTTACCGCCGTGGTTAAAACGTTCCAATGGTGTTTTTTGGCGACCGAAAATCGCACTACGATGTCATTCGTATCACGCGAGCACGTTGCGAGTTCGATGCAAAAGTCATTCAATTCACGTCATCGCAGGCGAGGGGGCTTTGGCAACCGACACCAAATGCAAAACATGTTTTTACACGACGACCCGCGTGCTATAGGGTGTTGCATCGACCCACTGAGGTCGCAACCCAGCGCGGACATGTCGACGGATGTAAGGGGAACCACGAAATGAACGAACAACCGCTCGAAACTTGGCACCGCTTGGTTCGGACCCAAGACCCCTCCGGACTCGATTCCTTGCTCGGAGAAGATGCGGTTTTCTACTCGCCTGTCGTCCACGCGCCACAACGTGGCAAGGCACTCGCCACCGCGTATCTGACTGCGGCGTTCACCATATTCGTCAACCCAACATTCCGCTATGTGCGTGAGATTGTGGGCACGTCAGACGCGATGTTGGAGTTCGAGACCGAAATGGATGGAATAATCGTCAACGGGGTCGATCTCATCAAGTGGAACGGCGCCGGGAAAATTGTCGAATTCAAGGTAATGCTCAGACCATTGAAGGCAATCAATCTCGTCCATCAACGAATGGCTGCGATGCTTCAATCAAGGCAAGAAGCGTCATGAAACTTGGTCAGCTTCCGACCAGAAGCAGGCGTGGGGAAAATTAGGGGGCGAACCGATGTGTGGCCACTTGACCAATGGGCAATGGGTGAGGGCACCCGAGTCAGCTCTTTGGGTGGTAAAGGTATGGATAGCGGCGGCAATGCCGCGCACTTAACGAGGAACAGGACCGTGCCCACTTACATGCATCCCGGCATCTATACTCAGGAAATTCCCGGCGGACACAGCATCCAGGGTGCCTCGACATCGGTCGCGGCCTTTATCGGCTTCGCGGAGAGCGGGCCTTACGAAGTACCCACGCTGATCACCAGTTGGAATGCCTATACGCGCCAATTCGGCAGCTTGAGCTGGTATGGCTTCATGCCTTGGGCGGTGTATGAGTTTTTCCAGGAAGGTGGCGCCAGTTGCTACATCGTTCGCGCCAAACAGACCGGTTCCAGCCAGGGGAGGGCCGCTACCGCTAACGTGGGCGGTACGACGATCAACGCAGCCAGCATGGGAGCCTGGGGCAACCGTTTGCAGGTGTG
>CAJCJD010000162.1 GCA_903970555.1 Vulcanimicrobiota bacterium
GCTTCAGGAACCACGCCAATCACACTCAAAAAGGAGACCGGGTATCTAACATCAACCTTGATCTGAGCTAACCTGCAGCACAAAACCGGTGGCTCACTTTTCGATGAAAAACCCGGCTCAGTTTTCGGTGGAAATCAACAGTGGCGGGCCTTCAGCACCATTGCGCGAAGCCTTGGGCAAAGCAGGCATCAACGTTGTAGAGCATTGAGCTATGACTTATCCGATCATACAGCCTCCTTTTACGTTGGACTTTCCCAGAATGTCCAAACGCGAGTTGGCGGATTATCGAGAGTGGTTTCTTGATATTTTGCCGGAACGCATTCGTGTCCTTGAAAATGCCGTACGGACCACGCCTGGGTTTGAGCGCTGGCGTGCGGACGAAACTCCGGGATCTCTCGATACTTTGGGGGAGTGGCTTACAACACAGGTTGAAACACGCGCGTGTACACCCGAAAAGTTGATGCGGGAGTGGGAGGAAATGCCGCCTCAATTTAAAGGCATTCTGCCCATCGAGTCATGGGATTTGACCAATCGAACTTATTCGCTGGCGATGGATGGTGGTATGTATTTTGGGCAGGTGATGCTTCGGACGGATCCGGAACGCCTGCAATGGGGCCAGGATCTGCGTGATAGGCGAAGTATTGACTATGGCCAGGTGCTGATTGTCGGGACGGGCGTGGTATCAATGAATACTGTTGGGTTTGTTGTGGGCGTGGCAAAAAGTTTAGTGCGGAAGACGACTAAGAAAAATCTTCGCGCCCTTTACGACGTCTGGTCAGGCCCCGAGTCGGGTTTGTTCGTGCCGCCACCGGTCAAGAAAAGCCGCAAACCGCGCGCATCAAAGGGGTCAGAACACTTTTCTAGGCCGACCGCGTGATCGAACTTTCGCTGCGCGTCCTAGTTCGGCTTCAATGGCAGCTTGGAAACGATTTGGTCTCTGCTTGTGGGAAAAGTGTTCTGACCCCTTTGCCGCCCCCTTTGCCGGACCCCTTTGTTGCCGGGTACCCGTCAGGTGCCATCACTCCGGCTGGAGCCAGAAGCCCGACGACGAAACTCAGATTTACAAATCCTTAACATGAAAACTCCGGATCGGAAAATTGTTTCCTTAGACCTAATTAAAGTAGTCAATGCGGGCAAAGGGATGCCCGCATACCTATATTCAAAAAAATTTGAACACCATCTTTTTTTTGATGCAGATATCACTACTTCTGATGAGCTGATTTGCGCAATAAGGGAGATGGTGCTACGTGGCGTGGGGCCTCTTCTTCCATTTGCCGTTTTTTCGTCTGATACCCGGGAAATTCTGGGCATTGTCGAGCAGAAGGAAGATTGGCCAAAAAGAATGATGGACATTACTGAGTCAATGCATAAGCGTGGCAATTATTATGGCTACATTATCGTGGACTCGTCGTTAAGATGGGTTGCTTGCCAAGATGATCCCGTATCTTGGGGAGTGTTCGCATTTGATGGAAAAAATCCTTGGGATGATGTTTCGCAGGATGTGCGAGATTGTTTTGCCAATAAGAAGCGGATAGAAGACTTACTCATCAGTGAGTCCCGTGACGATATTGAGTTGGTGAATGTATTTGGACGTGATTTTCTTTTTTATTTGATTAAGAATTATTGTTAAGCGCGGAACAACCAAAACAGAGGTCGGAAAATCGGGGGGCAGAGCGCACTTTTGTCATGCGGCTTCGGCGCTTTCTGACTGAAGTCCAATCGTTATGGCGGCGCGTGCCGCTGATTATTCGCCTTCCCAGTAATCCAACCATCAAAGCATCAAAGGAAGCATCAAAGGGGAAGCATCAAAGGGGAAGCATCAAAGGGGTCAGAACACTTTTCTAGGCCGACCGCGTGGTCGAACTTTCGCTGCGCGTCCTAGTTCGGCTTCAATGGCAGCTTGGAAACGATTTGGTCCGAGTGCACGCTGTTGTTGAAGATGAGCTCGTATATCAAGCAGTTGCTCGTCACTGAGGGCTGCTTTGAATAGGTCTCGATAGGCAATTTGTCTCTGTTGGACATTCGCTCCGAGGCCTAGATATTCTTCATGCGGATGTATCAATGGATCGCCGACCCCGAGGGCATTGGCATGAAAGCTACTCCACGGGTAATCCTCCGGAGAGGCAACCATAGCAGCCCTCACCGGGTTCAGTTCGATATACCGGTGGCACGTCAAGAGATAGGTCTGGTTATCGACCAAGCTGGCCTTATAGCGGCCTTCCCATAGCGTGCCGGTTCGGTGATAGGTGTTATTGAAGTAGGTGACGTATCGTCGCCCAAGCGATTGCATACACCGTGAAAGTGCTCCTTGAGCACTTGGTGTTATAAGCGCATGCACATGATTGGTCATCAGTACATAAGCGTGGACCATGCAGCGCTGCTGCAAACAGGCTTCGCGCAATAGCTGCAGGTAGCAGCGGTAATCTTGCTCGCGAAGGAAGCATGGCTGACGATTATTGCCACGCTGAACCACATGCTGTGGAAGGCCTGCGATGTCAAGGCGAGGTTGGCGTGGCATGATGGCTGCCGATGAAAGGGGAGGGCAGCTTGTCTGTTTGTAAGTTGGAAATAAGCCGGCGAATCCCGTCTCTGCTTGTGGGAAAAGTGTTCTGACCCCTTTGTTGGTAGACCCCTTTGTTGGTATTTGTTGACCCCTTTGTTGGTATTGCTTCTGCAGGTGGCGCGACACTTGGTGGAATCGGCGGAGGAGAGGGTGGGGCCTGGGCTGGAGGTGCCGTGGGTGCGATGCTAGGCGGGCCGCCTGGTGCACTCGTGGGTGGTTTGGGAGGCTCAGCTACGGGCGCTCATTATGGCTCGAAAGGCGCGACAAAGTTGTACGACAACACAACCAACTAAAGTTATGAACCTCACAGAAAGCTATTTGAAGATAACAAAGTCACCTTGGGTTCTGAGCCGAAAGAGTGGTCTTTTCTACCGGCGTAGAATTTTTCTGGACAATGTTGTCGAAATTTTATCAATCAATCGCGACGCCATTACTCATGACGAAATACAAATATGCTTTAAGTGTTCTGATAATCGTGAGTTTCTGATCTCAGAGTTCGACAGAAACTTCAAGGAGGTCGTCGATGCTCTCAAGTTGACGTTTCCTGGGATCGAAAACTGGAACAAAGTTAGCGTCGGTGCGCCGCTTGAGCACCGTATGCTGACACTATGGAGCAAGTAACGACTGCCAAAACAGGGTCGGTCCCAAAACAGGGCCTGGTTGGGTGCCCGCAGCACCCGGCACAGCAGGCGCACTGAGTGATCCTTCTGGCCAGCGATCCAGGCGTACCTCACGGCAGCTCCCGCGCGAAGTACGCCGCCGCTTTTTTTTAAAATCTCGTTCCCTTCCTTGAGGCGCGCCAACTCGCGCTTGAGCACCGTCAATTCGTCCTGGCTTGCCTTGGGGCGACTACTGCCGTGGAGCGCTTGGTCATTCGTTGGCTAGTCGCGGTAAGCGTTCGATGGGGTTTTCATCGGCACATCATACTGGCGGGTCATCTCACCTGAAGGGACGCCGCACGCTCCGCCACGGGCACAATGTCGCGTCCGGCGATGAATTCGCCAGTCTTACGGTTGATTCGCAGCTCACGCGGTTGACCACCATGCGGCACCAGCACTAGCAGGCTGTTGAGAAACACCCATCGCCAAGCCGAACGATAGGTTTTGTTGATCGTAAAACAGTTGCGATGGCGCTTTGCGGGCGCACGTCCCCTCAAGTTGGCGAGGGATTCCACCACTCGCCAATGCCGCCTAGCCGGATCAGGTTGTACACAGCGAAGTTCCAGTGCGCCCACGCGTCGACCTTCGCCAACCCAACCAACGGTAGCTTGCGCAGATCACCAATGGTCTTGGTCCAGCCAAAGCACTGCTCGATGCGTTTGCGCACTTTCAGGCTCATGGCGTAGCCCTTGCCGCGCGCCGTGCGCGCATCGATGGCGCTACGCCGACCATGGCTCGTGTTGCGGGCGATGTGCGCCTTGATACCGCGCATCGTTAGTTGCTCGACAAAGTCTTTTACATCGTAGCCTTTGTCTGCACCCAGCGTGGCACCGGGCTGAAGGTGTGCATCCGCCAGCGCCAAGGCACCCTCACGTTCACCCGTGCCTGTCGCATGGCGCACATCCACGCCCACCAGCAAGCCGTTGCGATTTTCCATCAGGGCGTTGGCCAGATAGGCCAGGCGGGCCTGCTGACCATGGCCCTTGCGTGCCAACCGCGCATCCGGATCAGTCGTCGATGCGTGCGTATCATTGCCACGCTTCTTGCCGCGAAAGTCGCTGCCATCACCATCGTCCGAACCATCCTTGGGGCGGAAGCTTCGGTGTGAGGCCCAAGCGTCCAACAAGCTGCCATCTACCGAGAAGTGTTCGTCGCTCACCAGATCGTTGAGTCGAGCAAGCAAGACCGTATTGGCAAAGAAGCGCTGGGCAATCTCGGCGTCGAACAGCCGATCCCGATTGAACGAAAACGTGGAATGGTCCCACACCGTGTCGTCGATGTTCAGGCCGACAAACCAACGGAACAGTAGGTTGTAGTTCAACTGTTCCATCAGAAGCCGTTCGCTACGCACGCTGTAGACCACTTGCAGCAGCGAGGCGCGCAGCAGCCGTTCTGGCGGAATCGAGGTGCGACCTCCAGCAGCGTAGCGCGTGGACAGTACCTCATCGAGCTCCTTCAGGATCGTATCGACCAGCACCCGCAACTTGCGGATCGGATGGTCGGCCGGCACCCGTTCGTCCACCGAGACATACGAGAACATACCAAGTTGCTGGATATCCGCTCCGCGCACTGCAAAAACCTGATCATTGATGGAGGCTATGATTGTCGCTACTACGCGGTATTTCTCAACAGCCTGTTAGAGGGCGGGGTAGGCGCTGGCGTTTCTTTGCGTACGACGTGGCTGCACCCGCCCAAAAGCAGGCTAAGCGCAAGGCAGCCTAGTCGGCAGGCGTCAGCAAACCGAAAGAAACCCGCCGTATTACCCAGTCCCATGGTTTCCTTCCCTGTGTGCTAATAAATGACGTTTAACATAGCATTGCTGGCGGACATGGCATTGTTCCTAACGGCATATTCGCTTTGTCTGCACATTTGCGGTTATGATTGCGCCACTGTGTTTGCCGGGGTCACCAGAGTCACGTGGCCCGATGCAGCCGATTACGATCTGCCTCATCGCTCACCCCTAGGGTTTTCCTTAGCACACCAGTAAGCCGGCCACCGCAAGGCGGTCGAGTCTCTATTTTTGCGAAAACCTAGTTTTGGAGTGTGTTTCATGTCTGATCGTCAGATCGGTACCGTCAAGTGGTTCAACGATGCCAAGGGTTTCGGCTTTATCAGCCGCGACAACGGCCCGGATGTCTTCGTGCATTTCCGCGCGATCCAGGGCAATGGCTTCAAGAGCCTGCAAGAAGGCCAGAAGGTCAGCTTCAAGGTTGTGCAGGGCCAGAAGGGCCTGCAGGCCGATGAAGTCATGGCGGCCTAATTGCCTGGATAGATCGATTTAAATGAAGAGCCGGGTTTAATACCCGGCTTTTGTACATTTTAAAAATTTGAGTTGATTGAAGAGATGTGAATTTTAAATCACACATTGCTTCACTAAACTCATTATGCTCTCTGCACTGTGTCTGCTTGGTAACGTGCGTATCTCGGCGCGGGTAATCTGTGTCGCTCCACCTGATCCTCAGCATGCCCAGTAAGCCGTTGACCCGGGCGGGTCAACTGGTCTCAGAGTCAAACGCTGGAACAGATGGAGTTAATCATGTCGGATCGTAAGCAAGGTACAGTCAAGTGGTTCAATGATGCGAAGGGTTTCGGGTTCATCTCACCCGATGACGGTTCGGCCGACCTGTTCGTGCATTTCCGCGCTATCCAGGGCAATGGCTTCAAGAGCCTGCAAGAAGGCCAGAAGGTCACCTTCAAGGTTGTGCAGGGTCAGAAGGGCCTGCAAGCCGATGAAGTGATGGCAGCCTAATTGCCTCAATAGATCGATTTAAAAAGCCGGGCTAAATGCCCGGCTTTTTTTGTTTTTGAATATTTACGATTAGCTTTCAATTGTAAGTCCGAATGTGAATTTTTCATCACACATGGGTTCACGGGAATCATTATCCTTTAATTACTGCGTCTGCTCGGTAATGTGCGTGTCCGGATGGCATCCGTCCGTATCGTTCACTCAATCTCAGCAAACCCAGTAAGCCGTCGGCCCGGGCGGGCCGACTGGTCTCAGAGTCAAACGCTCGAACGGATGGAGTGAATCATGTCGGATCGTGAGGTTGGCACAGTTAAATGGTTCAACGACGCGAAGGGTTTCGGTTTCATCAGCCGCGAGAATGGCCCCGACGTCTTCGTACATTTCCGCGCAATTCAAGGTAACGGCTTCAAGAGTCTTAAGGAAGGACAGAAGGTGAGCTTCAAGGTGGTGCAGGGACAGAAAGGCCTGCAGGCCGACGAAGTCAATCCGGCTTGAGCCCAGATCGATTGCGCGCGTTAAAAGGCCGGCATATGCCGGCCTTTTTGTCTCTGCCGCACGCATTGGTTAACCTGCACCGATGTCCATATCTCTTATGTCATCGGCAATGAATGCCTCGCCATCTTTCATCGTGCCAGTGGTTTCCACTGACGGTGCGCGCAGTGAATTGATTTTCATGCAACCGGATGACGATCCACAGCATGTTTTGTATTGGCTTCCCGCGATGGGGGTACCCGCCAAACATTACGTGCCGCTTGCCGAGGCGTTTGCTTCGCGTGGTATTGCAGTGGTGTTACACGAGTGGCGCGGTATTGGGTCCAGCGATCGTCGTGCCGGACGGCAGTGCGACTGGGGTTATCGCCAATTACTTGAGGCGGACTTATCGGTAGGTGTGGCCGAGGCTAGCCCACGGTGGCCTCGGGCGACGCTGTGGATTGGCGGCCACAGTCTGGGCGGACAGCTGGCTTGCCTCTATGCAAGTCTTCATCCGGATTCCATAAAGGGAATCGCGTTGATTGCCAGCGGGGCTCCTTATTGGCGGCGTTTTCGCTTTGGCGCGCTGCTTTCCATTGCGTATGCGCTTGCATCGCCTTTGGCGCAGCTCGTGGGTTATCTGCCTGGACGACGAATCGGTTTTGGTGGCAACGAGGCGCGGGGCGTTATTGCCGATTGGTCGCGCAGCGGACGTACGGGACGTTACTCGGCGAATGGCATGACAGTGGATTTCGAGCGACAACTGGCTGCGCTTGAATTGCCGTTGCTCGCGCTGCGTTTGCGTGACGACTGGCTCGTGCCCCAGTCTTCCTTGGACTGGCTACTCGACAAAATGCCCAAGTCTTTCCGGCGGATGCGTGTTTTTTCGCCGGAGCAGATGGCGGGGAGGCCGGCTGATCACTTCAGCTGGATGAAGACACCTGATGTACTTGTCGCGCAGTTGGTGGACTGGATTCGCGGCCGCGATGACGACATTGGTGGGTCTTGATCGCAGCGCTTCCGACGCCATCTTTTTTGCAATCAACTTATTGCGATACCACCCATGAAACTGTTCGAAACCTATAACCAGCGCAGTTTGATTTTTCGCAATCGCATCGTCGTGTCGCCGATGTGCCAATACTCGGCGACAGATGGCATACCCAACCACTGGCATCTCGTGCACCTGGGTAGTCGCGCGGTGGGTGGGGCGGCTGCGGTGATTGCAGAGGCCACGGCGGTTTCCGCGGAAGGTCGCATTTCCGCCCACGACACCGGCATCTGGAACGATACACAAGTGCAAGCGTGGCAACCGATTGCAGCATTCATCGCCGAGCAGGGCGCCATTCCTGGCGTACAACTGGCGCATGCGGGACGCAAGGCCAGCGTGTCACGACCGTGGGAAGGTGGCGGTGCGTTGAGTGCGGAGCAAGGTGCATGGCAAACCGTGGCGCCCTCCGCGATTCCCTTCGATAAGCATTGGCATGTGCCTCAAGCCTTGGACGCCGCCGGCATACGCAAGGTGGTGGCAGATTTCCGTGCCGCTGCCGCACGTGCGCGGGAAGCCGGATTCAAACTGATCGAATTGCACGGCGCGCATGGTTATCTGCTGCATCAATTCATGTCGCCGCTCAGCAATCATCGCGATGACGAATACGGTGGCAGTTTCGAAAATCGCACGCGACTGGTGCGCGAAGTTATCACCGCCGTGCGCGATGTTTGGCCGGCGGAGTTGCCCTTGTGGCTACGTATCTCGGCTACGGACTGGGCCGAGGGCGGCTGGAACATCGACGACAGCGTGCGTCTTGCCGGCGAGCTCAGCGCATTGGGTGTGGACTTGGTCGACGTTTCCAGCGGCGGCCTGGTGCCTCATGTGAGAATTCCTGTCGGGCCTGGCTACCAGGTGCCTTTCGCCGCGCGTATTCGCCAGGAAGCCCGCATCGCTACCGGCGCGGTGGGTTTGATCACGGAACCCGCGCAGGCCGACGGCATCATCGCCGGTGGTGGGGCGGATGTCGTGCTGATTGCGCGTGCCAGCCTGCGCGATCCGTATTTCCCACGGCGCGCCGCGCAGGAATTGGGTGCAACGATCGTCGCGCCGGTGCAATATCAACGAGCCTGGTGAAGAGAGCCCGACATGCAGTCAGAACCGACCTTGATCGAAAACAGTCGCCTGCATGATTTGGGTGATGGTTTCGTTGTGCGACGCATGTTGCCGATACTGGCGACTCGGCATGTCGGCCCGTTCGTGTTTTACGACCACATGGGCCCCGCCGATTTCGCGCCCGGCAAAGGCATGGATGTGCGCCCGCATCCGCATATCGGCTTGGCCACGGTGACCTGGTTGTTCGAAGGCACCATTAGGCATCGCGATAGTCTCGGCAGCCTGGCCGATATCACGCCGGGCGCAGTGAACTGGATGACGGCAGGGCGAGGCATTGTGCATTCCGAGCGCACACCACCGGATGCTCGACGCGATGGACAACGCATGCATGGCATTCAGGTATGGGTAGCGTTGCCGCGCGTCGATGAAGAAGTTGCGCCGGAGTTTCATCATCACGATGCCGAAAGCCTGCCGCATATTCACCAGCATGGCGCGGAACTGGTGCTGATCGCCGGAACGGCTTATGGGCACGCGTCGCCAGTTAAGGTGTTCGCGCCAATGTTTTTTATCGAAGCGCGATTGGAGGCAGGTGCGGAACTTGCACTGCCGGAAGAGCATGCCGAACGTGGCGTGCACGTCATCGACCGTGAAGTCACCTGGGGCGATGTGACCCTGACCGCAGCGCAAATGGCGCTGCAGGCTGGTGAATCCTCTGTGCCAGTGCAAGCAAAAACAGCAAGTCGCCTGATGCTGTTCGGCGGCGCGCCGTTGGATGGCGAGCGCCATTTGTGGTGGAACTTCGTATCGAGTTCGCGCGAACGCATCGAACAGGCCAAAGCGGATTGGGTCGCGCAACGCTTGGGCAAAGTGGTGGGTGACGAGCAAGAGTTCATTCCGCTGCCTGCTTGACGTGCACCGCGAAGGCGTCGGCGGCGTTACGCTCATTCAATCGGATCATCGGGGGCATCATGTCTGCTTTTGCCAGCTTTCGCGATTTTTATCCCTACTACCTCAACGAGCACCGCGACGTGCGTTGTCGCCGGCTGCATTTCGTCGGCAGCTCGCTGGTGTTGCTAATCGTGTTGTTTGCATTGTTTTCAGGCCGGCTGGCTTGGCTATGGCTGGTGCCTGTTGTCGGTTATGGCTTTGCCTGGGTCGGCCATTTTGCTTTCGAGAAGAATCGGCCAGCCACGTTTAGCCATCCGCTTTACAGTCTGATGGGAGACTGGGTGATGTACTGGCAGGTGTTGCGAGGGAAAGTAAAAATTTGATCGAGCAGGTTTGGCGCAAGCCTTCGCTCATCTTTGTTGCAAAAAGTTTACAGTCTGCGCCACGGAAATATCGATCAGGCACCTTTACGTAATGTATCGGTCGTTATGACCGCCTGATTTTTCTGTATGCACTTTGCAAACAAGGGTTTCAGGCGCATTCTGCTGAATGTGCAGCAACGTGTCATAAATCTCTGACAACGGATTCTTGTTACTCGCGTTAGATTTCGCATCCCCCACTGAGATCGACCGCTGGACGGTCATGTCCGTGAATCACTCCCCACATTTTTGCGACGCTTTTCGATTGCTTGCGTCCCTCTTGCTCGAGAACGCTCGTGGCAGTCGATAACAAACCAAGCGATGCCGGCATGAAATGGCCCGCGGGCGATGTTGCCTGGATGCTGGCCGTGTTCTGCCTTGGCCTGCTTGTGCGGCTGTTTCGCATCGACCATCAGCCGTTCTGGCTCGATGAGGCACTGACCTCCCAGCGCATCCAGCTCGGCCCAAGCGGGCTGATCGCCGATAGCTTCACCAACCGGCATATGCCGACCTACTTCCTGATGCTGCGACTGATTTCCCAGTTCGGTTCTGGCAACGCCTTGTTGCGGATTCCTTCTGCGCTATTCGGTGCATTGTCAGTAGGCATGGTCTTTGTCATGGCGCGCCGCATCAGCACGCGCGGCGCGGCTGTAGTGGCTGGCCTTTTAATGGCGCTGTCGCCGTTGGAAGTGCAATATGGCCAGGAGGCACGCTCCTATACCTTGGTTACCTTGTTGATCACCATTGCGTTGTGGGGGTTGCTGCGTCTTGCGCAGAATCCGCACACCGCTGCACTCGATGTTCGACGTATTGATGCGGATCGATTGGGATGGGTGGCCTACGTGGCGGGCACGATCGGCGCACTGGACGTGCTCGGCGATGCAGCACCTTGGCTGATTGCCTCCAACCTTGCGTTGTTCTTGATTTGGCGCACGCTGCATCAGGGCGCGTCACCCGAAGTGCGCGATAGCTTCCGGCGTAACGCATGTTTGAGCATGGCAGTCATTGTGGCGTGCACGGTGCCTTTCTACGGTGCGATCCTTGCCTTTGGGGATAGGCACATATTGCAGAACTTCGACTGGATTCCCCAGTTGAGCTGGCAACACCTGTGGGTCGCCGCCAGCAGCGTGTACCTGATGCGCACGACCGCAGTGGTGCGGTTCGATCTGTTGCATACCGCCGTGCCCTTGCTAGGTGCACTGGTGGCAGTTCTTGCGTGCGTGGGATTGTTGCGCATGCGCCGGCGATTGGAGGGGCGCATCCTGCTGCTCGCCTTCGTGGTGCTGCCGCTGTTGATCCTGTCGATCTCGCTGTTCAAATCCATGCTGTTGCCACGCTACATTTTGTGGAGCGCGGCACCGTTTTTCGTGCTGGCCGGCATCGGTGCCGCGGCGTTGCCGCGTCGGACTTGGCCGGTGATGGCCAGCATCCTGCTCCTGCTTGGCGCGATCAACCTTGGGCCGGTTTACCGGGTGGAAACCAAGCCGCGTTGGGACATGGCCGCCGCAACGTTGGCCGCGAATGTACGACCGGGAGATACCGTTTTGACGGCGGACCCCAACGCGCCGACCATGCTCACCGTTTTGCAGCCGAAAGACGGCATGCCGATTGAAGCGAGCGCGGTGATAACGTCACAGCTGGATCAGGCGCTTGCGCGGTGGAAACAAGGCGGACGTGTTTGGGCCGTGAATGGCCGCTCCGCATTGGGCGAACGCGAGGAACTGGATGCGTTCAAGACGCGCATCGCCGCGTTGGGCACGCCCACCGTGGAAATTCCTCAGGGCAAGGAAATCACCATCCTGATGTTTCCGGCACAGGAAAACCCGAGTCCTAATTGATCGGCTCAGCGATACTGGTGATGACACTCGCTGCAAACCTGGTCCACCGGCTTTAGCGCGGCGGCAAGTGCCGGGCAGTCGGCGGGTGCCGATTGGGCAGCGGTTTGCAGGGCCGTGCGCAGATGACCGGCGAGATCCAGAAACGGCTGCGGTGCATCGGGGAACGCGGTCGGAATATCGCCGGCAATCATCCGCATGTGCTGCAGCTGGTCGACGTTTGCGGTTGCATCGCAGTGTTGCCCCTTGATCGCCTGTTGCAGCTCGTGACGATGCAAGCTCATGGTCACCATCACCGCATGCGGAAGCGGGTTTCGCTCGTTGATCGCCCGCATGGCGAATACGGTGCCGATGATGCCGATGGCCAGTCCGAGCACGATGAGGAGAGCTGCGCGCATTGCTTTGTCCATACCAGGGGCGATGGTCGCCGAGCATACCCCAGCAGGATGTCCGCATGACAATCTCTGGACCCGGTTAAAATGGCCGGGAGTTTCCTGATTGGGTGTGCGCGTGAATCCTTGCGTTCCTGAAGCTGTAACCGGTGGCCGCCAGTGAGCGGTGCGGCTTTTCCGGCTGAGCGTTTCGACGGCGTCGAGCGGTTGTACGGCACGGGTACTGTTGCGCGTCTGGCGCAGGCGCACGTCTGTGTGATCGGTATCGGCGGCGTCGGTTCGTGGGCGGCTGAAGCCTTGGCGCGCACCGGGGTAGGGCGCCTGACTCTGATCGATGCCGACGAAGTCTGCGTTTCCAACACCAACCGTCAGCTGCATGCGCTGGACGGCGAATACGGCAAGCCGAAAGTGGGCGTGATCGCCGCGCGGGCGCGGGCAATCAACCCGGCCATTCAGTTGGAAGCCATCGAGCGTTTCCTCACACCCACGACACTGGATGAATTGCTTGATCGCGGCTACGACGTGGTTTTGGATGCTTGCGATGCGTTCCGGGTAAAGCTGGAGGCGATCGCATGGTGTCGGCGTCGCAAACTGCCGATGGTAACGGTTGGTTCGGCTGGCGGCCGCACCGATCCCACGCAGGTGCGCGTGCGCGATCTCTCGCGTACCGAGCACGATGCGATGTTCAGTTTGATCCGCAAAAAACTTCGCCAGGATTTCGGCTTTCCGCGCAATCCGGATCGCTATTTCGGCGTGTCGGCGGTGTATTCGTTGCAGAACGTGCAATACCCGCAACCGGATGGCACGGTGTGCGGCACGCGTCCGCCGGGTGGCGATGCACTGAATCTGGCGTGCGGTGGCGGCTTGGGGGCCGCCACGCATGTCACCGGTGCGTTTGCTTTTGCGGCGGTCGGCAAGGTGCTGGAGAAATTGCTGGGGCGTTAGCCCCGTTTCACCGACGCCGACTTACCAACCCATGTACTGCCCACCATTGATCTTCAGATTTGTGCCGGTGATCCAGCTGGTTTCGTCGGTGGTGAGAAACACCACCGCGTGGGCGATTTCTTCTGGCGTGCCGAGACGACCCACTGGGATCTGCGCGATGATCTTCTCGCGCACTTCCTCCGGCACCGCCATCACCATGTCGGTGGCGACATAGCCCGGCGAAACCGTGTTCACGGTAATGCCGAACCTGGCATTTTCCTGCGCCAGTGAAATGGTGAAGCCATGCATGCCGGCCTTGGCCGCTGCGTAGTTGGCCTGCCCGTACTGACCCTTCAAGCCGTTGATGGAGCTGATCTGCACGATGCGACCCCACTTGCGGGTGCGCATGTCCTCGATCACCGGACGGGTGACGTTGAAGCAGGCGTTGAGGTTGGTGTTCACCACGTCCATCCACTGCTGGTAGGTCATCTTGTGGAAGGTGGTGTCGCGCGTGATGCCGGCGTTGTTGACCAAAATCTCCACCGCGCCGCACTTGCGGTGTACGCCCTCGATCATGGCCTCGCACGCGGCCGGATCGACGACATCGCCATGCACCATGCAAACCTGGATGCCTTCGTCCGCCATCGCCTTCTGCCAGGCTTGGGCCCTGGCTTCGTCGCGATAATTGGTGGCAACACGATGTCCCTGTTTGGCCAGATAGCGCACGATCGCGGTGCCGATGCCACCGGTGCCGCCCGTAACCAATGCCGTACGCTGTGCCATGACTTGATCTCCTTGAATGTCTACGTGGGAAGCCGCCGCGCCGTGTCGGCGGGCAGCATGGGGTTATACGCAGACATCATGAAGGAATATCGGTTCTCGGTATCGCGAACATGTTGCAACTGCGTTCCAACTTTATACCGGGTTAAGCCGCGCGATGATCGCTGCATTGCGTCAAATGGCGCGGGTCGAATTGCGCGAGCGCAGCATCGAGCAACGCGGAGGGATCGCTGGCGTTTTCATCGGGCGTCAGCCCCAGAAACGATAGCGCGCGGCGCAAGCTTGGCAGTGGATCGATGGGGTCGACCTCAAGAGCTCGCTCGGATTTCGACAATTTGCGGCCTTGGCTGTCGAGCACTAGCGGCAAATGCAGGTAACGCGGTGTCGGCAAACCCAGGCAATGCTGCAGCCAGATCTGACGTGGGGTGGAGTCGAGCAGATCGCTGCCACGCACCACTTCGGTGACGCCCTGCCAGGCATCGTCCACCACGCAAGCAAGCTGGTAGGAATAGAAACCTTCGACGCGGCGGATCACGAAATCGCCGACTTCCTCGCGCAGAGACTGCTTTTGCGGACCCTGCAGCGCGTCGACGAAGGCGATCTCCTCGTCAGGAACGCGGATACGCCATGCCGGAGGGCGGCTTGGATCGGCCGATGCGAGGCAGTGGCCATCCCTGTGAATGCCGCTGACGCCTGCCAGTTCGCTGCGACTACACCAGCAGGGAAATACCAGGTCAGCTCGGCGCAGCTGCTCGAAGGCGGCATCATAGGCGGCGATGCGTGATGACTGCTGGATGACAGGGCCATCCGCCATTAATCCGAAGCGGGGCAGCGCGGCGAGAATGGCCGCTGCGGAACCTGCAACCTCACGTGGCGGATCGATATCTTCCATGCGGACCAGCCACTGCCCGCCGGCATGTCGCGCGCAGAGCCAACTGCCCACGGCGGCAACCAGGGAACCCGCATGCAGAAGACCGGTGGGCGAGGGGGCAAAACGTCCGCGATAGCTCATCGAACCATTCTACGTGGCCGCCCCGCGTATCGGCATGGATCGAGATACGCAGGCTTAATCCTTGAAAACCCGAAACTTTGCCCGAATCTCTAGGGTCGGATTACCATTGTCTTCCTGTGTGACCGACCAGAGATCAACCATGCGCCGTATCGCACTCTTCCTGCTTACCAATATCGCTGTCCTGTTCTTGCTGAGCATCGTTTGCCACCTGCTTGGCGTGGATCAGTGGGCGGCCATGCACGGCTACGGCGGCATGACGGGGCTGCTGGTCTTCGCCGCGGTGTTCGGCATGGGCGGTGCCTTTATCTCGCTGGCCATGTCCAAGTGGATGGCCAAGATGTCCACGGGCGCGCGCGTGATCGACCAGCCGCAGAACGAAACCGAGCGCTGGCTGGTAGATACGGTGCGCCGCCACGCTCAGAACGCTGGCATCGGCATGCCGGAGGTGGCGATTTACGACGCGCCGGAAATGAACGCGTTCGCCACCGGCATGAGCAAGAACCATTCGCTGGTGGCCGTCAGCACCGGTTTGCTGCAGCAGATGGACCGCGAGCAAATCACTGCTGTGCTTGGCCACGAGATGGGTCACGTCGCCAACGGCGACATGGTGACCCTGACCTTGATCCAGGGTGTGCTGAACACGCTGGTCATTCTGGCTGCGCGCATCGTGGGCCGCGTGGTCGATAGCTGGCTTTCCGGCGGCCGCGACAGTCGCGGCGGTTCGGGCATCGGCTATTTCGTCTCCGTCATGGTGCTGCAGTTGGTGTTTGGCTTGTTCGCCTCGATGATCGTGATGGCGTTTTCGCGCTGGCGTGAATTCCGCGCCGATGCCGCGGGTGCCAAGTTCGCCGGTCGCGGCGCGATGATCTCCGCACTGCAGCGGCTGCAGCTCAATCACGGCGAAAGCACTTTGCCCAAGACGATGGCCGCGTTCGGCATCTCCGGTCCGCTGGCACAGGGGCTGCAACGCTTGTTCATGAGCCATCCACCGTTGGAAGAACGTATCGCTGCGCTGCAGAACGCTGCGCAGTAAGACGAAACGGCACAACTTACTTCGCCTTCGTCACGCCGGTGCTAACCGGAGTGGCGGGGTGGGTTTTCACTCAACCATAAGCTTGGAAAGCCTTTGTTATGAGCGCAACCACTGAAACCCGCAAATTCGAAGCTGAAGTCGCCCAGGTGTTGCACCTGGTGACGCATTCGCTGTATTCACACAAGGAAATCTTCCTGCTTGAGCTGATTTCCAATGCCTCCGACGCCTGCGACAAGCTGCGTTTCGAGTCCATCGCGCAACCCGAATTGCTTGCTGGCGACGCCGAACTGCATATCGATGTGAGCTGGGATCCGCAGGCGCGCACCATCACCGTGCGCGACAACGGCGTGGGCATGAGCCGGGACGAAATCGTCGCCAATATTGGCACCATCGCCAGCTCCGGTACGCGTCGTTTCCTGGAGGCGATGAGCACCGAGCAGAAAGGCGACGCCCGCTTGATCGGCCAATTCGGCGTCGGTTTCTATTCGGCCTTCGTGGTGGCGGACAAGGTCACGGTGCTGAGCCGTCGCGCCGGTTCGCCGACCAGCGACGGCGTGAAATGGGAAAGCGACGGCAAAGGCGAGTATTCGCTGGAACAGGTCGATCTGCCGGAGCGCGGTACGGCAGTCGTGCTGCATCTGAAGGCCGATGAAGATGAATTCCTCAAGCGTTGGGAACTGCGTTCGCTGATTACGCGTTACTCCGATCACGTCGCGTTTCCGATTCGCATGCCGGTCGAAAAGGACGACAAGCCGACCGACGAGTGGGAAACGGTGAACGCCGCTTCGGCGCTGTGGACCAAGCCCAAAAGCGAGATCAGCGACGAAGACTACCAGAGCTTCTACAAATCACTCGGTCATGATTTCAACGATGCGCTGGCCTGGACACACAACCGCGTCGAAGGCAGTCAAAGCTTCACCACGCTGCTATATATCCCCTCGCAGCCGCCGTTCGAATTGATGATGGGCGGTCGCGACGAGCGCAAGGGCTTGAAGCTGTACATCAAGCGCGTCTTCATCATGGATGCCGCCGAAGAGCTGCTGCCGAACTATCTGCGCTTCGTGCGCGGCGTGGTCGATGCCGACGATCTGCCTCTGAACGTGAGTCGCGAAATCCTGCAGCAGAACCGTCAGCTTGAGCGCATCAAGTCGGCCTGCGTGAAACGCGTGCTGGATCTGATCGAAAAGCTGGCCAGGGATGAGCCTGAAAAGTTCGACATCTTCTACAAGGCTTTCGGCAACACGTTGAAGGAAGGCATTGCCGAAGATCATGCCAATCGCGAACGCATCGCCAAGTTGCTTCGCTTCGCCTCGACCAAGGGCGAGGGTAGTGCACAGAAGGTTTCGCTCGACGATTACATCGGCCGCATGCCAGTGGATCAGGACACTATCTGGTACATCACGGCCGACAGTCACGCCGCGGCACTGGGCAGCCCTCAGCTGGAAGCGTTCAAGGCTAAGGGCATCGAGGTGCTGCTGATGTCCGATCGCATCGACGAATGGATGCTCGGCAGCCTCAATGAGTACAGCGGCAAGAAGCTTCGCAACGTCGCCAAGGGCGAATTGCCGTTGGATGAGGAAGGCAAGAAGCAGCAGGAAGAAGCAAGCAAGGCCGCCGAGCCGCTGCTGAAAAAACTTAAGGAACTGCTGGGCGATCGCGTGGGGAATGTGAAAGTATCCGCGCGTCTGACCGATTCGCCTTCGTGCCTGGCTCTGTCCGACTATGAAATGGCACCACACCTGGCGCGCTTGCTGCGCGAAGCAGGGCACGACATGCCGTCGAACAAGCCGACGTTGGAGATCAATCCGCAGCACTCCTTGCTCAAGCGTGTGGAAGCGGAAGGCGACGAAGGCAAAGCCAAGGATCTCGCCACGCTGCTGCTTGAGCAGGCCGAGATCGCAGCCGGTGCGCAGCTGCCCGACCCTGCTGCGTTCGTCCAGCGTTTGAATCGCGTGTTGCTGGGTTAAAAACGGTTCGAGGTTCCTGCGAGGCGGCCGCTATACTGCGGCCGCCTTGTTGTTGAAGGAACCCCATGAGCGCGCTGCTACTGCTGTTTGCTTGCCTGGTGCTGGGCATCGTAGTCGCGCGATGGGCAAAACCACCCGCCGGCATCGTGCCTGGCATCAACTGGTGGGTGATCAATGTCGCGTTGCCGGCATTGGTGCTGGACCTGATTCCGCATGTGAAATTCGACAGCCAGCTTTGGTTTCCTGTCGTGGCTATGTTCATCGTATTCGGCGGCGCATGGCTATTGTTCGGCCTGCTGGGGTCTCGCCTCGGTTGGTCGCGCGGTCGTGTCGGTGCGTTGATTCTGGTTTGTGGTTTAGGCAACACGTCGTTCATGGGCTACCCCATGCTGCAGGCCTTGCACGGTCAGGCAGGGTTGTCGCTGGCTGTTGTCGCCGATCAGTTGGGCACGTTTCCGCTACTTTCCTCGGCCGGCATCGTGGTGGCATCGATCTATGCTGGGCGCAACCCCAGTGCGGGTTTGATCGTGCGCCGTATCCTCACGTTTCCTGCTTTTGTGGCGCTGGTAGTGGGTATCGTTGTCGGCGCATTGGGTGGATGGCCCGATGCGCTGCATAGCGTGCTTGCGCCGATCGGTGCAACGCTCACGCCGCTTGCGCTGTTTTCCGTCGGCATGCAATTTCGATTTCAGCTTGAACGGGAGCAAGCCGGCGCACTTGCCTGGGGACTTGGCTGGAAGTTAGTGCTGGTGCCGCTGCTTTGCTGGCTGATAGGGCGAGCGCTGGGCGTCGGTGGCTTGGTGCTTACTGTTGGTGTATTGCAGGCGGCAATGGCACCGATGATCTCAGCGGCAATCCTTGCCGATGAGTACGAACTCGATCCACGGCTCGCCAATGCGTTGCTGGGTGCAGGCATCGTGTTGTCCTTGCTGACGATTCCGCTGGGAAATCTTCTGCTACCCGCGCACTAATGCATCGCCTGCAATCGGGGTAGATGGACGCCCCAGACCACAGCGAGCACGCGCATGCCGAGGATCACAATAACGCCAGCACTGATGGCGAACGTTCGCGGCAAGCCGAGTTTCTGCAATATTAGATACGCCACGATGCCGGCGATCGCTGCTGTGGCGTAAAGGTCCTGCTGGAAGATCATCGGTACCCGCGCGCTCATCACATCGCGTAACATGCCACCCGCAGTGCCGGTCATTGCGCCCATCAGCACCACGATCAGAGGCGATAGCCCTGCTGCTTCCGCGATCTGCGCGCCGCTGATCGCAAACAGTGCCAGCCCCAACGCGTCGGCGATCAACAAGCCATAGCCGGGCGGCGGAAAGAAGGCGATATAGGCCATGGTGAGCGTCGCGGCGACAAGAATCACCAACAAGTAGCGTGTATCGCGGATCCAGAAAATTGGATGGCGATTAAGCAATACGTCGCGCAACGTGCCACCACCAATGGCGGTAAGCGCTGCCAGTGCAAAGCCGCCTAGTAGATCGAGCCCGGAGCGCGCCGCAGCGAGCACACCGCTCACCGCAAAGACAGCCACGCCGATCAGGTCGAGCAGATAGAAAAACATGCGGTCCCCCAGGCACTGAAATCCGTCAGGTTTGTGCAAGCATAATGGTGCCCGCACCCGTCAAGCACCGGCTTGGCAATAACTCGATAATGCCATTGATGAAACACGTTGCGACTGAAGAACTGATCGAAGTGAGGGCCGACGTCTGGCTTTGGGCTGCCCGCATGTACAAAACACGCAGCCTTGCCAAACAAGCTATCGACGGCGGAAAGGTCGATGTGAACGGCGGTGGCTGCAAACCCGCCAAAGCGGTGCATGCCGGGGACAGCATCCGGTTAACCCGGGGCGAAGAGCGACTGGAAGTGGAGATTTTGGCGCTATCGGAGAAGCGTGGTCCCGCCAGCGCTGCCCAAGCGCTTTATCGGGAAACCGAGGCGAGCCGCACCGCGCGCGAGCAGTTACGCGAGCAACGTCGCTTGAGTGGCGAGGGTCTGAACCATCCTCCCAAGCGGCCAAACAAGCAGGAACGTCGCGAATTGCGACGGCTTAAGGATTCCTCATGAGTAGCACATCTCAGAAATTCGCATGAATCTGCGGGAATATCCTTTTAAAAGCGGGCTGACCTACATGAGTTAGCCGTGGAAGTCGCTGAGTTAGGGGATGTGCCATGAATGGGATCGAATTCTTCAAGCGTTTGCTAGGCAATCATGCGCCGGAGACCGTCCATCCTGGGCGCACTCTGCAGGCAGCGTTAGGAACGCGAATGCTGGTTGTCGACGATTCGCCGACCATTCGCGCCGTGTTGGGCAAGGTGCTTGGATCGGAAGGCTACGCGGTGCAGAAAGCGGTCGACGGCGAAAGCGCGATCGAATTGGCGAAAACCGAGCAGCCGGAACTTATTTTTCTCGACATCGTGTTGCCGGGCATCAATGGCTTCGCGGTATTGCGCGCCTTGCGCCACGATCCACTCACGCGACATATCCCGATCGTGATGATCAGCGGCAATCAGCAGGCGACGGAACAATTCTACGTGCAGCGCTTTGGTGCTGACGATTTCATCAAGAAGCCCTTCGGTCAGCGCGAAGTGCAGCAGAGCATTCACCAGCTGGTTCGCTCGGGGCGTCTGGCTGCACGGGCAGCAACACCCGCGCCTTCGGTAGTGGTGTCTGCAGAATCGGTGACGACCTATGCGGAGATCAGCAGCACAGTCTCTGGCATGGCGGCCTAAAGCAAATCCCGCAGCAACCGCCTGACTTCAGACGGAAACGCCGCAGCGTGGGGACGCTGCGGCGCTTTTTTTGAAGCGGACTTCGATCGGCGGATCAGCGTTGCATCATGGCAACGACTTCAGCCGGTAGAGCGCCTCCAGCGCTTCTCGAGGCGACATTGCATCCAGATCCATGTTTTGCAGTTCGCGCTCCACTGCCGACGGTGCCGAGGCGAACAATCCAAGTTGCGGAGAGGCCGGCGTTATTGCCGGTGCGGCAACATGCGCATGCATGCCTCGCTCCAACTCAGCCAGCGTGCGCCTGGCATCGGCGATTACCGATTTAGGCAGACCCGCCAGCGCCGCCACTTGCAGGCCGAAGCTGCGATTCGCGGGCCCTTCTTTCACGGCGTGCATAAAGACCAGTTGTTCGCCGTATTCGACTGCGTCCAAGTGTACGTTGGCAATCGTCGAATATTCGGAAGCGAGTTCGGTCAGTTCGAAATAGTGCGTAGCGAACAGCGTATAGGCACGGCTGCTTGCCGCAAGATGCACAGCGGCCGCACGGGCGAGTGCAAGGCCATCGTAGGTACTAGTGCCGCGTCCGACTTCATCCATCAAGACCAAGCTCTGCGGTGTGGCGTTGTGCAGAATGTTCGCCGTTTCGCTCATTTCCACCATGAATGTGGATTGGCCGCGCGATAGATCGTCGCCGGCACCGATGCGGGTGAAGATGCGGTCGATCGGTCCGATCGCCGCGCGTGCAGCGGGCACGTAGCTGCCGATATGTGCCAACAACACGATCAGCGCGTTCTGTCGCATGTAGGTGGATTTACCGCCCATGTTCGGACCGGTGATCACCAGCATGCGGCGGCTGTCGTCGAGGGAGAGATCGTTCGGTTCGAACGGCTCTTCGCGAACTTTTTCCACCACGGGGTGGCGACCGCGTTCGATGGCGATGCCCGCGACGTCGGTAAGTTCGGGTGCATTCCAATCGAGTGCTTCGGCGCGTTCGGCAAGCGTGCAAAGCACATCAAGTTCTGCCATCGCGGCGGCGGCGTCCTTGAGCGGTTCCAACTGTTCGGTCAGCGTGTCCAGCAGCGCTTCGTATAAGGCGCGTTCGCGCATCAACGAACGTTCCTTGGCGGAAAGCACTTTGTCCTCGAAGGTTTTCAACTCTTCAGTGATGTAGCGCTCGGCGTTCTTGGTGGTTTGTCGACGCGTGTAATGCGTGGGCGCTTTCTCCGATTGCGCCTTGCTGATCTCGATGTAGTAGCCGTGCACGCGGTTGTAACCGACCTTCAGCGTGGGAATGCCGCTGGCGGCTTTCTCGCGTTCCTCGAGTTCGACCAGGTATTGATCGGCATGCGTGGAGAGGCGGCGTAGTTCGTCCAACTCCGCATCGTAGCCGTCGGCGACGATACCGCCGTCGCGCAATAGCACAGGCGGCTGCTCGATGATGGCGCGAGCGAGCAAGTCCGCCGTTGCCGCATGATCGCCGATGCCGTCGACTAACGCATGCAGCAGCGGGCTGTCGAGCGTGGCGATCGATGCACGCAAGGCCGGCGCTGCGGCGAGGCCATCACGCAGCGTTGAGAGATCGCGCGGGCGTGCCGAGCGCAAGGCGACGCGCGCGAGGATGCGTTCAAGATCGCCGATACCGCGTAGTTGATCGCGCAAGTCGTCGTGACGACGCGTTTCGATCAGCGCACCGATTGCCTGGTGTCGGCGACGCAGTGTGTCGCGCGAACGTAGCGGACGATTCAACCAGCGCCGCATCAAGCGTGCGCCCATTGGCGTGACGGTTTCGTCCAGCACGCCGAGCAGCGTGTGTTCGGTGCGTCCGCTGGGATGCGTATCCAGTTCCAGATTGCGACGCGTAGCTGCATCCAGCGCAATGGTTTCGCTGGCGCTTTCCACCGCCATGCCGGAAAGATGCGGCAGCGCGCTTTTCTGGGTTTCCTCGACATAGCCAAGCAGACAGCCAGCCGCGGCGATGGCCAGCGGCAGGTCGTCGACGCCAAAGCCACCGAGATCGCGCGTGCCGAAGAAGCGATTGAGTTCGCGCCGCGCCGCGTCGCTATCGAAATGCCACGGTGGCCGCTTGCGTAGGCCGGGCAGCGTGCTTACCAGCTTCGGCCACACCACGTCTTCGCCAACCAGTGTTTCGGCCGGTTGCAAGCGCGCCAGCTCGGCGGCCAGCGCCTCCGCATTCGGTACTTCGCTAAGCAGAAAACGGCCGCTGGAAAGATCGACCCAGGCCAGGCCATAGCTCCCCTGCGTGCCAGCTGCAATCGCCAGCAAGAGATTGTCGCGGCGTTCCTCCAGCAGCGCGGCATCGGTCACGGTGCCTGGCGTGACAATGCGCACCACCTTGCGTTCCACGGGCCCCTTGGCCAGCGCCGGATCGCCGATTTGCTCGCAGATCGCCACCGACTCGCCCAACCTCACAAGTTTGGCCAGATAGTTTTCCACCGCGTGATACGGCACGCCGGCCATCGGAATGGGTTGCCCCGCCGATTGGCCGCGTTGGGTGAGCGTGATGTCGAGCAATCGCGCCGCCTTGCGTGCATCGTCGTAGAACAGCTCGTAGAAGTCGCCCATGCGGAAGAACAAAAGCACGTCCGGATGCGCGGCCTTGGTCGTGAGGTACTGACGCATCATGGGGGAGTGCAGCGAAAGTTCGTCCTGAGTCATTCGGTCAAGTCTTGGCGTCGTGGCGCGGAAGGGGTACAAGAAACGCTTCGCGCCGGATATGCAGGCGTCGAGAGAATGTGGAGTCTCGCATGGAGTTGTCATCCGTTCCTACTGACGCCGAATTGGCGACATGGGCCAAACAAGTCGCCGCCGACGTGCAGCAGCACAAGCTGATGGTGGTGACGGCCGAATCGTGTACGGGCGGCTGGATCGCCAAGACGCTGACCGATCTGCCGGGCAGTTCCGCCTGGTTCGATGCCGGCGTCGTTACGTATAGCTATGGGGCGAAGGAAGCCTTGCTGGGCGTCAATCCGCGCACGCTGGAGCGCACCGGCGCGGTCAGTGAGGAAACCGTGCTAGAGATGGTCTCCGGCGCACTGGCTCGTTTCGGCGCCGGTATGGCGGTGGCGGTGACGGGCATTGCCGGGCCCAGCGGCGGCACGCCGGAAAAACCCGTGGGCACCGTGTGGATTGGCTGGAAGCGACGCGGGGGGTATGCGCGCGCCAAGCTGTTTCATTTTGCCGGCGATCGCGAAGCCGTGCGCCGACAAACCGTGGCCGCCGCGCTCGCAGGTATCCGCGAAACGCTGACGGGCTGATCAGAATTTAGCCAGCTAGTCAGCTTGACCGATGTGGGATACTCGAAACCTGCATCGATCCCAGTCCGTGAGACGACGACCGGGCATCATGCACGCCATACCTCCCATGACCGGAATAAACACGATGGATGACAACAAGCGCAAGGCGCTCGCTTCCGCCCTCGGCCAGATCGAGAAGCAATTCGGCAAAGGCGCCGTGATGCGTCTGGGTGACCGCATTGACGACGTCGTCGAGACCGTCTCCACCGGTTCGCTGGGACTGGATATCGCGCTGGGCGTCGGCGGCTTGCCGCGCGGCCGCGTGGTCGAAATCTACGGCCCGGAATCCTCGGGTAAAACCACCTTGACGCTGCAAGCCATCGCCAGCTGCCAGAAGAACGGCGGCACGGCGGCCTTCGTCGATGCCGAGCATGCGCTGGACCCTTCTTATGCGCAGAAACTGGGCGTCAACGTCGACGATCTGCTCGTTTCGCAGCCCGATACCGGCGAACAGGCGCTGGAAATCGCCGACATGCTGGTGCGCTCCGGCGCGGTGGACATGGTGGTGGTTGACTCGGTCGCCGCGCTTACGCCCAAGGCGGAAATCGAGGGCGAAATGGGCGACTCCCACGTCGGCCTGCATGCTCGCCTGATGAGCCAGGCGCTGCGCAAACTCACCGCCAACATCAAGAAATCCAACTGCCTGGTGATCTTCATCAACCAGATCCGCATGAAGATCGGCGTGATGTTTGGTAGCCCGGAAACCACCACGGGCGGTAACGCGTTGAAGTTCTACGCTTCGGTGCGCCTGGATATCCGCCGCATCGGCGCGGTAAAGAAGGGCGAGGAAGTGATCGGCTCGGAAACGCGCGTGAAGGTGGTGAAGAACAAAGTGGCGCCGCCGTTCCGTCAGGCTGAATTCGAGATTCTCTACGGCGAAGGTACCTCGCGCGAAGGCGAGATCATCGAGCTGGGCGTGGCGCAAAACCTGATCGACAAATCCGGCGCGTGGTACAGCTACAAGGGCGAGCGCATCGGCCAGGGCAAGGAGAACGTGCGTCAGTTCCTGCGTGACAACAAGGCGATCGCAGATGAGATCGATCGAGAACTGCGTTCGCGCCTGCTGGTCACCAACGGCGGTGGTGCGACGGCATCTTCGCAAGAGGCGCTGGAAGAGGTCTGAGCATGAGCGAGCGACGCTTGCGGATTCTTCTGGTCGGCGCATCGGGCACGTTGGGACGTGCGGTGGCTGCCGAGCTGGCGCAGCGTCACGAAGTCATCGCTGCCGGACGTCGGTCCGGCAGCATCCAGATCGACCTTACCGATGTCGACAGCATCCTCCGCGGGTTGAAGCAGGCGGGGGAGTTGGATGCCGTCATCAGTGCCGCGGGAAGTGTCACGTTCGCCCCGCTGGCGGACTTCAAACCTGCGCCTTACGGCGAATCGCTGCATACGCTTGGCATCGCCGACAAGCTGTTGGGGCAGGTGAATCTCGCCTTGGCTGCACGCGATCATCTGCGTGATGGCGGTTCCATCACCTTGACCACCGGCATCTTGTCCGAGCAGCCCATCGTGCAGGGCAGTTCCGCCAGCCTCGTCAACGGTGCGGTGGAGGCCTTCGTACGTGCCGCCGCCGTCGAGTTGCCGCGTGGCTTGCGCATCAATGTTGTCAGTCCCACCGTGCTGGTCGAGGCGATGGCGGCTTACGCGCCGTTTTTCCGCGGTTTCGAGCCGGTCACCGCGGCACGGTCCGCGCTGGCTTTCAGCCGCAGCGTGGAAGGTGCGCAGACCGGGCAGGTTTACCGGGTGTTCTAAACAACCCGGCCCCTCGGCGATGAAACGCAAACCCGGCGATAAAGACACTGACAAAGCCAAGCCCAGCGCCTATAGCAAGGCTTTGGGGTTGCTTGCACGCCGGGAACATTCCCGTCGCGAGCTACGACAGAAGCTGGATCGCGGCGGCTATGCCCGCGATGAGGCCGGCGACGCTCTGGATAAGCTGGGCGAGCAGCACTATCAGGACGACGACCGCTTCGCCGAAATGCTGATACGCAGTCGATCCGCGCAGGGATACGGTCCCATGCGTCTGCGCGCGGAGCTGAAAAGCCATGGCCTTTCGGACGCGCGTATTCGTAGCTTGCTGGAGGCGGCCGAGACCGACTGGACGGCCTCCGCCGCGGCTCAGCTGCGCCGTCGCTATGGCCCTGCGGGCACGACGGACCCTGCCGAACGGGCTCGGCGGGCGCAATTCCTCTTGCGCCGGGGCTTT
>CAJCJD010000163.1 GCA_903970555.1 Vulcanimicrobiota bacterium
TGGTCGGCCGGCACCCGTTCGTCCACCGAGACATACGAGAACATACCAAGTTGCTGGATATCCGCTCCGCGCACTGCAAAAACCTGATCATTGATGGAGGCTATGATTGTCGCTACTACGCGGTATTTCTCAACAGCCTGCTAAAGAGCACGATACGATTTAACACTTTCGCGAGTGTGTTTCGTGCCTGATGTTCGTTTCCGGGGACCGGAAACGAAGCGTCCCGGCATTAGGCCGGGACGAAACGCTTTCGAAGCACCTCCCCGCGCTGGGCACCGCAGGGAGACAATTCCGATAGAACGCTAGTTGTTTTACTTACTTCTTGGCTTTGGAGGTCTTGGTGGCCTTCACCACCTTGGCAGCCGCGGCTTTCTTGGCAGTGCGCTTGCGCGTTGCCTTCTTCGCGGTCTTCTTTACACCAACGCGCTTGGCAGCAGCCTTCTTGGCAGCAGCCGGCCGCTTCTTGGCAGCAGCCTTGCGAACGGTACGCTTCTTAGCGGTGGCCTTCTTGGCGACCGGCCGCTTCTTGGCGGCTACTTTACGGGTGGTTTTCTTGGCGGCTTTCTTAGCCGATTTCCTAGCAGTTTTCTTGGCAGTGGCCATAGTTCGTCTCAGCTCCTCATCAGTTGGCAGTGGTTGCCCAGTAAAAGCGTGCAGGAACGCCTCAACCAGCAAATCGCTGTTCGTGGCGTGCCTTAAATTGTTCACCTGGCGGTAGGTGCGTAAATCCGAAAGCAGTCGCAATACGTGCATTGGAATCGAAACGGTGATCTTTCTCACCGCGTCGGCTTTTGCGCCGTGCTCGACGTAAGGCTTTATGAATTTCGATGCCACCATTGGTACTGTTCCCCGTTATATGGTGCGAAAGCTATTCCTGAATATTTCAACTGTCAATTGATTTTCGTCATGAAATCAATCCCTTCGCCCGAGCGCCCTGTCAGCAGCACCCGTTTTGAAGACGTCATGTCGCTTGCAAAAATCAATTTCGGCAGCCGTCTAAACATCCAAAGAATTTGCTTTGCGCATTTAAAGAAAAAGCCAAAAACAAGCTAAAAAATGTAATTTTTCTCATGCGCGCTGATACATGCAATATCACTGCACAAACATGTTTGCTGCTTGATGCGCCATGTCATTTCGGCGCCCCGAAGGGGCCTATCCGGAGCATGAACGGATTTAAACTGAAATGCTTCCGACAGACGCCCGAAGTGGTCCGAAACATCCCCGAACACCCTCGATGCACACCCGGAACACATGTCGAGGCAGACACCGGACGACCGCTATCGCGACATCCATCCCCGTGTCCGCGGTGCGTTTTGCATAACGATATTAGTAACCATCGACACACTTTCACGGCATCGATGCACCGTGAAAATGGTAACGGCCGCTTAGGCGGCCGTTACCAAAACATCCCGATCAGGTGATCAGTTGTCTTCGTTCTCGATCAGTTCGGCGTAGGCATCGGCGTCGAGCAATTCATCCAGCTCGGCACGGTCGCTGGCCTTGACCACGAAGATCCAGCCATCGCCGTAGGCATCCTCGTTGATCGTCTCGGGCTTGTCGTTGAGGTTGTCGTTGACCTCGACCACTTCGCCGGAAACCGGGGAGTAGATGTCCGAAGCGGCTTTGACCGATTCGACCACCGCCGCGCCGGTGCCAGCCTTCACGCTGCTGCCCACTTCGGGCAATTCGACGTAGACCAGATCGCCGAGCTGGCCCTGGGCATGGTCGGAGATGCCCACACGTATCAGGCCGTTGTCTTCGACACGGGCCCACTCGTGGGACTTGAGGAATTTAAGATCGCCGGGAATCTCGCTCATGGTCGGGTCCAGTCGTCGTAGGTTTCGATCAGGGGGTGGAGAGGTCGATTCTAACCGCTTCCGCAGCGGCTCAATACCTGTCCGCTTTGAATGTTGTTCGCAACGCGGCGATCAAATCCCTTCGCAAGGCTTGCCGTCACGCACAAACGGAAACTTGACCACGCGCACCGGCACCTCGCGACCGCGAATATCCACACGCACATCACCCTCCGCACCAGACGGAATGCGCGCGAATGCCACGGCCTTGTTCAAGGTCGGCGCGAAGCTGCCGGACAGAATCTCGCCATCGCCACGGTCGGTCAATACTTTCTGGCCGTGGCGAAGCACACCCTTGTCGTCCAGCACCAGGCCGACCATCGTGCGCGGCACACCCGCGGCCTTCTGTGCTTCGAGCGCTTTGCGGCCGATGAAGTCGCGACCTTCGTCCAATGCGATGGTCCAGGCGAGGCCGGCTTCCCACGGCGAGACGTTTTCATCCATGTCCTGACCGTAAAGATTCATGCCCGCTTCCAGGCGCAGCGTGTCGCGCGCACCCAGACCGCATGGCGCGACGCCGGCAGCCACTAACTCGTTCCACAACGTGATGGCCTGATCCTGCGGCACGATGATCTCGAAACCATCCTCACCGGTGTAGCCAGTGCGCGCGATAAACAGCGGCGCGCCATGAGGACCCTGCGCGGCGGCGGCGGCGAAGCGGCCGAGCTTCTCGATGCGGGCGCGATCGACTTCGTGCAGCAGGCCAATCACCTTGGCACGCGCATTCGGACCTTGCACGGCAATCATCGCGAAGTCGGGACGCTCTTGCACTGCAACACCAAAGGCCTTGGCCTGCTGTTCGATCCACGCCAGATCCTTGGCGCGAGTGGCGGCATTGACGACCAGGCGGAAAAATTCATCGCCGAGGAAGTAGACGATCAGATCGTCGATCACACCGCCCTGTTCGTTCAGCATGCACGAATACAGTGCCTTGCCTTGTACCTTCAATTTATCCACGCTGTTGGCCAACAAGTGGCGGAGGAAATCGCGCGTGCGTGCGCCATGCAGGTCGACGACTGTCATGTGCGAAACGTCGAACATGCCGGCATCGCGCCGCACCACGTGGTGCTCTTCGATCTGCGAGCCGTAATTGATCGGCATGTCCCAGCCACCGAAGTCGACCATGCGTGCGCCATGCGCGCGATGAGTGGCGTTGAGTACGGTCTTCTCGGTCATTGCGGGGCCTGCCAAAGGTAAAAGAGTAAGGATGAGGGACCGGGCATTATCCCCAGCCCCCGGGATCAATCCAAGCTGCACGGCGTCATGGCCGGCGCGATGCGGGCGTCTGGATAAGGCGAAAGGTAAGGTTGATGCGCGGCGCGATCACGGCTGCGCTCTTGGGTAGATCGTGCTGATAGAGGTGCTGCGTCGCTCCCGCCATGCATAGCAAGCTGCCGTGGGTTAGCCGCAGATTCAGCGTGTCCGATGGCATAGCGCGCGTTCCTCTCGGCAACCGGCGACGCAGGCGGAAGCGACGTGTCGCGCCCAGGCTCAACGAGGCGATCACCGGCTGTTGTCCTAGTTCGGGCTCATCGTCGCTGTGCCACCCCATGGAATCGGCGCCATCGCGATAGCGATTCGCCAACACGCTATTGAAGCGCGCACCGCAGGCCTGCTCCACGCGTTGCCGCAAGGTGAGCAGCGATGGAGACCATGGTCTCGGCTCGAAGCGGCTGCGCGAGTAGACGTAGATGGCATCGGGATCGCCGATCCAGCAACTCAACCGCGGCGCCTCCAACTCGCGACCGAACATGCGCAGGCGATGTCGTTCCCAGGGAATCTCTTTTAGCAGGCGCTCGAATAATGCGTCGGCTTCATCGTGAGCCAGCCATGACCAAGCGCAACGCACATCCGCGTCGCGTAGCGGCAGGCGCTGCCAGTCCAGACTAGCTGTCGCGTCGATCGTCGCGGACATAGGTGTACACCTGTGCCGGCGGAAGATTGCGCCACACCATCCCGACTCGCGTGCAACGCAGTCCAAGCTGTTGCTGCACCTGCTTGTCCAGCGGACTGCGCCAACCGTAGGTGTACTGCACGAAGACACCGCCCGGACGCAACACCGCGAAAGCGGCAGAAACGATGTCGTGCTGCAACGCTGGCGGCATATTGAGCAAGCCAAGGCTGCTAAGGATGGCATCGGCGCCTTCCGGAGCCAGCACGCCGGTACGCTGCGCCAGCTCGTTGACGTGCCGCGCATCGGCGCACAACACCTGTGCTTGCGGAAAACGCCGACGCAGGATGGCGTGCATCGTGGCATTCATCTCCAGCACCAGCAGCTGGGCTGGCGATACGCCGTGGCGAATGAGCGCCTCGGTGATCACGCCCGTACCGCCGCCAAGCTCAATCACGCAGCGAGCGTCAGCAGGCATGGCGGAAACCATCATGCGAGCCAATGGCCGGCCGGAAGGCAACACCGAAGCCATTTGCAGTGGATGCTTGATCCACTCGCGAAAAAACGTGAGTTGTTGCGTATAGGCAGGCATGGGGGCGGTCTGGAGGTTTTTGGGGCACTTTACCGGGCTGACCGTAACAAAACGTTGTCAGCCGTTCAGCGGATGACTGGATTAGACCAGAACGGGGTATTCGGGCGCCGCATCGAGCGTGGCCGCCCAAACCTCGGCCAGCTCCAACAAGCGCAGATCCGAGCCCCGCGCGCCCACCAGCTGCAATCCGATCGGCAGGCCATCCGGCAGCGTGCCCATCGGGATGCTTACCGCCGGGCAACCCGCCAGATTGGCAAAGCTGGTGAGATCGGCCTGCGAATCGGGCACTGGGCCATTCAGCGGGAAAGCGCCTTGCGGAGTGGTCGGCGTCACCAGCACGTCGATTTGCGCGAACAGACGACGCATCTTGAGCGCGGCGGCGTCCAGCATGCGATCGGCGCTCGCGTAGTCGGCGGCGGTCTTGCGTGCGGCGTAGTCCAGCATCTGGCGGAAGCGCGGCGACACGGGATGCTCGGTATCGGCCAGCTGCGTGGCGAATGTGCCGAGCATTTCTGCCTCCATCAGCAGCAAGCCAGCACGACGGGCGCGAGCGAAATGCCAATCCTCGAAATCCACCGTGCGGCGCTGGCCGAGTTCGCGATCGAGCTTCGCGAGTGTCGACTCGAAAACGTCGATGACAGCTGGCTGCACGCCGAGGTCAGGCAGATTCGACAGCACGCCACAACGCAATTTGCCCGGCTCCCAGTCCGGCGGTGCGAGCGCGACGCGCCGACGACGCGAGCGCGGATCGTCCGCGTCGTATCCGGCCAGCACCTGCAGCAGCACGGTCAGATCGTCCACGCTGCGCGCCAGCAGGCCCACGGTATCCAGCCAGCGTGCCGCCGGCATCATGCCGCGAGTGGATATTTCGCCCTGCGTCGGCTTCAACGCGAACACGCCGCAATAACTAGCGGGAATACGGATCGAGCCGAGGCTGTCCGAACCAATCGCTGCTACGGCCAGTCCCGCTGCCACCGCCGCTGCAGCGCCACCCGACGACCCACCCGCGGTGTAGCCGTGACGATGCGGGTTATGCGTGGCGCCGAAATGTGGATTGTCGGTGACGGCACCCAGGGCGCCTTCATCCATATTGGTCTTGCCAAGCAACACTGCACCGGACGCACGCAAGCGTCCGACAACGTGAGCATCGTGCTCGGCGGCGTGCCCCGGTCCCGGCAAGCCGGCATGCGTGGGCCATCCGGCGACGTCGAAATTGTCTTTGAGCGCAACGGGGATGCCATCGAGCCGGCCGATAACGCCATCGCGTCGTCGATGCTCGGCCATTCGCGCCTGCTCGCGCAGCAGAGGTGGGCTGACGCCGACAAAGGCGTTGAGTTGCGGATTGATGCGCTCGATAGCGTCGAGATAGACCTCGGCAAGTGCTTCCGGATGCACCC
>CAJCJD010000164.1 GCA_903970555.1 Vulcanimicrobiota bacterium
GATCCAGGCGGTGGAGAATCTGGAACACACCTACGGCATCCCCGCCAGCCACATCGAGCTGACGCCGATGATTGGACAGAACGATGCGGCAGGAGAGATCACCACGATCGCCGACGTCGATACGATCACCAACTACGCAACTGCCAACGGCCTCGCTGGCCTGCACTTCTGGTCGTTGGATCGTGATACGCCATGCGCTGCGGGTTCGGCGTCGTCGACGTGTAATTCGTATCCCACGGCGGGAGTGCTGGCCTTTACCAACGAGTTCCTCAAGGATCTCGGCAAGTAAGTGGAGCAGGGGGAACCTGGTGCGGGTCGGGAGGCATGCCCGATCCGCATCAGGCGTAAGGATGTGATGGCGGCCACCGGTGCGTCTGCGCCGGTGGCTTTTTTGATAGAAAGTGCTGCTTGTCGGAATGTGGCTTAGGTGCCGAGCCGAATGTCGTCTTCGCTGAAATCCGAGGTATCGGTCATGACCAGGCGGTTGCGGCCTTGCTTCTTGGCCTCATACATCGCGGCATCGGCATGTCGCATGAGCTGTTTGCGATCTTCACCGTGCTCTGGATAGATGGCGATGCCGATGCTGGAGGAGATTTGCAGGCGATGGTCGCCGATTTCGAAGGGTTGGTTGAGCGTGTCGCGGATTTTCTCGGCAACGGCCGAAGCATCTTCGGGCCTGGGGGTGCCATGCAGCAGCACGGCGAACTCGTCGCCGCCCAATCGGCCTACCGTATCGGCCTCGCGCAGGCATGCACGGATGCGCCGCGCTGTCTCGCAGAGCAACATGTCGCCGGCGTCGTGTCCGAAGGTGTCGTTGGCCAGTTTGAAGCGATCCAGGTCGATATACAGCACGGATAGACGCTCTTGGTCACGTCTGGCCGCGGCGAGCGCGGTTTCCAGCCGGTCGTGGAACAGCTCGCGGTTGGGCAGGTCGGTCAGTACATCGTGCCCGGCGATGTATTGCAGCCAGGTCGCGTTCTGCTTGCGTTCGATTGCCGCAGCAACCTGGTTGGAGACGAATTGCAGCAACGCCTGGTGTTCCACGGTGTAGCGCACATCACCCGAATAACTCTGCACCACGATGGCGCCGATCACGCCGCTGGGCGTGCTGAGGGGCACGCCGAGCCAGTCCAGCGAATCGCGCCCGGCGTATGGGGCATTGCGTCCCGCGACTTTTGAGGGCGTGCTTGGAGTGAGCAGCAGGGCTTGCCCGGTGCGGATCACCTCGGCGCTGAGCGTGCCCGAGTCGAGCTTGCGCGTCGTCGGCGGTGCGTCGTATTCGTCGACGAAATAGGGGAAGCTGAGTTCGTCGTGGCGTTCGTCGTAAAGGACCACGAAGAAATTCTTCGCAGGCAGCAGCTCGCCGATGATTTGGTGGATGCGCTGGAACAAGGCCAGCAGATCCTTCGCCGTGTGGGCGGACTCGGAAATGGCCAGCAGCGCGGTCTGTATGGCCTCTGCGCGCTTTAGCTCGGTGATCTCGTGCGCGACGGCGATACGCACCTGGTCCACCTCGGACCAGCGTGCCGACCACATGATGTGCACCACGCGCCCGTCCTTACGGATGTAACGGTTCTGAAAGTTGGGCTGGGCGTGTCCGGCCATGATTTCTTGCGCCGTTTGTAGGGTTCGCTCGCGGTCCTCGGGGTGGACCAGCTGGATCATGGGTCTCCCCAGAACCTCCTCCGGCGCATAGCCGAAGATGCGCTCGAAGGCCGCGCTCACGTAGAGATACCGGCCTTCAGTGTCGACCACACAGATCGCATCGAGCAGAAGCTCGATGACGGTGGCGAGGGGTGGGTAGCCGTTGTTTTCCATCACTCCGTAGCGGGTTGGGGGAAGATAGTGATCTGTTAAGCACGGGTCGTGCCGGCTAGGGTGTGGTGACATTGCCGGCCCATGGGGCCTACGTGGATCTGACGTTTTTCACACGAAATCGACAATACGTCACGAAAAAAATGATAAGAAACGCGCAGCATGAGGCCGCCAGTAGGCTGGCAGGATTTGCGGGGATGGGGAGCCTGAACGAACTTGTTGCCCCGCAGCACGCGAGGCACTCCTTTCTGAGTGCCAAGCCCAGGGAACGTAAGAAGTTTTTGTGGACAGACCCTGCACGTCTGTGTAAGTTGTGTCAACTTACAGCAGCCTGACGCGTTTGGTTGTTTTGGTTGCGCCGGAACACTGCGACGCATGGTCAAGAAGTCTATAAAAAAAGCGGGGGGCGCCAGCTGCTCATGCAAAGAACCTTTGTCGTAGGGTGTCCAAGATCGGGCACCACCATCGTGCAGGCCATGCTGGCCCGGCATCCTCAAGTTTTCACCCTTCCCGAAACCGGTTTCTTCCCACGTTTGCTAGGCGGGCTGCATCACCGTCTGGGCGATGAAGGGTCCAAGCCGCGTCGGCGCACTTTGGCGCGCCGCCTGGGTCTTACCCGGCGTTATGGCCGTCGTGAGTTCCTCGCGTTACAGCAATCCTTGCTCGGTGCGGAACAGTCGCCGTCCAAGGCTCCCTGGTTTCAGGACACGTGCGTCTCGCGCTTTATCGCCATGCTGGACGGTTTGGCGGAGCAGGCCGGTCGTTCTGCGTGGATCGAAAAGACGCCGCACCATCTGCTGTATCTGCCGGAGATCGAGCACTACCTGCCTGACGCGCGATTCATCCATGTTATCCGCCCAGGCATGGATGTGCTGGCGTCGATCACCGATGCCGAGCTGCGCTATGACAACAAGGCATTCAGCGGTGGCCTGATGCAGTGGGTGCGTCGCTGGAATCATGCAGCGGATATCCACCGCTCGCGCATCGGCGTGCGCAACCATCATTTCGTCTTCCTCGAAGATCTAGTTCGTAATCCGGCGGAAGAATGGCAGCGTTTATGTGGGTTTCTCGGGCTGTGTACGGATGTTGCACTCGATCAGACTTGTCACCAAAACATCGCCGACCCCAAGGTCGAGCCGTGGAAGCAGAGTGCGCTCAGCGGCTTGCCGCAGCAGGCCGATAGCAAGGTTGAGAGCTTGTTCGGCCCGCAACTGCGCGAATGGCTGCGCGAACGCCTGAGCTCGTACGAAGACCTGTATGCAGCCAGCAGCCTGGCGTACAACCGCGAAGACAGTTTCATACTGCCTCTCGTCAAACCGATACTGCGGTCTACCGAGAAAGCCGATGTCGACCTCGATATTGGTGCGGGACACGCGGTGGCAGACGGGCGCTATCGAGTTGCCTGATACGGTCGTTGCGGTGAATTGACCGCAACGCCGCAAGATATTTTCCTGCTTGATGTTTGCGCGCGGCGTTTTTCCGCGCGCATTCGTCGTGCACGATGTCCCATTTATCGAACAAATGACGCGCCTGCCTGTCACAATCTACGAGTCATTGTGAAACAGGCGAAACCGTGAACCGCAGAGCGTCAAAAAAACAAAATTCGTATGGCAGCTGGATCGTGGCGATCATCGTGGTGGCCGCTATCGTGGTAGCAGGCGTCTATCTGGTGCGCATGGCTATGCACCCGGATACGGCGGTGACAATTCCGCCAACTACGCTGCCCGCTGCGACATCGTCAAGCGCGCCGGCCAGCGCAAGTTCGGTCATCCAGCATCCCATCACGCAGGCATCGTCCGGGCCGGCTCCGGCATCCACGGCCGCGCTCCCGGCGCTAGTCGATAGCGACGCCAGCGTGCTCGATGCATTGTCATCGCTGACAAGCGGTGGCGATCTGCGTTCGTTGCTGGTACCAAGCCAGATCATTTCCCGCGTGGTGGCAACTGTCGATGCACTGCCGCGACAGAGTTTCGGCAGCACCAATATCTTGCCGTTGCGTACGCCCAAAGGCGTCATGCAGACCACTCAGGCCAATGGCATCACCCTGATCGATACGCGCAATGCTGATCGTTATGCCGCGTACGTGACGGTGCTTGAGGGCGTGGATCCGCACGCGCTGGTCGCCTGGTACAAACATAACTATCCACTGTTCCAGGATGCCTATAGGGAACTTGGCTATCCGCATGGCTATTTCAACGATCGCGCGCTGCTGGCGATCGACGACATGTTGGCTGCGCCCGACCTGCACGATCCGATTGCTGTGACGCGCGTGGGTTCGCATTACGTGTTCGTCGATCCCCGCTTGCAGTCGCTTTCGAATGGCCAGAAGCTGATGGTTCGTCTGGGACCTGCGAACGAAGAGCAAGTCAAGGCGAAGCTGCGGATGATCCGCGCACTGTTGGTGGGATCCCAGGTCGCGCATTGATCGCGAGGTAGGTATCGAACACCACGGACAGATGTCCATAAAAAAGGCCCGCTTCGCAGCGGGCCTTTTTGTTGTCGCCAGTGAAATGCTCAATCAGCCGTGGTGCTGATCGTGGCCGCCGCCTCCGTGTGGCGCGCCACCACCATGCGGTGCACCACCGCCACGCGGCGCGTTGCTGGCCGGATGCGCGGCCGGTGCTCGATACGACTGAGCGGCTGCGTGATATTGCGGTGCCGCTGCCGGTCGATATCCGGTCGACTGCGGTCGATACGTTTGCGACGTATGCGCCGTGTAATTGGCGTGACTGACACTCGCCGGGTGGTACGCGTTGGCATTTGTGTGCGCCACGTTTGCCGTGTTCGCGTGCGGTGCAAAGTTCGCCGAACGCAGAGCCGTTCCGTTCGTCTGCGTGTGCATGGCTGCGTTGCTGTTCACATGCTGGACATTGGCGGCGGCAGGCGCAAAGTGCCCCGTCGCTCCGCGTGCAGCCACCACGCCAGCCCCGGCGAACACGCCAGCGCGTGCCGTAGCCGCGATCGGTGGGTTGCCATGGTTCACCGACGCGAACAGCGCATGGTTTTGGCTGGCCATGGTCATTTGTTGCTGCTGGGCGGCGACCGGTCCGATGTGTTGCTCATGCTCAAACGCCGCTTCTTGTGGCGTTGCGCGGGCGGCCAGGCCACCTTGGCCACCGTTGTAGCTGGTGCGGCTCACGTAAGTATTGTTGATGACCGTCTGGTTGTAGACGTTGGTGACGTGAACACTACCGAACTGGTTGACCGAACGGTTGTAGTAGAAGCCGCCCGCGCCCCAGTGGCCGCCGACGTAGCCGCTACCGCCGTAGCCGTAGCCGTAATTCACGCCGCCGTAGAAACCGACGTGGGGGCCCCAGTAGCCGGCGTGGAAGACGTAGACGCCACCACTCCAGCCCCAATAGCCCGGTGTCCAGAGTGCGCCATAGTACGGCGCAAGCACCCATGTGCCTGGCACCCAGTAGTAATCAGCCCCATTCCATGCCCAATAGCCTGGCGTCCAGATGTAGCCAGCAGCGGGAATGGGGGGCTGCACGTAAACGGGCAGCACAGGAGGCGGGAAGCCAACGGAAACGCCCACGCCGATAAAGACGCCGGCGTTGGCTTTCTGCGGGATCGCCGTCAATGCGGCGACGGCGGCGATCAAGCCCGCTGCCGAGCGCACGAGCCAGGTGCGACGCGGCGAAAAATATTGCGTGGAACGAACTGTTTTCATGGTGTTTCCTCCTGGGCGTGCACCGTACAGCAGAAAACGCGAGAAAACTTTCGACGGCATACCGGAAATTACTGACAAGTTCATCAGTGTTCAGCGGACAGGCAGAGTCGCGGGTTGGGTGAGTGCTGCAAGGCGTTGTGCCATTTGACTTTGCCGCTAACCAAATAGTGGATGAACGACATGCAGATCTGCCGGACGCGACTTTAAATTCAGCTCGAGATGCTCGGCGCGCGGCGTGATGAGATCACCGTTAACATAACGCCCGCTTCCCAGGAGACAGTACGCATGTCGCAGTTTCGACAGCTCCAGACGCTCACGCGCTACCGGGCGTGGGCCGACCGGTTGCTTTACCAGTCCTTGGCTGCTATGCCCGGATCGTCTCTAACCCGCGAGCAACCAATCGTATTCGGTAGCATCTTGCGCACACTCAATCACGTGCACTGCATGGATCAGGTTTGGAAGGCGCATCTGGAAGGCGTAACTCACGGCTTCACGTCCCGCAATCCTGATGATTGCCCTGCGTTTGACATGCTTCGCGACGCCCAAACCAGTACGAATGACTGGTATATCAATCTGGCGGAAACGCTAGACGAGCAAGCGTGGGATGAAACAATCCACTTCACCTTCATTGGCGGCGGTCAGGGCGCGATGCGTCGCGGCGATATCGCGCTGCATGTGGTCAATCATGCGACCTATCACCGCGGACATATCGCGATGATGATGTACGGCATGTCCACGCCTCCGCCGCCGACCGATTTGCCGGTGTTTCTGCGCGAGACAGCTTAAATATCGCCCGCCTTGAGGATGAGCATCAGCACGGCGAGTTCAGACGTATTGCATCTTGATCGTCATGCCGCCGTCGACCACGAAGTGTTGGCCGGTCACGAAGCTCGACTGCTGACCCAGTAGATACACCGCGAGGGCGCCAATGTCCTCCGGCGAACCTACGCGGCCCGCCGGGTGTTGCGCATGGTCGCGGCGATGGAGTTTGGGATGCTGACGGGCTTGCGGTTTCTGCCACGCGTCGGTGGTAATCCAGCCGGGCAGAATTGCGTTGACGCGTACCGCAGGTCCCGCGCTTACCGCCATCGCATGCGTTAGCGCGACCAGACCGCCCTTGCTTGCCGCATAAGCTTCGGTGTCGGGTTCGGACTGCAGGGCACGCGTCGAGGCGATATTCACGATCGCGCCACGCGCGGTGGCGAGCGATGGCAATGCGTGCTTGCTGCACAGAAATGCGCCGGTGAGATTCGTACCCAAGTATCGATTCCACGTCTCTAGCGAGAGTTCGTGCAAGGGGCCTTGGTGGGGATTGGCGATGCCGGCATTGTTGACCAGTCCGTCGATATGGCCGAAGCGTGCCAGCGCGGCATCGACCCAGCGCCGAACACTCGCTTCGCGCGCGACATCCAGCTTATGAAACGCCGCGCGGTGACCAACTTGCCATTCCTGCAAGCACGCGTGTCCGGCATCCACGTCCAGATCGCCGATCATCACCGATCCACCGGCCCCCAACACGGCCTGGGCGATGCCGCGACCAACGCCTTGCGCACCGCCAGTAATGAGTACAACGCGGTCGCGCATTGGCAGGGCATCATGCACGGTGATAGCAGGTGTCTTGGGCATGGCGCGTTCCATCGGTTTTGGATGAAGCGACAAGACTAACGCACCGATCCGTGGAGGATGGAGTACGCTGCCGTACATGTCTTCCCATATATCTCAATCGCGTACGCCTCAGATCGAGCTTTTCGCGCAACCGCCCGCCACGCGCGCTGAAACACACCGCCTGTTTTTTGCGTTGATGCCGAGCGAGACCACGTGTCGCGAGATCGACGCTGCTGCCAAGCTGGTGCAACAGCAGCATGCTGATCTGCGCGCGCGTTGGGTCAAGCCGGAGCGTTATCACGCCACCTTGAATTTTCTGGGTGATTATCCGGCTGTACCTGAGGATATCGTGGAGAAAGCGAAGTTGGCCGGGGACCAACTGCGGGCGTCGTCGTTCACATGGACGCTGGACTACGCCGCCAGCTTCCGCGGTCACGAACCGCCTTGCGTGCTGCGAGGCACGGTGGTGCCGGAGGCGCTGCTGTTGCTATGGCGAGATCTCAACGCGGCCCTGGTGCATGCGGGTTTGCATCGGTATGTCGAACGCCAGTTCACGCCCCATGTCACGCTTGCCTACGGACGTCGCGAGTTGCCGGCTGCAGCACCGGTCGCACCGATAACTTGGCAGATCGACGAGGTCGCATTGATTCACAATATCGTGGGCAAGGGCGAGTACCAACGGCTCGGCAGTTGGCCGCTGTCGACGCCAGCGATCTGACGCACACGACGCCGCGCGGATTTTTCCACGGCGGGAATGCGGCCAGATATGGGCCAAAGGTCAGGTAGGCGACTTTAATCGGCAAGAGCACAATCGCGTGGGGCTTCCTTCCAGTCAGGAGATCGTCATGCGTTCGATATCGATCGTTTTGCTTACGGCGCTGATCATTCCGGGGGCAACCCTGGCGCAAACGCCGCAGATGAACCATATGCAAGCCGTGCACTATGTGCCGCCGTACGTCAGGGCGGCTGTAAACGATCCTGCGCGCGCCCAGGATGCCAGCGCCGATGCGCGCCGCAAGATCACCGATGTGATGGTTTTCAGTGAAGTGAAACCAGGGCAGAAAGTGTTGGAGCTGATACCGGGCAGCGGTTATTTCACCCGCGTATTCAGCAGCATTGTCGGCACGCAGGGCCATGTTTATGCGCTATGGCCGAATGAGTACGCGAAGGAAGACGCCGATGACGTTGCAGGTTCTGACAAGCTTGCCGCTGATGCGCACTACGCGAACGTTTCGGTACTCAAGCAGCCGGCAGCGCAACTGAGTGTGCCGGAACCGGTGGACGTGGTGTTCACCTCGCAGAACTATCACGACTATCCCGACGCCTTCATGGGCAAGGTCGATCCCGTCGCGTTCGATAAGCAGGTTTATGCCGCGCTGAAACCCGGTGGTTTGTTTGTCGTGATTGATCACGTTGCGCCGACTGGTTCGGGCATGGCGGACACGGATACCTTGCATCGCATCGATCCGGAGATCGTGAAGAAGCAGGTGGAGTCAGTCGGCTTTGTGTTTGCAGGCGAGAGTAGCGTGCTGCGCAATACGAACGATCCGCACACCAACAAGGTGTTCGATTCGTCGATACGCGGTCACACCGATCAATTCATGTATCGGTTTCGCAAGCCGAAGTGATGCACGGCTTTGCCAGGCGGAAGGTAAGCCTGTAACAGCCATCCCGGCGTCTGCCGGGATGGCGATGTCTTTAGTTAGTCGCGCAATCCTTGCCACATGTCGTCCAGCAGTTCGTCGCTGGGATCGAGCGTTTGTTCCCAATACATGATGCCGCCAAGGTGCTGTGCCTTGACGTAGGCGGCCTTCGCGGCAATCGATTGCGGATCGTCGTAGCTGATGAAGCGACGCGTTTGCGCATTCCACAACCACGGAGCTTGGGCGGCGTCATCCCAATAGCGCACGTAACCTTGCTTGTTGATGAAATCGCTCTTCAGTTCCGGCCAATTGTGGCCGCCCTGATAGTGGCCGAAGGTTTGATAGAGGCCATGATGATCGGGTTTCACGTCGGCGAATTCGCGGCCGTAGAGCGCGGCACCGATCACCAGTTTGCTCGGCGCTACGCCAGCGGCCAGGAATTGCTGCACGGAGCGATCCGTGGTGCGGCCGTCGCCTGCGATCAGCGCTGAAACGTGCAGGCCGGTGTGATGTCCAGTCGTTGGTGTATTAGCGTTGACGAAGTCGTAGGTCATCAGATTGAACCAATCCAGGGATGGATTGATTGCGGCAATATCGATATCGCTGACATACGGACCATCGGCAATCGCCACGCTGAGCGTGTAGTGATGGCCGCTGGTAGCGCCGACGCGGTCGAGACTTGTGCGGATTGCCTGCAGCAATAGCGTGAAGTTGGTCTTGTCCTGCGGGCTGGATTGAATGCCCGATTCGTGATGGCCGGGATATTCCCAGTCCACATCGAGACCGTCTGCATGCTGCGCGGCAATCAATTTTGCGGCGCTGTCGGCAAACTGCTGGCGCCCCGCCGGCGTGCTGGCCGCTTCGGAGAATCCGCCGACGGTCCAACCGCCCACTGAGATATCGACCTTGAGCTTCGGATTGATCGATTTCAGCGCGAGTAGATCGTGCAAACTTTTTGCGCCGTTCTTGTCGAGAACCACGCTGCCGTTCTTCAACTGTGCAAAGGCGAAGATCAGCGTATCGATCTTGCCGACATCCTTGGTCTGTACCGGATTCCAGCCGTTGGCGTAGCCGACAATGCGATAAGGCGAGGACGACGTTTGCGCAAATGCACCGCCGCTCGTCGCAAGCAGCGCTAGAGCAAGGTAGGCAATCATGGGGTACGGACGGCGGGAGGAAACGCTACGCATCATTGGCGTCCTGATGTGGGGAGGTGATGGGTTCTGGATCTTCGCAGGCCAAACGCATATCGCACAATGTCTGGTGGCGTTCGTTGGCCGGTGCTTGAAGTTGGCGTGGCCCGCTGCCATGGTGGGTGTGACTGGTTCTCTTTCGCTTATGAACGACGACACGCCCACTTCCGACAGTGCTGCCCTGCGCGACGATCCACCGCCGCGTCCTCCCGTCGAGCCCGATCCGGGCGATTGTTGCGGCAATGGTTGTGACCCTTGCATCTTCGATTTCTACGAGGACGCGCGGCAGCAGTATCGCGAGTTGCTGGCGGCCTGGCGTGTGCGTCATCCCGGCGTGGATCCGGCGTCGTTTTCCTCGACGCCGGATACGCCGGATCAGCGCGTGCCGTAAAGCGTTTTCACGTCCTGCAGCAACGCCGCCTGGCTAGTGGGGCGCGCGTAGAACATGTGGCCGCCGGGATATTCCTTCACTTGCACACGAGTGGGGTCGCCCATCTCGGGGATCTGATCGACGATCAGCACCGACGCCATGAACGGGCAGGAGAGATCGTCCCAGCCGTGCGCGATCAGCACGCGCAGATTGGGATCGTTGGCCACGGCCTGGCGCAGCTCGCTGACGGAGCCTTTGTTGGCGTCGTCGTCCTCATGCCAGAGGTTGTTCACGTCGTAGCTGAGCGCGTTGTAACGGCCCTCGTATTTCCAACCGACTGTTTGCGTGATGAAGTTGACCATCGCCGTAGTGGTCGGCGCGATGATGCCGTTGAGGATGGGGTCGCCACCCACCTGATGTGGTGCGTACGGGAAGGGGTCCCACGCGGTGACATTGGAATCGTAGCGGCTCCCCAGCTTGCCTTCGGCGCGATACACCTCGCGCAGATAGGCCTGCGTTTCCAGGCGGCCGCCTGACCGTTTCACAAAGACGGGATCGAGACCGGTCAGTTCAGTGACCTTCTGGATCATTGCATCGGTGGCGGCGGGATTGCTGCGGCCCTTCATCAAGGCCGTGGCGTAGTCGCCGCGCGTGTACTCGATGATCGGCGCCATCGCTTCGGGCGTGAGCCGGTGTTCGCGCTCCAGATGCGCGGCGGCGATGGATGGCAGCGTAAGCATCCACGGCAACGGCGAGACATTCTCGTCATCGGAAGATGCGGCGTCGAGATACGGCGAGAGCAGCACCACGCCATTCATCGCCACGCCGAGTTGCGACTGCAGATAGTAGGTCACGCGCGGCCCACGAAACCCTCCGTAGCTCTCGCCCACCATGTACTTCCGCGACCCCAGCGGCA
>CAJCJD010000165.1 GCA_903970555.1 Vulcanimicrobiota bacterium
GTAGCTTGGCTTGCGGGCGACATAGAAGCGTGGATCGCTAGCAAGCCGACCATTTCTGGGGGTACATTCGGGGGTATAATTTATTTGGATACCTCTCAACAGGCATAGTGACTGGCTTTTCTAGACCTATCACCGTACCAATGATGGATTTCATGCACTAGCAACGAAATCCAAGCAAGACGATAAGCCCGCCTCACAGCGGGCTTTTTCATGCGCGAAGGTTTCATGAGACTGCATGTCCGGGATGTCGGGGAAAGCGATCGACATCGTCTGGCT
Organism: Vulcanimicrobiota bacterium; assembly: GCA_903970555.1. Taxonomy (GTDB): domain Bacteria; phylum Pseudomonadota; class Gammaproteobacteria; order Xanthomonadales; family Rhodanobacteraceae; genus Dyella_B. Next base: position 277 of record CAJCJD010000165.1, read on the forward strand.
CAAGGTCCATTGATCAGTTGCCCAGATTCAAGCAACAAAAAGGCCCCACGGTCACTGCACGTGGGGCCAAACATTTCATTGTCTTGCACGCGATGCCGACTGCTCAGTTGGTACCAATGACGCGTCCTGATTGTGCGTCGATCTTCAAACTTACCTTCGCACCCGCAGGATTTTTTGCTTTGACCGTCCAGATGCCGTGATCGAAATCCACGTCATGCACATCCGTGTAGCCTTGGACCGAAAGCGCCGAACGGATGTCGGCTTCACTCATCGGCGAGACTTGTTTGTCGGGATACGCGTGGCCGGTGAGAGGGTCTACACGCAGCGTTACGCGCTCGCCATTACCGCTGCGCGCACGCGCTGACCAAACACCATCATCGAATTTCAGATCATGAATATCTGTGTAGCCTTGCTGAGTCAGGTGCGCGCTGATCTCCTGCTGATTCAACGCCTGCTGCTGCGCCGTCGCGACACCAGCACATCCCAGTACCAGTGCGATGCTCAATGAAGCAATCTTCTTCACGAATCGCTCCTCAGTTGCCTGTGGGAACCTGAGTTTGGTTGGTGAAGATCAATCGGCGATGAATAGGCCTTATTCGAGTCAAGTTGGGTTCATGCCTGGCGATCGATTTGAATGTCACGTCAGGCATTTGCAAAACGCCGATATCGAGCACCCGCTTCCGACTCAAGAAGGAGGCCGATGACGGTTTTGGAGGATTGCTTTAGGATCACTTCGTTGTAACGGAAAAACCCCGGGGGAAAATAGCTTTTATTGTGACCGCGTAGCAGTCGCCCTATTTTTGATGTGACACACACCAACAAGGAGAAACCATGAGGACTCGTCTCTATATCGCTGCTTTGACATTGATGTCGTTGCCGTTGCTTGCCCATGCCTCGTGCGACACTGTGAAATCCAGCATCGATGCCAAGATCAAAGCTAACGGTGTAAGCAACTACACCTTGGATGTGGTCGCGGCAGATCAGGCGGATAAAAGCGGTGGCAAGGTGGTGGGGCAGTGCGAAGGTAACAAGGCGATTGTTTACTCCCGCGGACAAGCCGCAGCGAGCAACGACAGCTCAAGCAGCAAATCGAAGGAACAGCCTGCTGTCGACAAATCGGCACCCGCATCCAGCTCATCTAGCGGCGGCTAAAGCCAGCGCTGCACAACTGCAGTGAAATCGCAGCCAGGCCCAGGCCGCACGTGTCGGGGCCTGGCTTCAAAATCTAAACCAGGGTGGCGACGGGGCGATCAAATCTCGCCGTAGTCGCCAACATGCCGGCGTAAATAAAAAAGATCCCTGGGCATTACGTTTTTGCGACCAATGATGCTGACGTCGACAGCATCCCCATTGGGCCTGGAACAGCCGCCCCTCCCCCATCGTGACATCACGCACACATTCCCAGGGCGCGATGTGTATTAAGGTATTTCCAGCGTAAGTCAGGGGGCTCGCCAATATCATGATGGTGCTGCTTGCAATCGGGTTCCTCCTCTTGCATGCCGTGCTTATTCTGGTTTTGCCCGGGCACGCCATGGCGGCATCGTATGCCTTCCTGATCGCCGCGCCATTCCTTGCATCCTGTGTCGCGGCGCGGCGCGGACTGATAGCAGGCATCTCCCCTGCACGCGGCTGGAGCCCGGTGGCGTTGAGCCTGTTGCTTTGGACGCTGGGCATGGTCAGCAGTCTTCGCCTTGATTTGCTGGGCAATACGAACGAAGTGCCCGGCGAAAGCATGCTGCTGTATATCCTGTACGGCGTGCCGATTTCCTACGTTGCCGCGACAGTTGGCCTGGACAGTGGCAGTTACGTGCAGCGTGGCGTCGATGCCGTGCTCGCGATATCGCTGGGTTACCTCTACTTCGCGCTGATGTTTTCGTGGACGACCCTGCAAGGCGCTTCGAGCCCGCAATCCGCGCAGATGATCGCGACGATGTTCGATGTGGAAAACGGATTTCTCGCCGTCACCACTACGGTCCGATTCTTCGCTGCGGACACGCTCAAGCAACGTCATCTATTTGCCGCGTTGGCGTCGTTTACCTGCCTTTACGCCCTTTCGGCGGCCTATTACAACCACCATGTGGCGCTAGATGTCGCGCCGGACATAGGCAGCGTCTACGACTTGCTGATCGATATTCCTTTCCTGGTATTCGCCGTCGTCGCCTGGCGCATGCCATCGCGCATTACGCGAGTGCCGAACCCGCCTATTGGGCTTGTCCGGTTCGTTCGCAGCGGCAGCCCCTTGCTGCTGGCGCTGTCGGTGCTGACGATTGCCTTGCTGCTGCTTCGCCCACGTTTCGATCTTGGTGTCGCCGGCGTAATCGTTGCGGTGCTCGGCTATGGATTGCGCAGCATCCTGAGTCAGGTCAAGCAAAGCGAGGCTGAAGACCGATTGCGCAATGATCAGACGATGCTAGCCGAACTCGCCATGCGCGACAGTTTGACCAGCATCCCCAATCGGCGCGCCTTCGAGGAAGCCTTTGAGCGCGAATGGCGCCTGGCACTGCGCACACAACAAGCAATGTCGTTGCTGCTCATCGATATCGACCTGTTCAAGCAATACAACGATCGTTACGGGCATCTTGCCGGCGATGCCTGCCTTCGAGACGTTGCCGTTGTGCTGCATGAGGCCGTGCAGCGCCCGTCGGACTTGCTTGCCCGTTACGGCGGCGAAGAGTTCGTGCTTATCCTGCCGGGCACGCCGCTAAGCGGCGCGCGCGAAGTCGCTTCACGACTGTGCAAGCGGGTTCGGCAATTGAATGTTAGCCATGACGACAGCCCGATTCGTCGCGTAACGGTAAGCGTGGGCGTCGCGAGCATGGTGCCCGCCGAAGGCGCCACGCGGGAAGAACTTATCGCTGCCGCCGACGGTGCGCTGTACGAAGCCAAGCGCAGAGGTCGAAACCGTGCCGAACACGCTGCGATAAATCCGCCGTGAGCCACTGCGGCTGGACGATGGCGAACCCTTACGCGTTGTCTGCCGTAAGAAACAGCTGCCCACTATCCGTGAAGTGAACCACTGCACGGCGACTGGACCGCAACTCTCGCGCCGTATTGATGGATGCCTCCAACACCGGTGCCATCTCCGTGAGATCCACGATGCGGTTGGCATGGCGCTTCTGCTTGCCGGCGAAACGCATGCGGTTGTAGAACGCCCAAGACCCCAACGAGAGTGCGCATACGAACGCCACCCTGAATACCAGGTCCAAATCCCCCGCTGCACGGAACGGATGATTCAAGCCTAGTTTGATGTAGATGTCCTGCAAACCCAGCATCCATGCGATCAAGGTGAGCAAGGGCAACCACAGCGAGACCCAAAGCGTCCATGCCACCATGGTGATGAGCGCGAATGTTGCTCGTTGCAGCGGCTTCTGCCGCTCCGGTCGTTCGATGATGAGGGGATCGGCTTTCATCGTATGCCTCGGTCGGGACTGGTCCAAACAGCGCGCGTGCCTTTGCGTTTGAGCACGGCCTTGGGAAACGCCACGATGGACGTGGCAGTGGTGAGCATCCAGTACGCGATCGGGTACCAGATCATCCAGAAATAATTGCGGCCAACGCGCTTTTCGTAGCGGCGGTCGATCAGTAGACTGATCAGGAACTGCAGCATGCAGATGATGCCGAGTACCACGCCATTCCACTCAGGCAGCAACGTGGGCACACGGATCGACTCCGGCAAATCGACGAAGCGCCCAACCAGCCAAAGCAGCAAGATCACCGCGATGTCGTATGACCAGACCAGGCTGATCATGTATTCTGCTGCGACCAGCCACATGCGACGCTGGCGCCAGCGCAGCAATTTCGGCAAATAACGCAGCAGCACTTCCGAACCGCCCTGGGCCCAGCGCAAACGTTGCTTCCACAGGCCGCGCATCGTTTCCGGCATCAGGATCCAGCACAGCGCATTGGGCTCGTAACGAATTTCCCAATGCCGCATCTGCAAGCGCCAGCTAACGTCGATATCTTCAGTCACCATATCGGTGTTCCAGTAACCGATATCGTGCAGCGCCACTTTGCGGAACGCGGCGATCACGCCAGAAACGGTGAAAATGCGTCCGTACACACGTTGCGCGCGCTTGATCAGACCGATGATCGAAGAGAACTCGCCAACCTGCAGTTTGCCGAGTAACGTCGAGCGATTGCGAATGCGCGGATTGCCCGTAACGGCACCGACACGCGCACTGCTCAATAGATGGAACATCATCCAGTGCGTGGCGTAGCGATCGAGCACTGCATCGCCATCCACGCAGACCAGATACTCACCTTTCGCCGCCAGAGTTGCCGCACGCAATCCCATGGCTTTGCCCTGATTGCTCGACAGGTGCAGCACACGCAGCTGGGGGTATTCCTTCATCAGCTGATCGAGTTGCTCGCCGGTATCGTCAGTCGAACCGTCATTGACGGCGATGATTTCAAAATCGGGCCAGGTTTGCACCGCCAAGTGCGCGATGGTTTCACGTACTTGTTCGCCTTCGTTGTGGCAAGGCACGATCAGCGAAACCAAGGGATACGACGGCAGCGCTGGCGGCTTGAGGCGCGACGGCTCTTTGCGCTCCCAGCGCAGAAAATAAATCAGGCCGCCGCTCATCCAGATCAGCGACATTGCCAACGGATAGAAGAAGGCAAATTCGAGCGGGATATGCAGCAGGCCACCGTTCATCGCGATGGCTCCGGATAGGGATAATCGGCGATCGAGATCGACGGACGAATGGCTTCCAGGCGCGGCTGGTTCTGGATGAAATCATCCGGGTAGTAACCGATGTGACGCACGCCTGCGGCTTGCAGCAACTCAATGCGATCGCTCAGTTGTGTCTCGGTTATCGGCTGGTCGTGGTTGCGCCAGTCGCGTGTTGCCAGCTCGAACAGCGTGTGATCCAGCGCATTCGGCACCGATGCCACGCGCTTGACCAAGTCGCGGTACCAGCGCGCCGTATCGCGCTGCTGATCCAGTTGCGGCATGGCCATCACGGCGGTCATGTCGTAGCCCGCGAGGAACGCCGGCAAACTTTGCGCGAACCAGGCTTCGGCGGCGGGATCGACGATCGGGCGCGTGTAGATGTTCCGCACCGTTTTTACTTCCGGCCGCCAACGACGCGCGCGATCGGTGAGTTGATGCGTGAAGTCGATCAAGGCCGTGGTTTTCTGCGCAGGTGTCATGCCGGACCACGGGCCGAGGTTGTCCGTATCGCGGATATAGGCGTCATCGGAGAACAAAAGGCCTGCTTCATCGGCATGCATGGCGAGGTCTTCGTAGACGTCACCGATCTGCTGACGTACATGTGGATCCCACGGTGCCAGACGAAAATGATCGCCACCGGGCTTAGGCTCGCCGCCTAGCGATGGCAAGTTCGGCGCATCGGGAAAACGGAAAGCCAGCACCGGCATCCACGCATACACGCGCACGCCGGCACGCGTACGCAGCTGCCACGCCACGCGCGAGAACAGATCCGCGCGCATCGGCAGGCGCCGATTAGGAAAGTACACCGCTTCAGCCACGCCATCACCCTTCGGATCGGCATAGGCTTGCAGCCATACCTGGCTCGGATGCATACGCTTGATGCGATCCAGCAGCAACGACAGGTTGCGTTCCTGCTGCGCCGGATCGGGATCGTAGACGTAGTCCAGATCGACTTGCACCGCACGCACCGGATCGATGCGCGACTGATGACGTATCAGCCAACCGAGACGGTTGGCGTTGATGTTGCCGCTGATCAACAGGCGTGGAATCGTGCTGTCGGCCCGTACATCCGGAAGCGTGTCATCCAAGCTCAACGACACCGGCATGCCTTCGCTCGCGGCGACTTGCACGGCGATCTGGTTGTAAGCGCCGTAAGGCCACGCGATGGCGCGCGGTCGGCGGCCGGTTTCTTTTTCCAGTTCATCCGAACTGTGACGAAGATCGGCGTGCAGACGCGCTATGTAAGCGGCCTCCGTTTCATAGCTTGCCGAAGCGTTGTCGTAGCGCAGTGTCACCACCGCAGGCATCTGGTTGCCCTGCGGATTGCCCGGTATACCCATATGCAATTGCCAGGTATGCGAGACGAATTCGACCAGCCCCGATTGCTGGATCTGCCGCACCTGAGCCCAGCTGAGGAAACATGCCCGCGTGCACTGCGCACCGTTGTAAGCCATCGTCTGGCCGGTAGGCAGGTCGATCCACGAACCGACCAGCGCGGAAACAGCGGGATAGTCATACGCGCGCAGCAACGGATAAACGCGCGTATAGAAACTTTCCAAGCCGTCGTCGAAGGTCAGCAGCACGGCATGATCCGGCAACGCCGGACCGCCCTGTGAGGCCTTGATGACCGCGTCGAGACTGACGACGTGATAGCCATTGGCCTTGAGCCAATCGAACTGCGCGATCAGATGATCCGTGCTGGTGGCATCGGGATCGTGATCGCCCTGCGCACCGACGTCATCACGCACGTCGTGATACGCCAACACGATGAAAGCAGGTTTCGCGGCTACCGGCGCGGTGGCGTACGCGATGTTCGCGAGACAGAGCAGGAACAGTGCGAGCAGGAACGGACGCATCGTCACTCTCCCCAATGCATGGTTAGGTCGAGCACCAGGCGCGACTCGTGCCTGCCGTCGTAGGGCTGGTAATGCCAACCCAGGCCCCAGCCAAAACGCAGGCCAGCGCGCGGCTGGAAGACTTGCCCATAGCGGGCGCTGACCAGCAGGCCGGTCGCATAGTTGCGCTCGGCGTATTCCCCCACGGCCAGATCGATGCGCTGGGTCCAGTTGCGATCGTCGTACTGGCTGAGCACGTTTTGCAGGCTGCTGGTAAGCGCGTAGGAGCGATCTTCGGATGGATTGAAATACGGTCGATCCACTTCGCTGTTATGCGAACCACCGACTTCCACGCCGCCATCCCACGTGAAGTTGGCGCCTGTGTGCAATCGCTGCACGACATCGGCCAGCCAGCCTTGACGCACATTGCCGTCGCTGAAGCGATCGCGGTACACATCCAGGCGCGCCGATGTCAGCTCGCTCGCGCGCCATTGCAAGGCCGTGCTCAATGTATTGCCGGTGATGCCGTAATACTGCGCGCGTAATGGCACGTCGTTGCCAGCGCTACTCCAATCAGTGGATAGCGACCAATGGTCGTTGATCGACCAATTGAAACCAGCGGCGAACGCGGTACGACGCACGAAGCGATCGGCTGCAGGCAGCGCCTGAAGGTAGAACTGCAGACCGTGCAGATAGCCTTCCAAACCAAGCCCTGCTCGCTCGCGTGATACATCGCCCTCTGGCAACGCGGCCGTGGCGTATTGCGCGAGCGCCAGCACACGCCAGTGGTCGTCGATCAGCGGGCTGGCGAGTGTCGCCAAGGTCTCTTGGTCGCGATCGCCGTAATCGGGGCTGTTGCCGCGACCGTTGTCATGGGTGAGATCGAATTGCCAGCCGCTGTCGCGATCCCAGGCAGCCTGCGCATCTTGCACACGGCCGCTGCGACCAGCTTCTTGCTGGGCCTGGTCGAGGTTGGACTGAACGTCTGCGTAGTCGTACAGGGCGCGATGCGCCTCAGCTTCATCGAGCGCCGCGCTGGCATCGCGCTCATCGAGCGTGTCGGCGATCTTGAGTGTTTCCAACGCACGGCGTGGCCAACCACGCGCCAGTTCGGCCATCGCCAGATCACGACGTATGTCGGCATTTCCGGGTGCCTCGGCGCTCATCGCTGCCAGGCGTGCATGGGCCTGGGCGAGCAACCCCACATCCTGCGTGATCCCGGCGGCACTCGTATCCGCATCGACCTTGCGCTGGTTTTGCACCGCGCCGCGAACATCGCGCAAATGCAGCCAGCGCGCTTCGCTGTCAGCGAGTGCATTGATGGTGGTGAGTGCGTCATGCATTCGGCCGGCGTCCAGATACGCATAGGCCAGTCCGATGCGCGGATCCGTTTCGCTCGGGTCATAGGGACCCGGGTCGCGGCGAATGCTGTCCTCATACAAAGCAATTGCTTCACGTGGACGATGCTTTTGCATCATCGCATCGGCGACAGCTTGTTCTGCATAAGGCGGCAGTTGCACGCCCTGCCGTTTCATCGGTGCGTAGGCAGCCAGCACTTCGCCGGCACGGTCCGATTGATCCAATGCGGCGAGCATATCCATGCGCGCGCGTTGCCGAATATCGGCCGGCGCGTTGGCATCGTTGGCCAGGCGCTCAATGTCGGCGACAGCTTTGTCGGCCTCCGCGTAGGGGTGATGGGGGTCGGAAGGCTCGCCGCGGGCCCAGCGCGCTTCATGCGCGTCGTAGTCAGCGACTAGTCGCGCGTGCTCGGCATGTTGGCTGGAGGGAGGAAGGGTCGAAGCCAGTTCCAGGGCACGTGCCGAGGCGCCGAGCTCGGACAGCAATACGACGTTGAGCTGACGCGCGTCGGCGTTGTTGGGCCAGCGTGCGAGCACTTCCTGGCAATAGGCAAGCGCTTCGACGCGGCGACCCGCCGCGCGTTCGGTGCGTGCAAGGGTCAGCAAGCTGGCGGCGTCCGTTGCCGTGGGCGCCACGCCCTGACTGAAAGCGGCAGTGCCAACGCCATACAGCGACAACAAAACCAGCAATGCAGTCGCTTTGCGGCGTGTGCGCCTCGTGCCCCTTGTCGATTTGAATTCCATATACATGCTTCTGCCTGCACTACCCATGCATCAATTCGGCTGCGATACCCCCAACTCAGGACGTGGGTGATGCGCCTTGCGCTATCCGCTCATCACCCGGCGGCTATCTGTTGTCAGGGAGGAGGCAAGAACCGGGCCATATGTGATGTGCATCACATTTCTGGGGAGGGCACCCCATAGCCGTCATGACTGTACGGACGACCCATCGCCCTGGATGCGGCTACCCGCGTCTTGGGGGCTCCTTCGCCCCCGCGCCATGGCTGAGCGCCACGGCATGCTGGTTTTGGGGACTAGCTGCGATCCATGAATTCCTAAGGCGCGGATTGCCCGTGTACGTCTCATTACGACCAAGCGCGCCCTCTTAACAAAAACTAGAAGGGCAATCTATCGGCCACATCTGGACAATGCTTTCAGAAAATTCCGATTCAGCTCGCGTCGAGGCTTAGACGGCGTGATGCCAGATCTGCAAATCGATCCCGCGTTTAACTTCGTGAAAAGCAAAAGGCCTGCATCTGCAGGCCTTTTCTTCACCCATGTGAATATCGACGCTCGCGCGGAAATCGAGGCGTTAGGAAGCCTTGTTCGGCGACGGATGACGCAAGCCGAACAAAATCAGCAATACAGCGCCCACGCAAATGCCGCAATCGGCCACGTTGAAAGTGGGGTAGTACCACTGTTGGTAGTACACCTGGATAAAGTCCGTCACCTGCGACGCATGCAGGCGATCGATCAGATTGCCCAGCGCACCGCCGATCACCAACGCGAGCGGCAATGCCGTGCGCCATTCTTGCCGCGCCGTGCGCGCCAGCCACACCACCAGCGCAACGCTGATGACCACCGCCAGCCCGACGAAGAACCAGCGCTGCCAGCCGCTGCCTTCGGCGAGAAAGCTGAAGGCAGCACCCGTGTTGAACGCTAGCGTCCAGTTGAGAAAACCTGGGATGACGGGATGTGGCTCACCTGCAGGCTGCAACGCTGACAGTGCCCAGAATTTGCTGAGCTGATCGAGCGCAATCACCAGCACCGATATAAACAACCACGGCAATGCATTGGCTTGGGTACGCATCGTCATCCTCAGAACCAGCGCCGATCTTCGCCAGGGCCTTCCACGTTGCTGACGCAGCGCAGGCAGAGCTCCGGATGGTCGAGATTGGCTCCCACGTCGTCGCGACGATGCCAGCAGCGGACACACTTGGCTGCCTCGCTCACGCTTGCCGCCACGTGCACTTCGCCGTCTTCAAGCGCGACCACGGCAACTTCGTTCGGGTCGGGCTGTAGCGGTGCGAAGCTCAGTTCGGAGGTGATGAAGAAGAAGTGCAACTCGTCAGCAACTTGTGCGTAACGCGCCGTCGTCGCCGGATCGGCGTGAAGCACTAGCTTGGCTTCCAGCGCTGCACCGATACGTCCTTCCTTGCGCATGTCTTCGAGCACGCGGGACGAGGTATCGCGAATGGCCAGCAAGTCGCCCCAGAAGCGGTGCTGTTCGGGTGAACCTTGCGTATTCGCCAAGCCGTCATACCAGGTTTCGAACAACACACTTTCGGCGCGCTCGCCCGGCATGTGCTGCCAGATTTCCTCGGCGGTAAACGACAGCACCGGTGCCAGCCAGCGCACCAAGGCTTCCAGGATGCGATACATCGCACTCTGCGCACTGCGTCGGCCAAGGCTTTCGGTCGGCATGGTGTAGAGCCGATCCTTGGTGATGTCCAGATAGAACGCGCCCATTTCATTGGTGCAGAAATTCTGCACGCGCTGGACGATCTCGGGAAAGTCGTAACGCTCGTACGCAGCGATCACCACCTGCTGCACTTCGTAGGCCTGCCCCACTGCCCACTGGTCCAGCAACAAGCTCTGCTCGACCGGCACGAGATGCTTGGTCGGATCGAAACCATCGAGATTGCCGAGCAGGAAGCGCGCCGTGTTGCGGATGCGGCGATAGGCATCGGCCACACGCTTGAGGATCTCGTCAGACACCGACATTTCGTTGCGGTAATCGGCCGATGCCACCCACAGGCGCAGAATGTCCGCGCCCAGCGTATCCATCACCTTCTGCGGCGCGACCACATTGCCCTGCGACTTGGACATCTTGCGGCCCTGCCCATCTACGGTGAAACCGTGCGTGAGCAGCGCCTTGTACGGCGGCTTCCCGTCGAGCATCGATGAGGTGAGCAGCGAGGAATGGAACCAGCCGCGATGCTGATCCGAACCTTCCAGATACAGATCGGCCGGGAACGTGGAAACATCCGCGTGCGAGCCGCGCAACACATGCCAATGCGTGGTGCCGGAATCGAACCACACATCAAGCGTGTCGCGGTTTTTCTCGTACTGCGCCGCTTCACCCGCAACGAGGAAATCGCTGGGCTCGATGCTCTGCCACGCTTCGATGCCGTCCTTTTCGATGCGCTTGGCGACTTCTTCCAATAGCTCTGGCGTGCGCGGATGCAGCTCGCCCGTTTCGCGATGCACGAAGAACGCCATCGGCACGCCCCATTGGCGCTGGCGCGACAGTGTCCAGTCCGGGCGATTGGCGATCATCGCGTGCAGGCGCTGCTTGCCCCAGGCGGGATAGAAACGCGTGGCTTCGATGCCTTCCAGTGCAGTCTCACGCAGCGTCTTGTGACCGTCGTTCGGGGCGATGTCCATCCCGGCAAACCACTGTGACGTAGCGCGGTAGATGATCGGCGTTTTGTGCCGCCAGCAATGCATATAGCTGTGCACGTACTTGTGTTGATGCAGCAGCGAACCGGCCTGATCCAGCGCTTCGACGATCTTCGGATTGGCCTTCCACAGGAACATGCCGCCGAACAATGGCAGCGTGGAAACGTAATGGCCATCGCCCATCACCGGGCTGATGATGTCGGCGTCCTTCATGCCGTGCGCCTTGCACGATAGGAAATCTTCCACGCCGTACGCGGGCGAGGAATGCACGATGCCGGTACCGGTATCGAGCGTTACGTAATCACCGAAGTACACCGGCGCCAGGCGTGCGTAGCCCGGATCGAACGCATACAGCGGATGACGGAAACGCAATTCCCCCAGCGCACTGCCGGGCACGGATGCAATGATTTGGCCTTCCAAACCGTAGGTTTTCAGGCGATCTTCCACGCGCTCGGTGGCGAGGATCAGCAAGCCTTTGGGCGTATCGACCAGGCTGTAGCTGAAATCCGGATGCAGGTTGAGCGCTTGGTTGGCGGGGATCGTCCACGGCGTGGTGGTCCAGATCACGATCTGGCCGTTGGGCTTGGGCAATTTGTCCAGGCCGAACGCTTTGGCCACAGCCGCGGGATCGTCGAAGGCAAAGCCTACGTCGATGGCGATGTCGGTTTTGTCCTCGTACTCGACTTCCGCTTCGGCCAACGCCGAGCCGCAATCGAAGCACCAGTTCACCGGCTTCAGGCCGCGATAGATGTAACCCTTTCGCAGCATCTCCGACAACGCGCGGATCTCGGAGGCTTCGTTGAAGTGATCCATCGTGAGGTACGGACGATCCCAATCGCCCAGCACGCCCAGGCGCTTGAAGTCGGCCTTCTGCGCGTGGATCTGCTCGGTCGCGTAGGCACGTGCCTTGCGCTGCACTTCAGCGGCGGGCAGGTTTTTGCCGAACTGCTTTTCGACCTGGATCTCGATCGGCATGCCGTGGCAA
>CAJCJD010000166.1 GCA_903970555.1 Vulcanimicrobiota bacterium
GGCCTTCATTACGGCATCGGCCGCGAAGTGCAGCAGTGGCTGGAGCGTGGCGCCCACGTGTTGGTCAACGGATCGCGCGATGCGTATTCGCAGGCACGCGCGCGGTTCCCCGCTTTGCAGCCGGTGGTCATCACCGCGAGCCCCGAGACGATTGCCGCACGTCTGATCGCGCGCGGGCGCGAAAGCGAAGCATCGATTGCCGAGCGTCTGGCCCGCCGCGCTGGCTATCACGCACCGGCCGATGCGCTGGTGATCCGCAACGATGGCAGCCTCATCGACGCCGGAACCGCCCTATTAAATGCTATCAAGCAACCTGGCTGAGCCGAGGGTATGCGGGACACTGTTGTTGAAACCAACTAGGCGAGTGTCGGCAATACGCCCGGCACGTCAGCGCGCTGGGTCTTGGCTTTGAAGTACAGCGCCGAGGCCAGTGCGATCAGCATGCCGATACTCGATAGCGCGACCACGGCGCTGGCATAGAACGCCGCCCACGATAAATGCACACCGCTGAATTCCTTGAACAGGATGATTGCGACGCTGCCCATGTATCCACTGGCATCGGAGATATACATGATGAAACCGACGTTGCCAGCCACCTGAAAGGTGGCCAGCATGCGCTCGAAGAATGTGCAGTTATACGGCACGTAGGCGAGGTACAGGCCGAAGCCGCTGCCGCCCACCCACCACACGGGATCGAGCAGGCCCATGCCGTGCAGCCAGGTGGTCGTCAAGGCGATGGCGAAACCACCGAAGATCATCGCGTGGTTGAGCATCAGCGCCTTGAAATTGTCGCGTACGGCCATGGTGCATGCGGTAATCAGAAGCACGGCGATGGCGATCGGCACTTCAGTTTGAGTGAATACGGCCGCGCTGTTGCCGCGGCCAAGGTCGGCCCAGATTTCGGCCGCGAAATTGTCGCGAAAATCGCGCATGACGGTCAGTGCGATGTAGGCCATCACGATCATGATCACGGCGGGCAGAAACTTGGCCAGAAAGGCGCGGCGGCTTTGTGCGTCCATCGGCGTGCGGGCGTTGCGCGCGGCCATATCCTCGGCGCTCGGCGCAGGTAGGCGTTCGAGTACCCACGTCGCCAGACAGAGCGGCGGCACAAAGACCATGCCGGTGGCGAACGGCATCCAGAATTCGCTGACTCCGTATCGCACCATCAGATACTTGCCCACGGTTTTCACGACTCCGGACGCCACGATAAAGCTGGCGCACATGAAAGCGCCCATCAGTTCGGTGCCGCGGCGGCCTTCGATGTATCCGAATATGACACCCCACACCATGCCGAGCGGCAATCCGTTGAGGAACAGGCAGGCGATATTCCACGGTGCGGGAATCAACGCAAAACCCAGCAGCGCGAGCCACGAAAAACCGATCAATCCGGCCAGCGCACGAGCACGATGGTTTCGTTGCATCGCGGCGATCCAGGTGATGCCACGCACTTTGCTGAGCATGTAGCCGAAGACCTGGGCGATGACCAACCAGACCTTGTAGTCAACGCCGGCGAAATGCAGTCCGGTGAATTCGGCCGCGGTAAACGGTTTGCGAAACGCATACATCGAGGCGTACGCCAAAAAGGCGGCACCGCCTGCAAGCAGGTTGATCGCCATCCGATGGCGATAGGGGCCAGAGGACCAGGACGCAAGAGGCATAAAGACAAACCACGGAGGGATGCCCCGCATGGTGTGGCCGCTAGATGACAGCGATGTGGCGTTGTCTAGGCGGGTCCGTCGGCCTGGCGGAAGATCGTTTTTCTCAACGGCCAGAACAAAAACTCTTGTACTAGACAACCCTGCCCACGGATCCATTTCTTGGCAATCGGTTGAAACGTCTTTGCGCTTTGCTAGCACCGTACCAGGGGTAGCAACGGCATATTCCACCTGATCGGGAGAGCGACGTGAGCGAGATCAACGACATCAAGCGCCGGAAGTTCTTGAAAATGACGGCTGGCGCAGCGGGCGGACTGACCTTCATGTCCATGCTGCCGCCGGCTATTCGCGACGCGTTGGCCACGCCGGCCGCCACGGTCATTGGCACCATCAACGACGTGCAGCACGTGGTGATCTTTATGCAGGAAAACCGTTCGTTCGATCACTATTACGGTAGTCGACCGGGCGTACGTGGGTTCAACGATCCTGTCCCTGCACCGCTCCCGAGTACCACGCTCACCGCCAACAACGTTTGGCAGCAGCCCAGCACCGCCAATTCAGCCGGTTACACGGTGCCGTTCCACATGGATACCACAACGACCAACGCTACCTGCGTGAGCGCGTCGGCCATGGGTTTTACCGTCGATACGGAAATCGTCAATGGCGGCAAGTTCAACGCCTGGAATACGGCACGAACCGCGGGTCTTGGCATGGGTTTCTTCGATCGCGCCGACCTTCCGTTTTACTACGCGCTGGCCGATCACTTCACGATGTGCGATCAGTATTATTGCTCGACCCTGACCAACACCAACCCCAATCGTCTCTTCCTGTTTACTGGCACCAATGGCCTCTCGGTAAGCCAGTCCCCTGTATTGGACGACACCGAGTCGAGTTCTGGCTGGACCTGGACGACCTATGCCGAACGCCTGCAGGCGGCTGGCGTCAGCTGGAAGGTGTATCAAGAAGCCGATAACTTCGACGACAACGCGCTGGCGTGGTTTGCCAACTTCAAGAACGCGGCGACCAGTTCCGCCCTGTACAAGCAGGGCATGGCGAAGGTGACCGATATCGTCGCCGCTTTTCAGAACGACGTGATCAACAACACCTTGCCGCAGGTCTCGTGGAT
>CAJCJD010000167.1 GCA_903970555.1 Vulcanimicrobiota bacterium
GAACCTCACGAGGCAGGAGGTGGAAGGGACTTGCGTTGGTCGAGACGTGTGACGTGGAAATCACCGGGCTGGTATGGCGTCGAGCACCGCCTGGGCATGGCCGGGCACTTTTACGCCCCGCCACTCCGCGGCGAGCTTGCCGTCGGGGTCGATCAGAAAGGTACTGCGTACCACGCCCATGTGACGTTTCCCGTACAACACCTTTTCATGAATCACATCGAAGGCGTTGCACCAGGTTTCGTCGGCGTCGGAAACCAGCGGGAAGGGTAGTTCCTGCTTGCTGGCGAAGTTGGCGTGGGATTTAACGGAGTCGCGCGAGACGCCGACGATTTCAGCATGGCGTTTGCGGAATTTGGCGTAGAGGTCGCGGAAATCTTTCGCCTCGTTGGTGCATCCGGGCGTGCTGTCCTTCGGGTAGAAGTACAGGACCACCCATTGGCCCTTCAGTGAATCCAGTTTGAGCGTGCTGCCGTCGCCGGTGACACCTTGCAGCTTGGGGACTTTCTTACCAAGGTCGGGCATGAGTTCTCCGAAAGCCTGACTTAAGTTCTGCGCTTGCTGGAATGGAGACTAGCGCGTGTCGGGCGGTGGAAAACAGCCTTGTCAGATCACTCTTACGGGAGCATCCTAGAACTTCACCGGATCCATGATGGCGTCCAAATTCAGGCCATCGCAAAATTCCAGAAAGTCATCGCGCAACGCGGCGATGTGCAACTTGTCCGGTACCCCGATCGTGAATTGCGCCTGGAACATGGAGGCGCCCGTTTGCATGGCTTGGTAACGCATCGAGCTCAGTTGCTCCACGCTGATTTCGTGGCGGCTGAAGAAATCGACGATCTTCACCAGGATGCCCGGGCGATCGGACGAAACCACTTCGACCAGATAGGGCAGCAGGTGCCCACTCGGCTCGCGCGGGCTGGTGCGGTAGTGCGTCAGGCGCAGTTCTTCCTCGCGTGCGAGTTTGGTCAATGCTGTTTCGAGTTTTGCCACGGCGTCCCATGCGCCGGTGGCGAGCAAGGTCAGCGAGGTATCCGTGCCGATGGTCGAAACGCGTGCATCGGAGAGGTTGCAGCCGGCATCGGCAATGCGCCGGGCCAGCGCCAACAGCGGCGTGCGCGAGGCAGGCGTCAGCGTCTGGATCAGCAATTGATGATCGTTATTGCTGGATCGCGCGGAAAAAGGAGTGGTGGACATGGAAGGTGGCGATCCCGCGCCGTGCGGGATGACGACGAACGATACGCCAGCTTACTTGCCCCCCTTACGGGCCCGCAAGTAACATGCGTGGCTTGATTTTGTGCGGATTGCGCCATGAACATTCGCGGAAGCATCTGCGCGCTGGTTACCCCGTTCACATCGGATGGGGCGCTCGATATGGCGGCCTTCGGTCGTTTGCTCGATTTCCAGATCGCAGGGGGCACCCAGGCGGTGGTCGTTGCCGGCTCCACCGGCGAAGCCCACATGCTCGAACATGATGAATACGATCGGCTGCTGGCCTATGCGGTCGAGCGCGTGGCCGGCCGTATTCCCGTTATCGCCGGCACGGGCGAGGCGGGTACCGCTAAAACGGTAGCGCTCACGAAGCGTGCGCGTTCCCTTGGCGCTGATGCCGCGCTGGTCGTCGCACCTTTTTACGTGCGCCCCACGCAAGAAGGACTGCGTCGCCATTTCCTGGAGATCGCCGACCACGGCGGCCTGCCGGTGCTGCTCTACAACGTGCCTTCCCGCACGGGTTGCGACATAGCGCCCGAGACAACTGCGGTATTGCGCGACCATCCGGCCATCATCGGCATCAAGGAAGCGCGCGGCGACGCCGAGCGCATTGCGCGCACTGCGGAACTTGTGCGCCCGGATTTCGTCTATCTGTCCGGTGATGATGCCAGTGGGGCCGAGGCCATGCTGGCAGGTGCCGCCGGCACCATTTCGGTGGTGGTGAACCTTGTGCCCAGGGCTTTCCGTGCACTGTGCGATGCGGCGATCGCGGGCGACCGCGCCGCTGCCGCACGCTGCAACGCCGAGCTCGATCCGCTGGTGCAGGCGCTCAACTGTGCGCCCAATCCGATCGCGGTGAAGGCGGGTTTGCCGGATTTGGGGCTGGGAACGGCCGTGCCGCGGTTGCCGTTGGTGGAATTGGAACAGGGGCCGGCGCGCGAGCAGTTGCGCAAGGCCTTGGCGACTCTGGCATCCTTGGCGGATGCCGCCTGACCGGTCGGCTGCCCGACTTAACTACGGAACATCTACGGAATCCTATTACATGAAGAAATCTTCCCTCGCCGCTGCCCTGCCGGCCCTAGCTATCACCGGCCTGCTGCTTTCGGGCTGCGGCATGTTCCGTTCCGAGAAGGCGTGGCAGAACGCCCAGCAACAATCGCCGCTGCAAATCCCGCCAGGCCTGGATACCCCATCGGCCACGGCCGCCCTGGTGATTCCGCCCCCGGGCAGCAATCAGCCATCGCCTAATGGCGCCACTGCGCGAGTGGGCAGCACGCCGGGCATGATTACCGACGGTTTCATCCTGGCCGACAGCGTGGACGAAACTTATCGCCGGGTCGGCGAGGCGCTGAGCAATGGCGAGATTGGTACGCTGCAGGGCCATGACGATACCGCGCATAGCTACAACCTGAGCGTTGTCGCCTCTGACCTGCCGACGGAAAAGCCCAGCTTCCTGGCTCGTATGCTCGGCAAGGGCAGCAGCTCCAGCAGTACCAACGTCGCACCGCGTGTGGTGGTGGTTACCGTTATCAGCAGCGGCCAGGGCTCCAGCGCTGTGCGCGCACAGGGTGAAGCGGGAGCTGTTGCAAAAGTGGTCGACAGCTTGAAGTCGCGTCTGGGCGGCAAGGGCTGAGCCAATGCTCAGCCCGTAAGGGCTCAAACAAGAAAAACGCCGCCCAACGGGCGGCGTTTTTCTTTGGAAGGCGACGCTGGCTCAGCGTTCCAGCAAATTGAGTTTATCCGGCTTGTTTTCCCATTCCTTTGCATCGGCCAGCGCATCCTTGCGGACGGTGATCACCGGCCACGCCTTGGCCAACTCTTTGTTCAGGGGCGTGAAGCCTTCCTGGCCGGCAGGGACGTCATCTTCCGGGTAGATCGCGTTGATCGGGCACTCCGGCTCGCACAAGGTGCAATCGATGCACTCGTCCGGATCAATCACCAGGAAATTGGGGCCTTCATGGAATGCGTCGACGGGGCAAACTTCAACGCAATCGGTGTATTTGCATTTAATGCAGTTATCAGTGACGACAAAAGTCATGCTGCCGTGTGCCTGCTATGGATCGGAAGACCGATCATAATGGGATGGTGGCGCTCCCAACGAGGTTCGAACTCGTGTTCCCGCCTTGAGAGGGCGGTGTCCTAGGCCACTAGACGATGGGAGCGTATTGTTGCGAGGCGCGGTAGTATAGCTGAATTGTCCCGCCCGGCAACGCTAGCGGACGGCGGCGCGCGTGGGTCGAAACGTCTTGAAGGATGATGCTTGCGGCCAGCGATAATGAGGCCGGGGCACGCCGGCGTTTTCGGCCGTGTCATCGGAAGTTGAATGCTCCCAAGGACTTCGATCGCTTGAATCTTAAAGCCAGGAACGACGCCAAGCCGGTGCTGCGCATCATTCCCCGCGAGCAGCACACGATTTCGCGCAAGAACATCAGCAAGGCTGCCCTGCGCGTGCTCTATCGCCTGAATGAAGCCGGCTACACCGCCTATCTGGTCGGTGGTGCCGTGCGCGACCTATTGCTCGGCGGCCACCCCAAGGACTTCGACGTCGCCACCAGCGCGACGCCCGACGAGGTGAAAAAGCTCTTCCGCAACTGCCGCCTGATCGGTCGACGTTTCCGTCTCGCCCACGTGGTGTACGGCAACGAGATCATCGAGGTGGCCACCTTCCGCGGCACCAGCGAGGAAGAAGGTGAAGGCGATCGTCACATCGTCGATGGCCGGATTGTGCGCGACAACGTCTGGGGCACCATCGAGGAAGATGCGCTGCGTCGCGACTTTCGCGTCAACGCGATGTACTACGACATCAGCGATTTCTCGGTGCGCGACTACGTAGGCGGCATCCAGGATTTGCACGATCGCGTGCTGCGCCTGATCGGCGATCCGACGACGCGCTATCGCGAGGATCCAGTGCGCATGCTGCGCGCCGCGCGACTGGCGGCGAAGTTGGATTTCCGTATCGATCCGGAGGCTTCCGCACCGTTCTCGGAGCTCGGGCCGTTGCTGAGCGGCGTGGCACCCGCGCGCCTGTTCGACGAATCGCTGAAGATGTTTCTCACCGGGCATGGTTTGAAGAGCTTTCGCATGCTCGAACAGTGCGGCCTGCTCAAGTTCATGTTCCCGGCCACGGCGCGTGCGCTCAAGCGCGGCGACAAGGCGTTGCGCTCGCTGATCGAGCAAGGCCTGCAAAACACCGACGAACGCATCCACGAAGGCAAGTCGGTCACGCCGGCTTTCCTGTTTGCCGTACTGCTGTGGGGCGAGGTGCGAGATCTGGCGCATACGTGGACGACGCCCGGCAAAGACGCCAACGAAGCCTGGTCGCGCGCGGCCATGCACGTGGTGGCCGAACAGTGCCAGCGTGTAGCGATTCCGCGGCGCTTCACCATCACGATGGAAGAGATCTGGTCGCTGCAGCCGCGCTTCGAACAGATTCAGCGCAAGAAGGTTTTTCGTCTGCTGGCGCATCCGCGTTTCCGCGCGGCGTTCGACTTCCTGCTGTTGCGTGCCGCCGAATCACCGGCGATCGGCGAGCTCGGTCAATGGTGGGCACATGCCCAGCAGTTGCCGCACGAGACGCTGGCCGCCGCGTTGCCCTTGCAGCAACATGGTGGCTCCGCGGGCGACACCGAGCCGTCGGCCCGTGCCAGTGCGCCGCGCAAACGTAAGCGTCGGCGCAAGCCTGCTGGCAAATCCGGGACGACCTGATGCGCGCATACGTTGCGCTGGGTAGCAACCTTGGTGATTCGCAACAACAACTGCTCGATGCGATCGAAGCGTTGGCCGGTTTGCCGGATACGCGCTTGCTCGCGCGTTCCCGTTTTTATCGCACGCCACCTTGGGGAATGCTTAATCAACCCGACTTTCTGAACGCGGTCGTCGTATTGGAAACACCGCTGCTGCCGCACGATCTTCTGGACGCCTTGCTAGGGATTGAGCGCGATGCGGGCCGTGAACGCGGTGGCGAGCGTTGGGGGCCGCGCACGCTCGATCTCGATTTGCTGCATGTCGACGGCAAAACAGTCAGCGACGAGCGATTGACCTTGCCTCATCCGCACCTTGCCGAACGGGCCTTTGTGCTATTGCCATTGAGCGAATTGTCGCCTGACCTGGAAATTCCAGGGCGGGGACGTGTCGTTGATCTTCTGCGAAGCGTTGATACGCAAGGCTGTGAGGTTTTGGCTTGAGCCTTTGCCGTCCCACGCCGGATAATTGTTCACCGCAGCACTGAAGGAATGGCCGTGTACGTGGAAAACGCCAGCACTCCCGCCCGCAAGCCGGTTACCGTGCCGAGCCTGCACGCGATGAAGGCGGAGGGGCGCAAGATCGTCATGCTTACGGCATATGACGCCAGCTTCGCCGCGCAGGTCGAGCAGGCTGGTGTCGATATCGCGCTGGTTGGCGATTCGCTCGGCATGGTGATTCAAGGTCATCGCAGCACGCTGCCGGTGACGCTCGATCAGATGGCTTACCACACGAGCGCCGTGGCGCGCGGTTTGTCGACAACCTTGTTGGTTACCGATATGCCATTCATGGCCGATCGCGACGTGGCTTACGCGCTGGAGGCTGGTGCGCGGCTGGTTGGCGAAGCCGGTGCCGCGATGATCAAGATAGAAGGCGCCGCGCCGCACATTCTCGAATCGATCCATGCGTTGACCGAGCGGGCGATACCGGTTTGCGCGCATCTAGGGCTCACGCCGCAATCCGTGCACAAGTTCGGCGGCTTCAAGATCCAGGGCCGCGCCCAGGATGCTGCCGATCGCGTGCTGAGCGAGGCCTTGGCGGTGCAGCAGGCAGGTGCCGATCTGCTGGTGCTGGAAGGTGTTCCAACGGCCCTGGGCGAACGTGTTACCAAAGCGCTGCACATACCGGTGATAGGTATTGGCGCCGGCCCGCATTGCGACGGGCAGGTGCTGGTGATCTATGACATGCTGGGCATCACGCCTGGCAAGCGCCCCAAATTCAGCAAAGACTTTCTGGCCGGGCGCGCGTCGGTTGGCGAGGCTATCGAGGCTTATGCCGCCGACGTACGTAGCGGTGCCTTTCCTGCAGCCGAACACGGCTTCAACTAGAACAGTTTCAATTCAGAGCGGATTCTCATGCAAACGGTGCAAGACGCAGCGGCGTTGCGAGCCACGATTCGTGGTTGGCGCTCGCAAGGGCAGACAGTCGGTTTCGTGCCGACCATGGGCAACCTGCATGCAGGCCATCATTCGCTGGTCAAATTGGCGCGGGCGCGTACGGACCGGGTGGTGGCGAGTGTCTTCGTCAATCCGACCCAGTTCGGACCGAACGAGGATTTCGAGCGCTATCCGCGCACGCTTGCCCAGGATCAGGCCGGCCTGGCCGAATCGGGCTGCGACCTGTTGTTTGCGCCGGACGTGGCGACGATCTACCCCTTCGGCGCAGCCGGCAGCGTGAGCCTGCATGTGCCCGACATTACCGATACGCTGGAAGGCGCCCATCGGCCAGGTCATTTCGACGGTGTCGCGACGGTGGTCTGCAAGCTGTTCAACCTGGTTCAGCCCGATATCGCGCTGTTCGGGCAAAAGGATTTCCAGCAGTTGAAGGTGATCGAACGGATGGTGCGCGATCTCTCTCTGCCTGTGAAAGTGATGGGGGCGCCCACCCAGCGCGCCGAGGATGGGCTGGCGCTCAGCTCGCGCAACCAATACCTGTCGCCGGCTGAACGGGCCGAGGCGGTGCAGATCTACCAGACCTTGCAGCAGATGCGCGATCTGATTGCCAAAGGGCATGCCCGCAAGGTGGTGGAACAGGCGGCCGCATCCAAGCTGGAACGTGCTGGCTTCGTCCTCGATTACGCCGCGATCCGCCGCGCAGAAGACCTTTCCGAACCCACCGACAATGAGCAAGAAGGCCTGGTGGCGCTGATCGCCGCGCGCCTCGGAAGCACCCGCTTGATCGACAACTTGTTGTTCGACTGAGCCATCCCCATGTACCGCCCCGATGGCCGATGTTGCGACGCAATGGCGGCAGTTCGATAATACCGGGCTATGCAGGCAGTTCCTGCTGGAATGAAGTCATGCAACTGAACATGCTGAAGGCGAAAATCCACCGTGCCACCGTGACCCACGCGGAGCTGCACTACGAGGGTTCGATCGCTATCGACGGCCTGCTGCTCGATGCGTCGGGTATCCGCGAGTACGAACAGATCCACGCGTGGAACATCAATAACGGCAAGCGCTTCGTGACGTACGCACTGCGTGCGGAAGAAGGCTCGGGCATCATTTCGGTGAACGGCAGCGCCGCGCACCGTGCGCAGCCGGGCGATCTGGTCATCATCGCTGCCTTCGTGCACCTGAACGAAGCGGAGCTGGAGAAATTCCAGCCGACGCTCGTGTATGTCGGTAAAGGCAATCGCATCAGCCATACCAATCGCTCGATCCCCAAGCAGATGGCTGCGGCCTGATAGGCCCTTTCAGGCAGCCGAAGCGGCTGCCTGTTGGCGCGTTAGCGCCCATGCAACGTGTTCACGCACGATCTCCGAAGGGTGATCGGCGCGCGCTTGCAGTGCACTGAGAACTTCCACGGATGGCGGCGCGTTGCCTAGTGCCACCGCGATATTGCGCAACCAGCCTTCGTAACCGGTGCGGCGGATGGCCATGCCTTCGGTTCGTTGCAGAAACTCCGCCTCGCTCCAGCCGAACAACTCCACCAGCTTTGCGCCGTCGAGGCTGTGGCGGGGGGCGAAGTCCGGTTCGGTCGCATCCTGCGCGAACTTGTTCCAAGGGCAGATCAACTGGCAGTCGTCGCAACCGAAGATGCGATTGCCCATTGGTGCGCGCAATTCCTCTGGAATCGAGCCTTTTAGCTCGATCGTGAGATACGAAATG
Organism: Vulcanimicrobiota bacterium; assembly: GCA_903970555.1. GTDB lineage: Bacteria > Pseudomonadota > Gammaproteobacteria > Xanthomonadales > Rhodanobacteraceae > Dyella_B. Next base: position 8,061 of record CAJCJD010000167.1, read on the forward strand.
CAGCGACGTGCATCGAGCCTATACGGTCCGACGATAGCTTGCGTGGGACAGATGTCGATACATTTCCTGCACGTGCCGCAATGCGCGCTGGCTGCGACATCGATCGGTAGCGGCAGATTGGTGTAGAGCTCGCCCAGGAAAAAATAAGAGCCGGCCTGGCGATTGATCAGCACGGTATGTTTGCCGATCCAGCCGAGTCCGGCGTTTCGTGCCAGCGCTTTTTCCAGCACCGGCGCCGAATCGACATAAGCGCGATAGCCGAAGTCACCGATGCTGCCACGGATGCGTTCGGCGAGCTTCTGCAATCGATTGCGCATCAGCTTGTGATAATCGCGGCCCAGCGCATAACGCGCCACGTAACCTGCTTCGGCGTCGCCAAGCACATCCCATGCATGCTGCGTTCCTGGCGGCATGTAGTCCATGCGAACCGAGATCACGCGCTGCGTGCCCGGTTCGAGTTCATCAGGCCGGCTGCGTCGGTTGCCATGGCGCGCCATGTACTCCATTTCGCCGTGATAGCCATCTTTCAGCCAGCTTTGCAGATGCTGTTCGTCCTGCCCAAGCGTCACGCCGCTGATGCCAGCCTCGGCAAAGCCAAGCTCGCGTGCCCAGCGTTTGATATCGCTGGCGAGGGCGGCGTAGTCGGGCTGCGAGTGCGTGGACATGCGTCCATTGTAATCGCTGCCTATAATCGTCCGATGCATGCGCCTACGCATCACCGTGATCTGTACACCGTCGAGCAGGTTCGCGCCCTCGATCGGCGAGCCATCGATGACCTGGGTATCAGCGGTTTCGAGCTGATGAGCCGGGCTGCTGCCGCGGCGTTCGCTGCACTATGCCGGCACTGGCCGCACGCGCGGCGCGTGGCTGTGTTCTGTGGCCCAGGCAATAACGGGGGGGACGGCTACCTGCTCGCCAGCCTTGCGTATGGTTCGGGCGTGGCAGTCGAAGTGATCGAACTGAGCGGTGCGTCTAGTGGCGATTCTGCCGCTGCGCGCGACACCTGGTTGCGAAGCGCGGGTAACACGCATCGCTGGCACCAGGATGCGGCATTGCCTAAGGCCGATGTCTATGTGGATGCGCTCTATGGCACTGGTCTGAATCGTGCGCCGGATCCGTCGGTCGCGGCGTTGATCGAGCACATCAACGCATCGGGCATACCCGTGCTGGCACTCGACGTGCCATCGGGGCTGAATGCGGACACGGGGCATTGTCCTGGCGCGGCGATACGTGCGCAGCTCACGATAAGTTTCATTGCCGCCAAGCGGGGCCTGTATACCGGGCAGGCCGCTACCAAAGTCGGCGCGCTGCAGATCGATACGCTTGGGTTGCCGGATATTTTGTGGCAGGGCATGCCGACCGATGCATCGTTGCTTGAAGCAACACATCTTCCACCACGCGCACGCGATGCGCATAAAGGCGACAGCGGCCACGTGTTGGCGATCGGCGGCGATCAAGGCACGGCTGGCGCCATTCGCTTATGTGGCGAGGCGGCGCTACGCTGCGGAGCGGGTTTGGTGAGCATCGCCACTCGTTCCGAAAACCTTTTTGCGCTCAATAGCGCGCGTCCGGAATTGATGGCCCATGCCGTGCACGGTCCACAAGAACTCCAGCCGCTACTGGAGCGCGCCACAGTTCTCGCCGTGGGGCCTGGGTTGGGGCAGGGTGCTTGGGGGCATGCGTTGTGGCTCACCGCACTCGATCGCGGCAAGCCATTGGTGCTGGATGCTGATGGGCTCAATCTGCTTTCGCGGGAGGCC
>CAJCJD010000168.1 GCA_903970555.1 Vulcanimicrobiota bacterium
GCTAGGCGGCATTGGCGAGTGGTGGAATCCCTCGCCAACTTGAGGGGACGTGCGCCCGCAAAGCGCCATCGCAACTGTTTTACGATCAACAAAACCTATCGTTCGGCTTGGCGATGGGTGTTTCTCAACAGCCTGCTAGACCTTTCAATCGCCGATATCGATGTCGGTATCCACGCCGATATCCATCAAGGCGTCACTCCTATCCCAGCTCAAGCAGCAAGCTAGGAATTTTTCGTACCCCTATCAACAATTTCCCGCGCCTGACGTGAAGCACCGCGCATTTGCCGTAACGCCACAATCGCGTTACCTTTCTCCCATCCGCGCCGCGGCGACTGAGGGCGCCGCTCCTGGATATCAGGGGGGAAGCGCGGGTATCTGATGCCACGTAGTTAGTGAGAGATCATGGATACCCGAAAAAGTCGTCAAGCGCGCTCGCATGCGCGCGGGGCTATCAAGCCCATTACCGTTGCCATTCTCGCGATTGTTGCGGGGCTCGCTGTCGCGTCCTGGATCTTCATCATCAAGCCGCATGAGGATATGGTCAGCGGCGACGTAGGCGGACATCCGTCCACACCCGTCGCCCAGAGCCAGCAAGCCGCGCCACCGGTAAACGTCGAGGCGATGAGCCTTAACGACCTGCTGGCCGAAGCGCGCAAGGCGATGAATGAGCAGCGCGTGCTCGCGCCGGCCGGTAACAATGCTTTCGAGTTCTACCTGAAGGTGTTGCAGAAGCAGCCGGGCAACCAGACGGCTGCAGATGCCTTGCGCGAAACATTCCCGTTCGCGGCCAGCAACGTCGAGCAGGTCATCAATCAGCGCGACTTCAATGAGGCCGGGCGCGAGATCGATCTGTTGGCGAAAGTGGACCCGACCAACTACACGCTGACCATCCTGCGCTCCAAGCTCGACGCCCAGCGCAAGACGCTGGATGAAGAGCAACAGAAGCAGCTCGACCAGCAGCGCCAGCAAGATCTCGCCGCGCAACAGAAAGCGACTGCCGACCAGGCGGCCGCTGCCAAGGCTGCAGCCGATAAGGCCGCTGCGGACAAGGTGGCGCAGGAACAAGCGGTATTGGCTGCCCAGCAGAAAGCCAAGCAGGAAGAAGCGGCACGGGTTGCAAAGACCGCCGCCGTTACTCCCGCGGCCAGCGACAACAACACATCGGCAAGCGCAACCGGTGGCGAAACGCGTGATGCCATCCCGGTCTCGACCATTCGTCCGCGTTATCCCGCCACGGCGCTGCGCAACAGTCAGGAAGGCTGGGTGAACCTGCAGTACACCGTCAATGCGGATGGCAGCGTCAGCAATGTCGAGGTGGTGAACGCCGAGCCGCGACATGTCTTCGACAGCGCCGCTGTCGATGCCATCCGCCGGGCCAAGTTCTCGCCCGCCATGCGCGACGGCGCAGCCATCGCATCGCAGCAGCAGAAGCGGATCGAGTTCAAGCTCAACAACTCGCAGTAATCGCCTTCTGCGCAAGTCGTAAAACGAAAGAGGCGGAGCCGCCATGGCTCCGCCTCTTTACGTTTGGGTATGCGTTACTGCGTTGGCGGGCGTCAATTGTGCTGATTGTGGCGTTTGCGACGGGAAGGTTTCGCGGGCGCTTTGTTCGCAGGTGGATCGCTTTCTACGCCGGCCCAATCCACGTGAGGCAAGCCGAGCATGCTGTCGAACACCATCGGCATCAGGTCGGTGCCAATGGCGCCGGGTGAGTTCCACAGCGAGACCATGCCGATGTGGTACTTCGGAAAGAACGCGATCATGGTGCGATAACCTTCCACTTCACCCGCGTGGAAGATCATCGTCTCGCCGGCGTAGGTGAATACGCGCCAGCCCAGGCCGTAGCTGGCGGACGTCAGGCGGGCGTGGCGCCATGGTGCGGCATGTGTTTCGCTCGGTGTAGGCACGCCGGGCGCATGCAGGTAGTCCAGCAGCTCCGGAGACAGTACATCCGGACGGCCACCCATTTGCGCAATCAACCACAGCTCCATGTCATGCAGGCTCGCATTGACGCCCGCTGCCGGTGCTACGCGGTAATACGCTTCCTTGGGATCGAACGAGATCCAGCCATGCGATCCGTTCGGGCGATGCGGACGCGCCCAGCTCTTGCTGCTTTCCAGCGCGTCGCGGCCATAGCTGGCACTCGTCATGCCGAGCGGAAAGAAGATGCGCTTGTCCACCTGGTGATAGAAGAAGTCGCCGGTCTCGGCGTAGATCAAATCGCCGATAAGACTGAAGGCCACATTTTGGTAGCCGTAGCATTGACCAACGCTGCAGGTGAGGTTTACCTCGTCGAGCTTGCGCACCAATTCTTCGTAGGGGACGTTGTCCTCCAGCATCTGGTCGTAGGTGTTGTGCGGCAGACCCAGGCGTTGTCCCAGGATGTCTTTCACGGTGGCCGCACTGGAGGCCTGCGCGTCTTTCAATTGAAAGAACGGCAGCACGTCGGTGAGCTTGGTGTCCCAACTGAAACGGCCGTCGTTGACCAGCAAGCCGGTGACGGCGGTTGCGAAGGCTTTCGACAGCGACGCAAGGCGGAACACCGTGTCGGCAGTAATCGGCTCCTGCGTGGACGCATCCGCGTAACCGATTTCGCGTTCGAGGACGACCTTATTGTCGACCACCACGGCGGTGGCCATGCCGGCGACTTCGTTGCGCTGCGCTACGACATCCAACCATTGCGAATAGGCGTCCAGGCTTGCCTTGATCCGTTCGGGGGGGATGCTGGTGGCGCTGAGATCCGTCGCATCGTGCGGCGCCGGAGAGACGACCGGAGTGGGCTGGCTGGTGGAAGCGGCGGCTTGCGTCGCCGATGCAGCGATCAGTGTGGCGGTGACGCCGAGCACGCCGGCCATCAACTGTGGAAGCTTACGAAACTGCATGCTACTCCGCTTACTACGGGCGTGAGATCACGCCTTGCGTCATGGGGCTATGGGGATCGTCCATGGGGGTTAGCAGGTGATTGTCCTGCACTTCGGACGAGGCCACAACGCCGGGGGCTGATCCGCGGCGTTTCGCTGAACCGTGGAGCCCAGTCGGCTATTGACCTCCCTAGATCGCAAACGTTCCGGCTTCCGGGTCACGACAGCATGAGAGCGGCCGCCCGTTCAGCGATCATGATGGTCGGGGCATTCGTGTTGCCCGTGGGAAGCGTCGGCATGACCGAGGCGTCGACAACGCGCAAACCCGCCACGCCACGGACGCGCAGCTCGCTATCCACCACCGCCTGCGCATCCTGACCCATGCGGCATGTGCCGACCGGGTGATAGATGGTCTCGGCCTTGCGTCGAATGAAGGCCTCCCACGCCGCGTCATCGCGCGGTTCGGATTCGGGGAAGACCGGCGCACCGCGGTAAGGGTCGAAAGCTGGTTGGGCAAAGATATCGCGCGACAGCTTCGCCGCTTCGATCATGCGAGCGAGATCGTGGCCCTCCGGATCGCTCAGATAGCCGGCATGAATTGCGATGGGCTGTGCGGGATCGGCCGAGCGCAAACGCAATCGTCCACGGCTGCGCGGATGCAGATAGCAAGCATGCAAGGTGTAGCCGATGCCGTCCAAGCGATGGCGGCCGTGATCGTCGAGCAACGCCGGCACGAAATGAAACTGGATATCGCAGCGCGCATCCGTGGCCAATCGGCTGCGCACAAAACCGCCCGACTCGGCGACATTGGAGGTGCCCGGACCATCGTGATGGCGCAGATAACGCCAACCGGTCGCCAGCTCATTGAGGTGATCGTAGGTAACGTTCTGCGTGCTGCCGACCAGCGTGCAAATATCCAGATGATCTTGCAGCCCCGCGCCAACACCTTGCGCATCAAACAACGGTGTCACGCCGTGAGCACGCAGATGGTCGGCCGGTCCAATGCCCGACAACATCAGAAGTTGCGGCGAATTGATCGCTCCCGCAGCCAGGATGACTTCGCCGGCGCGCACGCTTTCATGCCCACCCGCATGGCGCAGCTGCACACCCACAGCACGCCCTTGCTCGATCAAAACGCGTTCGACCAGCGCGTGCGTGCGCACCTGAAGGTTGGGCCGCGCGCGTGCGGGACGAAGGAAGGCAACGGCCGCCGAACAGCGTGCACCATCGCGTTGCGTGACCTGATAGAAACCGAAGCCAGCTTGCTCCGGCCCGTTGAAATCGTCGTTGCGGCCGAATCCTGCACTCGTTCCCGCTTCGATGAGCGCGGCGGATAGCGGATTGTGGTAGCGCAGATCCGACACGCTGAGCGGTCCATCAACCGCATGCAGCGCACTCGCGCCGCGCGTGTTGTTCTCGCTACGCAGAAACCAGGGTAGCACCTGCGACCAGGACCAGCGTGCATCGCCCGTCGCTTGTGCCCACGCATCGTAGTCAGCGGGCACGCCACGCACGTAGCACATGGCGTTGATCGAGCTGGAGCCGCCTAGCGTCTTCCCGCGTGGCCACCACAGCCGGCGCTGTTGCAGGGAGGGCTCGGGCTCGGTTTCGTAGTTCCAATTGAGGCGTCGATTTTTGGCGAGGCGGGCGATCCCCGCGGGCATGTGAATCAGCGGATGCCAATCAGAACTCCCGGCCTCCAACAGCAGTACCCGTTTGCCAGGATGTGCACTCAGGCGATTGGCCAAGACGCATCCGGCCGAACCGCCACCGACGATCACGTAGTCGTAGTCCACGTCAGCTCCTAGCGAACCCGGGTCATGGGGACATGCTAGTCTTGCGCGGCCCCACGCTGGAAGCCACCAGTGAGCTTGCCAAAGCCCGACGCAGCACCCCATGACGCCACACCGATGACGTCGGCGTTTGCATTCTTTTTTGTGTTGACCGCGTATTACATCGTCCGACCTGTACGCGATCAGCTTGGTGGTGCTGTCGGCTCCAGTCAGTTGCCCATGTTCTATGCGGCTACGTTTGTTGCGATGCTGTTGCTGACACCCGTGTTCGGCAGCTTAGTGGCGCGTTTTGAGCGACGACGCCTGCTGGGATGGAGCTATAGCTTCTTCGTCGCGTGCCTGTTGGCATTCATTCCCGTATTCATGGTGCAGGATCGCCTCGGCGCGCGGGCAATCGGTGTGGTGTTTTACGTATGGGTCAGTGTGTTCAATCTGTTCGTCGTATCGTTGTTTTGGAGCTTTATGGCCGACATCTTCGACAATCGACGCGCACGGGAAATTTTTCCGCTCATCGCTGTAGGCGGCATGGGCGGCGCGATCTTCGGACCCATGCTTACCAGCACTCTCGTAGGCATCGTTGGCGTTGCGCCATTGCTACTTGTTAGTGCGGTCATGCTGACCATCGCAACACTTTTGTTATTGCGGATTTCCGTACAGCAACGTGCCCAACATGAAAACGTTGAAGCGCCGATTGGCGGCTCGGCATGGGCTGGTGCAAAGGAATTCTTTTCGCGTCCTTTTCTTCGCTACATGACCATACTGATGTTGCTAGGGGACGGCGTGGGGACGCTGGCCTACACCTTAATGGCCGATTACGTGAAGGCGCATATTTCTACCGCAGTTGCGCGCACGGATTTTTATACACATATCGACTGGGCAGCCAATACCTTAGGTGTGCTCTTGCAATTGACGCTTTCGCGTCAGCTGTTGGTGCGACGTGGCGCTGTGTGGGCTTTGGTGTTACCGCAAGTTGTGAATTTCGTCTTACTGGTGATGGTGACGTTCGGCGGCCACATTCAGCTGAGGCTGCTGGGGTACGGCGTGCCGCTGCTGGTTCTGTTGATGGTTGGGACGCGAGGTTTCATGTTCGGGATGACCGCGCCGGCCAGCAACGCACTCTACACCCGCGTCCCGCGCGAGACGCGCTACAAGGGAAAGAATTTTGTTGAAACTCTGGTGTGGCGCTTTGGTGATCTGGTCGTCATCAGTGGCGTCAGCGGGCTGGGCAAGCTTGGAATCGGTTTGAACGGCATCACCTTGATTGGTGCGAGCGCTGCGGCCATAGCTGCATGGGTGGCACGCAGAGCGGCCACATCGCCCGACCTGGCGCCCGAGGGCAACACCAGGTCGTCGCAAGAAGTCGGCGCTGTCACGCGCTCGTAGACGACACGTTGTGATCAGCTGGTGATGTAGCGTTGTAGCTGATCGATCTGCTCGGCCTGCGCGCTAATGACTTCCTTGACCAGATCGCCGATCGAGATCACGCCCAACACGCGGGACCCATGCACCACCGGCAGATGGCGAATGCGGCTGTCGGTGCACAGGCGCATGCAGTCGAAGACATCTGTATCGGGCGTGACAGTGAGCGGGGGGCTGCTCATGATCTCGGAAACGGCGGTTTGCGCGGATGAGCGACCTTGCAAGATCACTTTGCGCGCGTAGTCGCGTTCGGAAACGATGCCGACCAGTAGCTCACCGCGCATAACCAGCAGCGCGCCGACGCCTCGTTCCGCCATGTGCTTGATTGCTTCCAGTACGGGCGCTTCGGGTGCAACGGCGAAGATGTCGTTGCCCTTTGTATCCAGCAAGTGCTTGACCTGACGCATGCCAAACCTCCCCGTCGGCCGCAGCGTGGCCGCGTGATGGACAGTTTAGCGCCGTCGCGTGGCATCGGTGTGAAGCGCGCTGGATACGCCCGCATCGTGACCCGGCAGGCGCTCCTCCTCGATGAAGTAGAGCGGCCGCTGCTTGCTTTCGGCATAGTTGCGCCCGAGATATTCACCAATCACCCCAAGCGCAAGCAGCTGAATACCACCGAGAAACAGCACCACTACCATCAGGCTTGGGTAGCCGGGGACGGGATCGCCATGCAGCATGGCCTTGACCAGCACCTTCAGCCCAAACAGGAAGGCAAACACGGAGGCAGCCATGCCAGTCCAGGTGGCGAGCCGCAGCGGCGCACTGGAAAACGAGGTAATGCCTTCGATGGCGAACTGGGCCAATCGCCAATAATTCCATTTGGTCTTGCCGGCCTGACGCGGTTCGCGCAAGTATCGGACGGCGGTCTGCCGATAACCGATCCATGCGAACAGGCCCTTCATGAAGCGCTGGCGTTCGCGCAGTTGCGATAAGGCTTTGAGCGCGCGACGGGAGAGCAGGCGGAAATCACCGGTATCGCGCGGTACGGGCACATCCGACAGCACTTCCATGGTGCGATAGAACGCCACTGCTGTGAAACGTTTGAAGCCGCTCTCGCCGGTGCGCGCGCTGCGTGTGGCGTACACCACGTCGTAGCCGGCTTGCCACTGTGCTACCAGCTCGGGGATCAACTCGGGCGGATCTTGCAGATCGGCGTCGATCACCACGGCGGCATCCGCGTCGACATGGTCCAATCCGGCGGTGAGGGCGATCTCTTTGCCGAAATTGCGCGACAGCTTGAGTGCCCCCACGCGCGCGTCGGCGGCCGCAAGCGATTGCATGATCGCCCAGGTGTCATCCGCGCTGCCGTCGTCGATGTACAACACGTCGCACTGCAGCGAAAGCGTGTTCAATACACCCCACAGGCGTTTGTGGAAGATCGCCAGCACTTCCGATTCGTTGTATGCGGGAACGACGACGGTGAGCTTCGGCATGCTTCGGATCCGTTGAAGATGATGGCGATGCTATCGCGGAAATCGGGCTCAGCGCCGCCGCGGTACCGCAGTATTGCGTGGCGGCTGGTGGCTCTTCAGATAGCCGGGGCCCCCGAGTTGATCCATTTGTTGCTCGATCCAGCGGCTGCGCTCGATGACGTAACCGCTCGGGCGATCGGCTCGAAAGCGATCCGGATTGGGCAGTACGGCAGCAAGCCGTGCCGCTTGCGTGGGGCCGAGCTGCGCAGGTGATTCGTGAAAGAAGGCGTCGCTGGCCGCACCTACCCCGTAAATGCCGTCGCCGAGCTGGGCGATGTTCATATACACCTCCAGGATGCGTTGCTTGGGCCAAGTCACCTCCAGCAACACGGTGAAATACGCTTCCAACCCCTTGCGCACGAAGCTGCGGCCGTTCCACAGGAATAGGTTCTTTGCAGTCTGCTGGCTGATCGTGCTGGCGCCGCGCAGCCGCCGGCCATCGTCGGCCGCATCGATGGCGTTTTGGATGGAACTGAAGTCGAAACCGTGATGAAACGGGAATTTCTGGTCTTCGCCGGCCACCATGGCGATCGGCACCCAGGGAGAAATGCGCGACCACGGCACCCAGTGGTGCTGCAGGTGAAAATCCTTTTCACCGTGGATCAGGGCATCGAGTTGGCGTTCCATCATCACCGCCGACGTCCACGGCGGCACGAATCGCAGCACGAACACCACCAGCCAGCTCAGGGCCACCCACGACAGCACCACGAGGCCTGCATAACGCAGCAAACGACGAAAAGAGGGAAGATGCGCCATGGCCGACCAGTAGAGAAAAGCCCGGCGCAGTATAAGCGGGGACATCGGCGGGCTATTGTGCGCCCCTAGGCGAGCCCCCATCTTTCGGAACTTGGTTTGATGAGGTAATGAAAGTGGAAACCGTGCTTGTCGAAGATGTGTTGCACCGCTTTTTGCTTGAGCGCGCCGGTGTCAGGGGCGTGATCGTGCGGCTGGGCCCGGCCTGGCGCGAGGTGGCGGGTCGTGCTGATTATCCTGCGCCGTTGCGCGACCTGCTTGGCCAGTCCCTGGCCGCCAGTGCGCTGTTGACGGGCAATATCAAGCTCGATGGCGCGCTATCGATCGAGCTGAAAAGCGCCGGCGCGCTGCGGCTATTGTTCGCCGAATGTTCCGATACTGGCCGTCTGCGCGGATTAGCGCGCTGGAATGAGTCGCTGCCCGCACCGCTGCGCTTGAGCGAACTACCCGATGCGATCATGGCGATCACCATCGGTCACGCCGAACGCGGCCAGCGCTATCAGGGTCTGGTCGACCTGCTGCACCCGGAACTGGCGGGCGCGCTGGAGAATTATTTCCAGCAGTCCGAGCAGTTGCCTGCGCGTATCGTGCTGGCCGCCAACGACCAACATGCGGTGGGTTTGATGCTGCAAAAGCTGCCCGGCGAAGGCGGCCGCGATGCTGTGCACGATGAGGATGCGTGGCCGCGCATCGAACACCTTACCGCCACGCTAGGCAGCGAAGAATTGCTTACCACGCCGCCGGAGCAGTTGCTCTATCGTCTCTATCACGAAGAGACGGTGCGCTTGTTCAAGCCGCGTCCGTTGGCGTTCGGCTGCAGCTGTTCGCGCGACAGAGTGTCGACGATGTTGCGCTCGCTGGGTCGGGATGAGATCGAGGCTACGCTGGAATCCCAGCAAGGCACTATCGAAGTCACCTGTGAATTCTGCGCACGCACGTACACGTTTGATCGCGTGGATGCGGAGCACTTGCTGAGCGGCGGCACGACGAGCAGTTCCACCGTGCAGTGAGAGATGCGGTCAGCCTGTCGCGCTGACCGTGCCCAACCACACTTCTGCCGCCTGTGGCCGGGCGAATAGAAAACCCTGGCCAAAGCGGCAACCGATATTGCGCAGCGCTTGCCGCTGCGCTTCCTCTTCGATGCCTTCGGCAATCACCTGCATCTGCAGCGAGTCGGCCAGCACCTGGATGGCGCGCACCACTGGCACGCTGTGGCTGGCGGCGTTGCCAAGTTCCGTAATGAAGGATCGATCGATCTTGAGTGTTTCGATCGGATACTGATGCAGATAGCTCAGCGACGAATAACCCGTGCCGAAGTCGTCGAGCGCGATGCCTACGCCATGCTGGCGCAGGTTGTCGAGCATGCGCTTCACTTGTGCTGGGTTTTCCAGCAACGTGCGTTCGGTCACTTCGATACGTAGCGAGCGTGGATTGACGCGGTGTGCGCGCAGCAGATTCAGCAGGCGCTCGTCCAGATCGGGCATACGGAAATGCCGGCCCGACACATTCAGGCTGACAAAGCCTTCGGGCCCTGCAAGCATGCTTGTTTGCGAAGCCACCTGCTCGAAGATCTGCCAGTCGATGCTTTCCGCGCTGCCGTTTTCCTCCGCCACGGCGAGGAAATCGCCTGGACATAGCAAGCCGCGATCGGGATGCCGCCAACGCAGCAACGCTTCGTAGCCGACGGTGCGTCCGTCTTCCAGCGCGACAATCGGTTGGTAGAACGGCACGAACTCGTTGCGACTGAGCGCGCGGCGCAGGTCGCCTTCCATCTCGAGCAACGAAAGCACTTCACGGCGCAAGCGATCATCGAACAGCGCAGCACGATGGCGGCCTTCGTCTTTGGCGCGATACATCGCCGCGTCCGCATCGCGCAGCAGTTCTTCCGGCTGCTGGTAGTGCTGTGCAGGCAGGGCAATGCCGATGGATGCCGACGTGAAGATTTCCTTGACGCCCAGGCGGAATGGTACGTGCAGTTCTTCGATGATGCGTTCGGCCACGACGCTAGCTTTGCTGGCATCGCTGATACCTTCCAGCAGTACAGCAAACTCATCGCCGCCCAAACGCGCCACCAGGTCGCGGGTCTTGAGGCATGCGCGAATGCGGCTGCCCGCCTGGAACAGCAGATCGTCACCAATAAGGTGACCGACCGAATCGTTGATGACCTTGAAGCGGTCCAGATCGATAAAGAGCACCGCGAACAGCTTGGTCGAATCCGCATGGTAGGTCTGCAGCGCCTGGCCAAGCCGTTGCAGCAACAGCGTGCGGTTGGGCAGGCCGGTCAGCGAATCGTGCAGGGTTTCGTACATCAACCTGCGTTCGACGCGTTCGCGCTCCGCGATCTGCTCGCGCAAGTCGCGGTTGGCCAATGCCAGCGCGCGCGTGCGTTCGGTGACGCGGCGCTCAAGGTTCACATAGGCTTGTTTCAGCGATTCGCTGGTCTGTTTGCGTTGCAGCGCGTTGGCGATGTGATAGCTCACGAAGGTGAGCAGCTCCTGATCGCGCATGTCATACATGTGCTTTGGCGAATAGCTTTGTACCGCCAAAACGCCCATTACGCGGTCGTCCCACACCAGCGGCACCCCCAGCCAGCACACCGATGGCGAGCCGGCTTGCATGCATTCGCCCTGTGCAGCGAGTCGATCGAATATTTCGCGATCGGCCAACAGCGGCTTGCCGTGTTTGAGCACGTATTCGGTAGCGCCGTTGTTGATAGGGCGCGATTTGCGCGTCGTATCGATTTCGTCTACGGAATACGGGAAATTGATGTTTTGGCCACTTTCGTCCAGCAGCGCAATATAGAAATTGCGCGCGTAGATCAGGCCACCCACGACCCGATGTACTGCGGCGTAGAAATTCTGTTGGCTCTCTGGTGCGCTTGCCAGTTCTGCAATGCGAAACAGGGCCGATTGAAGGCGCTCGCCGCGCTGACGCTGCAGCACTTGCTGGCGCAGCACGCGATTGGTCGCGCGCAGGGCTGCGGTGCGATCGGCGACGCGACGTTCCAATTCTGCATGCGCTTCGCGCCGTTCCAGCGCGGTCTGCATATGCTGCGCGACGTAGTTGAGCAGGTCGCGATCGTGCCGCGTGTAATGCGTATCGGCGCGGTAGCTCTGCACGGCAATGCCGCCCACCGCCTGGCTGCCGCGCAGCAGCGGTACGCCCAGCCAGTGTTCGCAGCTCGGCCCGACCAGGATGAAGCGGCCTTCCAGCTGGCGCGACAATTCTTCGACCGAACCCATGATGGGCTGCGCGCTCTGCAGCAGGTTCCATGTGAGGCTGTGCCGCATGTCTTGCAGCGGGTAGCTCTCGTCCGGCGAAGGCGGCTTCTGGTCGACCGTATCCACGTAATACGGAAAGCGCACGCTGTCCGTCGCCGGGTCGTACAGGAAGATGTAGAAGTTCTCCGCGTACATCAGCATGCCGACGATGGTGTGCAGCGACTGCATCATCTCGGTCATGTTGTGCGCGGTGCCGGCCAGTTCGGCGATGGCATAGAGCGCGCGCTGCAAGCGCTCGGCCATGGCCAGGCGAGAGATGGCCTCATACAGGCGGCCGGTTTCACTCAGCTGACGCAGGCGGGTTCCGGCAAGCCGTCCCAGCCAGGTCAGTTCGGCCGTGATCGTCTCGTTCAGTTGGGCCGGATCGGCCATCAGTACCAGGGTCTGCAGGCTCTGGGGATCTTTGGCCAGGCTCAGCCTGCCGGGTACTGGCAGTTGGTCATCCACTTCCGGCGGAAGCCAACGCAGTTCGCCGTGGATGCCGAGGTGGCCCAGGGCAGCCTCGCAGGTTTCCAGCACGCTGCCGGCGTCTACGGCCCGAAACAGCTTTTCCATGCTCTCACGCAGCTCCGCCGGGATAGCCCCGGTGGGTTCCAACATGAAATTGCGGGTCTCAGGCACTGAACTCATGGCAGATCGGCGGGTCCATGCGCACTATCTCAGATGACTATATATCGTGACGATACCGTCATGTCGTCATCACGCTTAGTTATTGGAAGGTGAGCTGGAAAATGGCCTGGACCATGCATCCGTCGTGCCAGCAAGTCCTTGTTCGAATGACCATTTTGGCGCGTTGCGGCACAAAAAGCATGGCAAACCCGGGGTGTTAGTAAAAAGTAAAACGGGGTATACTGGTCTCCGGGAGTCCGTCCCTCATCGAGGGGCAGATTGGGTCTGCTTCATCATTTTCGAACATTCATGCGCCGTCTCTTACTGACATTGCCGCTGATGCTCGTGCCGCTTCTTGCGGTAGGGCAGACGCTGGGCGGTGATCAGATCAACAACACGTTGTGGTTGCAGCAACAGACGTTGTTGAAGTCCGGGCAACCGGCGCAGGGTTCGCTGTTACTGCAATCGCAGAGTTCTACGACAGCGCAGACACAGAACACCACCTTGCTTTCGCTTAATCCGCTTTCGGGTGGCACGACAAGTTCGAGCGTCTTGCAGTATGGCGTAACACCTAATATCTCGGCGCAGGCGGGTATCAGCCAGCAGTCGTGGGTGACGCAGCCGCGTGTCATCGGCAGCGAAGTTGGCGCGACCTATAACGCCGGCCGCTACAGCCTTGGTGTCAGCGTCGCGCAAGATCAGGTCCCGAACACCACTCCGCTGCCGCGCGTACTGCCTGGCGCAGTGACGGGTGTGAACGGATTGCCGGATTTCGATAGCAGCACGCAGGTCAATGCGCGCGGCCGTCTTGCGCTCTCCGGTGACAGCGGCGTGATGGTCGGCGCCAGCGTGGGACGCATCCGGCTGTTGCCTGGCAATCTGATGGGCCTGAGCACGCTGGATCAGAAAGCGCTGAGCTTCGGCATTGATCACGGTCCGATCACCGGCAGCATCGTCGGCCGCACCATGCAGCCGGAGCCGGGCATGCCGAGCAGTTTTACTGCGGATCGTCGCTGGAACAGCATAGATCTGGGTGTTACGTGGCATTTGCCTTGGCAGGGTTCGTTGAGTTTCGGTGCGCAGAATCTCTGGTCTTCGGGTAATGCGACGAACACACCGGCTGGCCCGCCCGAACCGGATCAGTCGCGTACGCCCTACGTGCAATATCACCAGGATCTTTGATCTGATTCCTCAAAGAAAAAGCCCCCGCATGGCGGGGGCTTTTTTTTATGTTCGCGATGCTCAATCTTGCTTGCGGATGCGTAGATCGCCGCTGAATGTTTCGATGCTGATCTTGCCGTTGCCGCTGCCTGCCACGGCATCGAGCGTGCTTCCCGGACCGTGTTCTGGCTGCTTGGGCGTGCCGAAATCGCTGCGCAGATCACCGCTGAATGTGCTGGCGTGAACGTTGCTGGAAAGTGATGCAGGAAACTGCAACTGCAGATCGCCGCTCATGCTGTCGATGCTCATGGTGCCACCGGAGGCAAGACCGCCCGTCAACTGCACATCACCCGAAACCGTGCTGAGATTGAGTTGCTGCCACGGGCCGCCACCGACCTGGATGTGACCGGAAACGGTTTGCAGATCGACCGTGCTGCCGAGCGACGGCGCGAGAATATCTCCGCTCACCGTTTGCAGCTTGGCTTGCTTGGCTTGACCGGAGAAAGCGAGATTGCCGCTTACCGTGACGACATTGAGCACGGGCGTCTGTGCATTGATGCGCACCCGGGCGCTTACCGAATTTACATTGATGTCGCCGCCGTTGATTCCGTCCACACTCAGCGGTGCGCTTACCACGTTGACCTTCAGCGAGGCACCGCGCGGGACGCTGATGTCCAACGTCGTTGCTGACATGGATTTGTCGCCGCCCCAATTGAGCCAGCCGCTTTGTCCTTGCGCTTGTACCTTGATCGACAGATTGTTGTCGCTGCCTTCGATAGTGAGCGGCTGGGCACCGTTGCCCAGTTGGCCGCCGACATGCACTTCGTTGCGGTCCCAGGCGGTGATGGTGACCTCGCCCGTGATGTTGCTGATGTCGATGTGCGCTGTGGGCGCCGCGGGATGACTGAGGTCGATTGGTGTATCGGCAAGTGCCTGCCCTCCCCAGGACAGGCACAAGAGCAGCGGCAGGTAGTGGGCGTTTTTCATAGTTATTATGTCCTGGTGGCCTTAGCCGGCTTGTTTCTCTAGCTCGCGCAGGTGCGCTTGTTGTGCATCCGTCCGCTCCAGCAAGCGCTGCAGGGCCGGTGAATCGGGAGCTTGCTGCATTGCCTGTTGCAGTTCCATGCGCGCCGCGCCTAATTCGAGCGCTGCGCCCGCCAGGCGTGGGTCGCTAGGTTTCCATGGTGCATTGGTGACATCCGCAATTTTTGTTGGCGCGGATTGGGGGCTTGGCGAAACGGCATGCATGCGCCACACGACGCCACCGGCCAGCACGGCGACCGCAGCGAAGCTTGCCGCCCATGCCCAAACCTGACGATGGCGCGCACGCTTGATGGGAGTGGGCGCCGTAACTTCGGCGGGTGCGGCGGTTTCATCGATCGCAGCATCGATGCGCGCCCACAGATCGTTCCGCGGAGCGACCGGCTGATTCAGTTCGCGTGTCTGGCGCAGCCATTCGAATTCGTTCATCGCACTTCTCCAAGAGCCTTGCGCAACAACCCGCGTGCACGATGCAGTTGCGCCTTGGATGACCCTACTGCCATCTCTAGTTCGTTGGCGATCTCTTCGTGGCGCCAACCTTCCACGTCATGCAGTACGAACACTGCGCGAGCCCGTGGCGGCAGCCGGCCGATCACGCGTTCCAACTCCTCGCGTTCGGCGGCGCAGAACGGTGTCTCGCCATGCTCGGGAACGTTGTCCTCGTCGACATAGCCGACCGGATCGGCGCCCCGCGCCCTTATATCCATCAATGCCACATTCACCGCCAATCGGTACAGCCATGTGCCGAAGGCGCTTTGCTCGCGGAAGCTGTCCAGCTTCTGCCAGGCGCGGATAAACGCTTCCTGCGTCAGGTCCTCGGCCCGCGCATGATCGTAGCCGGCCAAGCGCAGCATGGCGCCATGGATGCGACCCACATGCAGGCGATACAGGCGTTGAAAGGCCTGACGGTCGCCTGCTGCGGCCGCGCGAACGTCATCCGTATCGTTGTGTCCCGCAGCGAGTGCAGGTGCCATGGCGCTTCCGTTGGCGATGCAAGCAGCAATCATCTTGCCAGCTTGGATGCGGCTGCGGGGCGATAGGTTTACACCGCCGCGGCCGCTGGGCCGGGCGGTGAACCCCTATATTTAGGCGTTGGCTGCCTTGCGTGGCGTATCCAGGGCCTGGGCGACACGTTGCTGTTCCTGGCGCAGTGCCGCCGGAAGGCGCGGGCCGAAGCTGTCGAGGTATTCGCCGATGGCATGCAGCTCTGTCTGCCAGCCGGCGCTGTCGATATGGAGCAGCTCGGCGAGCGTTTCGCGCGGCAGGTTCAGGCCATCGAGCTTGAGCTCACCATGGGCGGGCACGGTGCCGATGGGTGTTTCGACGCCGCGTGCCTTGCCTTCGACGCGAGCGATCATCCATTCCAGCACGCGCAGGTTTTCACCGAAGCCCGGCCACATGAACTTGCCGTCCTTGCCTTTGCGGAACCAGTTCACGTGGAAGATCTTTGGCAACTTGGCACCGGCCTTGTCGAACGACAGCCAGTGCGCGAAGTAGTCGCCGTAGTGATAGCCGCAGAACGGTTTCATGGCCATCGAATCACGGCGCAGCACGCCGACTGCGCCGGTGGCGGCAGCAGTGGTTTCCGAGCCCATGGCGGCGCCCATCAGCACGCCGTGCGTCCAGTCCTGCGCTTCCATCACCAGCGGCAACAGCGACGGACGACGGCCGCCAAACACGATGGCGCTGATCGGCACGCCTTGCGCGTCCTCGGCCTTCGGTGACCACGTCGGGCACTGTTGCGCGCTGACGGTGAAGCGCGAATTCGGATGCGCAGCGGGACCGTTGGCCGGGTCATACGGGCGACCTTGCCAATCGGTGACTGGCGTTCCCGGCAGACCTTCCCACCAGGGCTGGTTATCGGCCGTGACGCCGACATTGGTGAAGATGGTGTTGCGTGCAATTGAGGCCAGCGCATTCGGGTTGCTGCTGTCGCTGGTGCCGGGCGCCACACCGAAGAAGCCGGCTTCCGGATTGATGGCGTATAGACGTCCATCTGCACCCGGGCGCATCCAGCAGATGTCGTCGCCGACGGTCCACACGCGCCAGCCGTCTTTGCGATAGCCATCCGGCGGAATCAACATCGCCAGGTTGGTTTTGCCGCAGGCGGATGGGAACGCGGCCGCGATGTAGTGCGTCTGGCCTTGCGGATTTTCGATGCCGACGATCAGCATGTGTTCGGCCAGCCAACCCTCGGTGCGCGCCTGATAGCTAGCGATGCGCAGCGCGTGGCATTTCTTGCCGAGCAGTGCGTTGCCGCCGTAGCCCGAGCCGTACGATTTGATCGTGAGCTCCTCGGGGAAATGCATGATGAAGCGGCGATCGGGATCAAGCTCGCCGGTGGAATGCAGCCCCTTCACGAAGCTGCCCTCGCGCTCGATGCGCGCCAATGCCGCCGCGCCCATGCGCGTCATCGTGCGCATGTTGATCACCACGTAAGGGCTGTCGGTGATTTCCACGCCGCAACGCGAAAGCGGCGAATCGATCGGGCCCATGCAGTAGGGGATGACGTACATCGTCCGCCCTTCCATGCAGCCATCGAACAGGGCATCGATCTTGGCGTGCGCGTCGGCTGGTGCCATCCAATGATTGTTTGGGCCCGCATCGGTCTCGTCCTTCGTGCAGACGAAGGTGAGGTGCTCCACGCGCGCCACGTCGGACGGGTTGGAGCGATGCAGATAGCAGCCCGGATGGGTCTGCTGATTCAGTTCGACCAGATCTCCGGTTTGCAGCATTTGCTGCACCAGCGACTGATATTCGGTATCGGAACCGTTACACCAATGGATCGTCGCGGGGCGGGTCATAGCCGCCACGTCATGGACCCATTGCTCAAGCGCAGCAAGCTTGCTTGCCATGTCTCCCTCGCCTTGGTCTACCCATAAAGAACAGCAAAGACGGTATGTTACGGAAACTGGCATTGCAAGGTCGCCCGCAGCAAAGGCTGCAGCGTCCGGGTGTCGAAGTGGGCTTGCCGGGCGCGTGGCCCGGAGGGAAGGGTTTAGGCGGGGATCAGGGTTGCGATCATGTGTTCGATGTAGGAATCGAAATCCTCATGACTCAACCTTGGCAGACCCAACGTGAAATTCAGTTGCAAAAAGCCGACATAGGCGGCGTAGGTCAGGCGGGCGCGGTTAAGGGCCTCCTCCGCCTCCATGCCGGCTTCGCTGTAGGCGGTCTGGAGAAATTCGGTACGCCGTTTTGAGACGCGTGCCATCACGGGCACCACCAAGGGGTGGTCCAATGCCTTCAGCAGCGCCGCATAGACGCGGTGGGGCTGCAGTTCATGGGCGACGCGGCGGAACAGTTCGGGCAGGCGTTCGCGCGGATCGGGAATAGCTTCAATCTGACTGATGATTTCCTTTTCGCCGTACTGCTCCCAGCGCTCCAGGGCGGCCAGAAGTAGTGCTTCGCGCGTACGGAAATGCCAGTAAAAGCTG
The DNA here is from genome assembly GCA_903970555.1 of Vulcanimicrobiota bacterium. Lineage (GTDB taxonomy): Bacteria > Pseudomonadota > Gammaproteobacteria > Xanthomonadales > Rhodanobacteraceae > Dyella_B. Next base: position 17,828 of record CAJCJD010000168.1, read on the forward strand.
CCTTTGGTGACGCCCAGCTGGCGGGCCAGCGCCTCCACGGCGAGAGCGCCTACGCCTTGTTCGGCGATCAGGCTCAGAGCGGCATCTTCCCAATCTTCGGCGGAAAGGCGTGTGCGTTCGGGTTTTTGGCGGACATTCATAACCGTATGGTAGCCCAGTCGCGGGCAAAACGCCGGTGCTGGCGCGGGTTGACGGCACCCGGGCGACCACTCCATACTCACGCGTATGGAATCGATCCCACCCATCCGAACTTCATTCACGACGACCGACGGCTTGTCCCTGGCCGTCGAACTGAGCAACGCGTCGGGTCAGCCGACGCTGTTGTTCGCGCATGGTTTCGGCCAGACCCGGGGGGCCTGGAATGTTGCTGCGGCCACGATGGCGGCGCGAGGATGCCGCTGCGTCACCTTCGACAGCCGAGGCCATGGCGAAAGCGACCGGATTGCGGGCGACGATTACCACATGGAGCAGTTTGCCGGCGATCTGCTCGGATTGGCCCTCGCCCAGCCGGAACCTCCGATTCTGGTCGGGGCGTCGATGGGTGGATTGCTCGGCCTGGTGGTGGCGGGCGAGATCCGGCCCTCGCCATTCCGTGCGCTGGTGCTGGTGGACATCACGCCGCGCTGGGAGACATCCGGTGTCGAACGCATCCTGGCGTTTATGCAAGCGCATCCCGATGGTTTCGCCAGCTATGCCGAAGCGGCCGAGCAGATTGCTGCCTATTTGCCGCAACGACGCGAACGCAAGAGCGAACAACAATTGCGCCCTCTCCTGCGCGAAGGTGCGGATGGACGATTGCGCTGGCACTGGGACCCGGCATTGCTTGCCGGCGGTCTGATCAGCGAAAGCGAACGCTATCAGCCACGCTTGTTGGAAGCGGCGGCCAAGGTCGAGGTGCCCGTGCTGCTGTTGTCCGGCGAGCGCAGCGATGTGGTTTCGCATCGCACCGTCGATGAATTTCTCGCCCTGGTGCCGCATGCGCGTCATGCGGAAGTGCCAGGTGCAACGCACATGTTGGCCGGGGATGCGAACGACGCATTCACGACCCAAATAGCAGGCTTCATCGCGAGCCTGGAATCCGCCGACGCCGCCACGGATGCGGCGGTCAAGCAACCTGCAACGAGGTGTTGAGATGTCCGTATTACTGACCCTGCTCGCAGCGATCATCGCGACGGGCGCCTGCGCTTACCATCGCAGCAGCCTGCGCACTTGGGCGATCACCACGATAGTCGCCACGCTGGTGGTTGGCCTGCTCGCGCATGCGCCGGTGACGATGGCGATTTTGCTGATCATCGAACTGGCGATTGCCGTGCCTTTGCTGATGATCAACTTCCGTCGCAAACAGATCAGCGCGCCATTGCTGAAAATTTTTGCGAAGGTGACACCGAAGCTTTCCGATACCGAACAGACCGCACTGGAAGCCGGCACGGTCGGTTTCGAAGGCGAGCTGTTTTCCGGCAAGCCCGCGTGGCATGAACTGCTGAAGCAGCCTAAGCCGGAACTCAGCGTCGAAGAAAAAGCCTTTCTCGATGGCCCGGTGGAACAGCTGTGCGGCATGATCGACGACTGGCAGATCACGCACGAACTGGCCGACCTGCCGCCGGAAGTGTGGGACTTCATCAAGAAGCACAAATTCTTCGGCATGATCATTCCGAAGCAGTACGGCGGCCTGCAGTTCTCGGCGCTGGCGCATTCGGCGGTGCTGCAAAAGCTGGCGACGATGTCGGCGACAGTCGCCTCCACGGTGGCCGTGCCCAACTCGCTGGGGCCGGCGGAACTGCTGCTGCATTACGGCAGCGATGAACAAAAGAATTTCTATCTGCCGCGCCTTGCCGTGGGTGAAGAAATTCCCTGCTTCGCGCTCACCGGTCCGTATGCCGGTTCCGATGCAACCTCTATTCCCGATTACGGCACGGTGTGCAAGCAAGTCGTCGACGGTGTCGAAACCATCGGCATGAAGCTCAACTTCGACAAGCGCTACATCACACTGGCACCGATCGCCACGGTGGTGGGACTCGCGTTCCGCTTGTACGACCCGGAACATCTGCTCGGCGACAAGGAAGACCTCGGCATCACGCTGGCGCTCCTGCCGCGCAACACGTCAGGCCTGGAAATCGGTCGTCGTCACTTCCCGCTCAACATTCCGTTCCAGAACGGTCCGGTGCGCGGCAAAGATATCTTCGTGCCGATGTCGACACTGATCGGTGGCCCGCATATGGCCGGTCATGGTTGGCGCATGCTGGTCGAGTGTCTCTCGGTGGGCCGTGCCATTTCGCTGCCATCCAATGCGACGGGCGGCGTGCGCATGGCGGTGGCATCGACGGGCGCTTATGCGCGCATGCGCAAGCAGTTCGGTTTGGCGGTTGCGCGCTTCGAGGGCGTTGAAGAAGCCTTGGCACGCATCGGCGGTCTCACCTACGCCACGGCTGCGCTGTCGCGTGCGACGGCGGCAGCGGTGGACCGTGGCGAGAAGCCGGCGGTGCCGTCGGCGATTGCCAAGTATCACGCCACCGAATGGGGTCGCGCGATTGCGGGCGATGCGATGGATGTACACGGCGGTAAAGCCGTGCAGCTGGGCCCGAAAAACTACGCAGGCCGCGCGTGGCAGGGCGTGCCGATTGCGATCACCGTGGAAGGCGCCAACATCATGACGCGCAGCCTGATGATCTTCGGCCAGGGTGCGATCCGTTGCCATCCTTACGTGCTGAAAGAAATGCAGGCGCTGGCGATTCCCGATTACAGCGAGCGCCTGAAGACCTTCGATCGCGCCTTGTTCGGCCATCTCGGCTTCGGCATCTCCAATGCCGTGCGCAGTTTCGTCTTGGGTCTCACCGGCGCACGCATCGGCGAAACAGCCGGCGATGCTTACACGCATCGCTATTACCGCAAGCTCAATCGCTACTCCGCGGCGTTGGCGTTGTGTGCCGATACGTTCATGGGCGTGCTAGGCGGCAAGCTGAAATTCAAGGAGAAGCTGTCGGCGCGTTTGGGCGATGTGTTGAGCTACTTGTACATCGCCAGCGCGATGCTGAAACGCTACGAAGATAGCGGTCGTCCCGAAGCGGATCGTCCGCTGCTCGCCTGGGCGTTCCACGAGTGTATGTGGCGCACGCAGATGGCGCTGGATGGCGCGATCCGCAACTTCCCAGTGCGTCCGGTAGCGTGGTTGTTGCACGTGTTGGTGTTCCCATTCGGTCGCCGCGAAGTGCCGCCGTCCGATCGCCTGGGTCGTCGCGTTGCCGCCATCATCACGGCGCCTGGCGAAGCGCGCGATCGTCTGTTGGAATGGACATACCTCACGCCGACCGCCAACAACACGGTTGGCCGCATGAACGAACTGCTGCCGGATGTGATCGCGGCAGAACCGGTCGAGCGCAAGTTCGGCAAGGCGCTCAAGGCAGGTCAATTCACCTCGCACGATTACCTCGGACAGTTGGACGAGGCGGTGAAGGCGGGTGTGATCGATCCCAGCGAGGCTGCGTTGCTCAAGCGCGTGCGTGAAGGCGTGTTCGAGTTCATCTCGGTGGACGATTTCGATCCCGCCGAGCTGCGCTCTGCCATCACACGCAACGATCCAAAAAAGCTCGCCGACGCGGCTTGATTCCTGCGCCACTGTCAGACGGCGGCCAAGGCCGCCGTCATGGGGGAGATGTGAGTAACTCGCTCTTATCGCTGTATCGACGCATGACGCGCTGGCCAGGCGGCCATTGGATGTTCTCGCGTGCGATCTGCTTTCGGGCACCTTATTTCTCAACCATCGCCCCACGCTTCGTTGCGCTGGAATCGGGCCGGTGCGAAGTGCGCATGCGCGATCGCCGACGCGTTCACAACCATATCGGCACGGTACATGCGATTGCGTTATGCAATCTCGCCGAGTTGAGCGGGGGCGTGATGGCTGAAGCGACGATGCCTCCAGGCATGCGCTGGATTCCCAAAGGCATGACCGTCGAATACTTGAGCAAGGCGGTTGGCATGATGCGTGCGGTTGCGATGCCGGAAGCTCCGTTAGCTGCCGGTGCAGCAGCCGGCCAGGAATGGCGCGTGCTTGTGCAGGTCACCGATTCTGCTGGCGCGACGGTTTTCCGCGCCCGTATCACCATGTGGATTTCGCCGCGCAAAGCGTAAACGGAAAGCATCGGCAATTTATTCGCCGGTGCATCGCACTGATTAGTGACGCTGGCGATACCAGCGACGCGCCGCCCGCTCAATGCGAAGACAACACGCATCCGTTCTTGCCGTTTTCCTTGGCCTTGTACAGGGCGCGATCGGCGGCTTGAATCAGTATTTCATCGGAATCGAGTTTTTCGTGCCAGAGTGCCACGCCGATGCTGGCGCTTACATGCGCGATAAAATCACCGCGCTGGCCATGTAGCGGATACGGCTGGGCAAGCATGTCGCATAGATGCTGGCAGCGTTGCAGGAGCGGCTCGACGTCGCTCACGTTCTCGAAGATCAGCGCGAATTCATCGCCGCCCAGGCGCGCAACTGTGTCTTCGTTGCGGACATGATTGTTTAAACGTCCCGAAATAGCTTGCAGCAATGCGTCGCCTGCGGGATGGCCATAGGTATCGTTCACCGCCTTGAAGCCATCGATGTCGATGAGCACGAGCGCAAAGCTGCCATCGTGCCGCACGCCGCGTTGCATGGCAGTGCGCAGGCGATCGTGGAACAGTACGCGATTGGGCAGGCCGGTCAGCATGTCATGCGTGGCCTGATGGCGCACCTGGGCTTCGATGCGTTGGCGTTCGGCGATCTCGATCTGCAATTGCTCGTTGCGCGCGGAGAGCTCGCCCAGTGTTTGTTGCAGCTGCATGCGCGCGGCATGCAGTTCGAGAAACACGCGGACCTTCGATTGCAGGATCACGTCATTGATCGGCTTGGCGATGTAATCGACCGCGCCGGAGCGATAACCCTTGAGACGATAGAGGTCGTCCGCGTAAGCCGCCGTCACGAAGATGACCGGCGTATCGCGCAACTGCTCGGCTTCGCCAAGCAGGGCCGCGACTTCGAAGCCATCCATATCGGGCATGTTTACGTCCAGCAGGATCAGCGCGAAATGTTGGTCAAGGCATCGTGATAGAGCTTCGTTGCCACTGCTGGCTTCGACCAGCTCTGCGCCGCAATCGGCCAATAGGTGACGCATCGCCACGAGATTGGCGTGCGTGTCGTCGACGACGAGGATCTTGGGGGAGGGAGTAGTCATGCTAGGCACAGCCGATTGAGCAAAGGTGCGATGTCGAGAAGATCGACGCAATAATCTGCGCCGGCGATGTCCAGCGCGGCCTGGGGCATGGTCGCAACTTCGGCCCCAGCGGGCGACTGGATTATGGCGAGGCCGCCGAGTTCGCGAATGCGTTGCAGGCCGATAGCGCCGTCGGCGTTGCCGCCAGTCAGGATGACGCCGATCAATGCGCGTTGCCAAACCTCCGCCGCCGAACTGAATAGCACGTCGATGGATGGCCGCGCGTAATTCACCCGCGGATCGATCGACAACGCGAAATGCTGATCGCTTTCCACCAGCAGATGGTAGCCGGTGGGCGCCAGCTGCACGACACCTCGTTGTACGGGATGGCGTTCAGCCGCTTCGATAACGGGAAGGGCCGAAGTACGTCCGAGTACCTCGCATAGCAAATCGATGGTGTCGGAGCTGCTGTGGCAGCAGGCGATGATGGTTTGTTCGAGCCGTGAGTCGAGGCCGCCGATCACGGCTTTGAGCGCGTCGACGCCGCCCGCCGAACAGCCTATTGCGATGGCTGCCGGTGTCTTCATCCGAATTTTCGCTCCTGCGGAGCGGCTAGGCGATAGATGCGTTGCGATTCGTCGAAGGCAGAAAAATCATTCGCCGACGAGGCGTAGTCGAGGCTTTCGCGCAAGCCCATGCAAAGGAAGCCCCCGCGCACGAGGCTGTCGCTGAACAGCGATAGCACGCGTTCCTGCAGCGGATTGGAAAAGTAGATCAGAACGTTGCGGCAGAGGATCAGGTGCGCTTCGCAAAACACACCATCGGCGGCCAGATTGTGCCGCGCGAACGTTACGTGTCGGCGCAGGCGCTGATCGAGCTTGAGCAGGTTGTAGCGCGCACTGTAGTAATCCGCCAGGGAGCGACTACCGCCGGAGGCCTGATAATTGCGCGACCACTGCTGCGCTTCACGCGCCGGGTAGATGCCTTCTTGCGCGTGTTCCAGAGCCCGTTCACTGAGGTCGGTGGCAAAAATCTGTGAGCGTTCGTAGAGGCCGGCCTCCTCCAGCAGAATCGCCAGCGAATACACCTCCTGCCCATGCGCGCAGCCTGCTTGCCAGATGTTGATCTGCGGATATGACGCGAGCATGGGCAACACTGTTTCACGCAGTGCGCGAAACATCGTCGGATCGCGGAACATGTCTGAGGCCGGTACGGTGAGGCCATCCAGTAAGCGCGGCAGCAATTTGGGTTCGTGGATGACGCGCTCGATCAAGCCACTGATGGTCTTGCATTCCAGTTGTTCGCTCAGCAGTTGCACACGGCGTTTCAGCGAGGCCGGGGCGTACTGGCTGAAGTCGTAGCCGTGGCGGCGCTGCAGCGCCTGCACGAACAGGTCAACCTCTATATTGTCCAGCTCTGGGTTATTCACGGTCCAATCCTGTGCATTAGCCGTGTAACCACACGTGCATCATGGAGGCGAGCTTGTCCACGTCGATCGGCTTGGCCAGGTAATCGTTGGCGCCTGCTTCCAGGCATTGTTCGCGATCGCCGCGCATGGCCTTGGCGGTAAGTGCGATGATCGGCAAACGGGCGAGCGATGGTTGGGCACGGATAGCGCGCGTGGCTTCGTAGCCGTCCATGCCGGGCATCATGATATCCATCAGCACCAGTTCCACCTGCTGATTCTCGGCGAGCATCTGCAGGGCCTTGTGGCCGTCTTGCGCCATGCTCACCTGCACGCCCCAACCGCGCAGTACCTTGGATAGCGCGAATAGATTGCGCATGTCGTCATCCACCAACAGCACGTGACGGCCGTGCAGCCCGTCGTGACTGGCAACTGACGTGGCGCTCCGCGATTGCGATGCATCGCGGATGCTGTGCAGGAACAGGCTTACTTCGTCCAACAGACGTTCGGGCGAGCGTGCACCCTTGATCACGATGCTGTCGGTGTATTGCCGGATGCGCAGGTTTTCCTCCCGGCTCAGTTCGCGGCCGGAATACACCACCACGGGTGGAATACTGCCGCTGTCGGCGAGTTTCTCGAGCAGATCCAGCCCCGACATGCCGGGTAACCCAAGGTCAAGCACGATGCAGTCGTAACCCGTTTTCGCGATTTTTTCGAGCGCTTCTTCGGCGGAACTTGCCTCTTCGATCGCGACATCATCCTGGTTCAACAAAGTGCGTACCGCACTGCGAGCGCTGGCGTCGTCATCGACTACCAGCAGCTGCCGCGTGCGTCCCTTGGCGAAGTGAAGCAGGCGCTCGAACGCGTCGTTGATCGCTTCGCGGGTCACGGGTTTGGTAAGGAAACCCACTGCGCCCAGTTCGCGCCCGCGGCCAGCATCTTCGGTGGCCGAAAGGAAATGCACCGGGATGTGGCGTGTCGCGGGATCGGCCTTGAGCCGCTCGATCACCGTCCAGCCATCCATGCCAGGCAACATCACATCGAGCAACACGCCGACAGGATGGTAACGTCGCGCCAGCTCCAGGCCGCTCTCGCCATCCATCGCGTGCAACATGCGATGCCCTTTCTGCCGTACGATGTCGGCAAGGATGCGGGCGAAGGAAAGGTCGTCTTCCACAATCAGGATGACGCTGTCGCCTGGCTCAATGCGTTCGCGGTCGTCGGTCACACCCTCGGCGGGCAGCAACGCACGCGTCAGGGGCCTTGCCGTCGACACATGGCTGGCAGTGATGGATGTTGCAACGGTTGTGGAGTTGTCCGTGCAGCGTTCTGGCAATAGCAATACGAATTCGCTGCCGTGGCCCACTTCACTGCGCAGAACGATGTCGCCGCAGAGTAACGCCGCCATGCGCCGCGAAATGCTCAATCCCAGTCCGGTGCCGCCGAACTGCCTGCTGGTGCTGCTGTCGGCCTGCTCGAACGCGTTGAAGATGCGTTCCAACTTATCGGCAGGTATGCCGATGCCGCTGTCTTTCACGCTGATAGCCAATAGCGATTGGTGGTTGATCGCCTCGGGTAGGGGCAAGTCGGCGGCGGGACGGCCGATCTGGACGTGGATCGCGCCTTTGACCGTGAACTTAAAAGCATTGGCGAGCAAGTTGTTGACGATCTGCTCCAACCGATTCGGATCGGTATGGATGGTCACCGGCAGCCCTTCCTCGAGAGTCACGCTGTAATCGAGTTTCTTTTCACGCGCGACATGGTCGAAGTTGCGGCGCAGGCTGCGAGCGAGGTTTTGCAGTGGGTGGTCGACCAGCGACAACTCCATTTTTCCCGCTTCGATCTTGGATAGATCGAGAATGTCGTTGATCAGGCGCAACAGGCTGGCACCGGCATCGTGAATGATGCGTGCCGATTCAATCTGCTCGGCGTCCAGGTTACCTTCGCGATTCTCCGCCAGGCTGCGCGAGAGAATTAGCAGGCTGTTTAGCGGTGTGCGCAATTCGTGCGACATGTTGGCGAGGAATTCGCTCTTGTACTGACTGGCTCGCGCCAATTCCTCCGCTTTTTGCGCTGTCTCGCGCTGCAAGCCTTCCAATTGCTGCTTTTGATGACGAAGCGTATCGGTTTTGAGTCGCAGCTCTTCGTTGGATGCTTGCAGCTCGTCCGCCTGCACGCGTAGCTCTTCTTCCGAAGCGAGCAGGCGTTGGGATTGTTCTTCCAGTTCGATGGTCTTGGTTTGCAGCGTATCGTTGGCATTGCGCAGCGCTTCTTGCTGCTGGCGCATGGTCACGCTCGATAGACGCAGTTCATCGGCTTGCTCGCGCGTCTGTTCCAGCAGATCTTGGGTATTCACCGCGCGGTTGAGGTTTTCCAACGTCAAGGCCGCCATCGGCAGCAGTTCGCTCAGTAGCTGCTGATGCAATGGCGAAGATGGCGTGAATCCGGCGTACTCCAGCACGCCGATCAATTGGTTGCGCAGCAGCAAGGGTTGAATGTTCACGTGGCGCGGTAACGCGGCACCACTACCGGAATCGATGCGCAGATAATTGTCGGGCACCTCATCGAGTGTGATCGGTTGGCGCGACGCCGCGCACTGACCGACGAGCCCTTCGCCGGGCATGTAAGCATCGGGGCTGTTTTGCAGCCGCAGGCCGTAGCTGCCGAGCAAGTCAAGCCGCTCGCGCGATTCGTCGTAGCCGTAGAACAGCGCAACGCCCGCATGCACCAAGGGCGCCAATTGCGACGTGAAACGTTCGGCGAAGTCGCGATGACTGGTGGCTTCCTGAAGGCTGCCGGAGATTGTCGTGACCTGGCTTTTCAGCAGCGTCTGCTGCCCCAGTTCGATGACCATCTGTTTGAACACGTGCAACGCACTGGCAATTTCACCAATTTCATCACGACGTTCGATGCCGCGAATCTCGATGGTCTGATCGTGATCGGCCAGACGCGTCATCAAATCCGTCAGTCGGCGGATGGGTCGCGTGACCAGCCGCGACGTGAGTGAGATCACCAACACGCCGAGGATCAGCCCAATCAAGGCGCTCGCGATATTTACATAGAACGTTTCACGCAAAAGATTTTCGACGTCTTGAGTACGTTTGCCCAGCAGTTGGCGTTCCGTGACGCTCATGTCATCGAGAACCGCCGTGTAGTCCTCGGTCCTTACCGTGCGATGGGCGAGGTAGTCGGCCTGGATGCGCACCGCATCTTGCGCAGCAGTTTGCGCATCGGCGCTTTTGAGGGCTGCTTCCGGTGCGATGACCATCTTCTGCAGTTCGCGATTCCACTGCGAGGTGAGTGCTTCGATGCGGTCGATACGGAGCTGTTGCACTGGATTGTCGCTGGTGGACTGGCGCAGCTGTGTGAGTTGCTCCTCAAGCGCTTTGTTGCTGCTGTCGATCTGTGCAAGCCCTGTGGCATTGTGGGTAAGCAGGTAGCCACGCAGGCCGAGTTGGCCCAATAGAGCGGTGCGTTGCATTGCTTCGATCTGCAACAGGACCTGATAGGTGTGATCGGCCCAGTGCCGGGTTTCGGTCTGCCGGTTCTGCGAGGCGACGTTGATCAGGCTATTGGCCAGGAACAGGCCAAGCAGCAGGGCGATGGCCAGGATGATCTTGTAGCGAATGGGCAGGTTCGCCAGCCACGAATATTTCCTTCGAGTCGACGTTGCGCTGGTACTGGCCATGCGAAATCCCGCTGATGTGGCGATGAGGCGCCCCGTCGCTCGAAAAAGTCCGGGCGAGGGCTGGGGCGGTCAGAGGGCCAGATTAGCGAGATGCCGGCAGGCGCGGAAGCCGCCGGCGATGTGACAGAGAAGTGAAAGCGCGGCCGGCTAGGTATCCTGCCGGCTCAGACCTCGACCGAGGTGGCGTGTTCGCGGGTGGCGGAGAAACGCACGCCCGGGGAGCGTTCCTGGGCCAGCTGCAGGTTCACGCGCGACGGGGCGAGATAGACGAGCTCCCCCGCCGCATCGATGCCCAGGTTCATGATGTTTTTCTCGCGGAACTCTTCCAGCTTCTTTGCATCGTCGCAATGCACCCAACGGGCGGTCACCACGCCGACTTGCTCGAAGCTTGCGTCCACGCCGTATTCGTCTTTCAGGCGGTAGGCAACCACGTCGAACTGCAGCACGCCGACCGCGCCGAGGATCAGGTCGTTGCTCATCAACGGGCGGAAGAACTGCGTGGCGCCCTCTTCGGAAAGCTGCGCAAGGCCTTTCTGCAGCGCCTTCATCTTCAGCGGATCGCGCAGGCGGGCGCGACGGAACAATTCAGGAGCGAAGTTGGGGATGCCGGTGAAGCTGATGGCTTCGCCTTCCGTAAACGTATCGCCGATGCTGATCGTGCCGTGGTTGTGCAAGCCGATGACATCGCCCGGATAGGCGCTTTCGACAATCTCGCGATCGCTGGCCATGAAGGTGAGCGCATTGGCGATGCGCACGTCTTTGTTTGTGCGCGTCTGGATCATCTTCATGCCGGCGGTATAGGTGCCGGAGCACACGCGCATGAACGCGACGCGATCGCGGTGCGCTGGATCCATATTCGCCTGGATCTTGAACACGAAGCCGGTGAGTTTCTCTTCTTCCGGTTTTACTTCACGGCTCAGCGTGCTGCGTGGACGTGGTGCGGGAGCGTGCTCGATGAAGAAATCCAGTAGCAGCTGCACGCCGAAGTTATTCACGGCCGAGCCGAAGAACACCGGAGTGAGTTTGCCAGCAAGGTATTGATCGACATCGAACGGATGCGAAGCGCCTTGCACGAGTTCCAGCTCTTCGCGCAATTCGTTCAGCGCCTCCGTGCCAATCGCCGCTTCCAACCCTGGCGCATCGAGCCCCTTGAAAATGGTGGAATCTTGCCGCGTGAAATTCTTGCCCGGCTCAAACACGTGCACTTCGTCGAGCAGCAGGTGATACACACCTTTCAGGCGCTTGCCCATGCCGATGGGCCAGGTCAGTGGCGCACATGCGATGCCGAGCACCGATTCCACCTCGTCCAACAGCTCGATCGGCGAACGGCCCTCGCGGTCGAGCTTGTTGATGAAGGTCATGATGGGCGTGTCGCGCAGACGGCACACTTCCATCAGCTTGATGGTGCGTTCTTCCACACCCTTGGCGCAGTCGATCACCATCAGTGCCGAGTCCACCGCGGTGAGCACGCGGTAGGTGTCTTCGGAGAAGTCTGCGTGGCCGGGCGTGTCGAGCAGATTGACGATCTTGCCCTCGTACGGAAACTGCATCACCGACGAGGTGACCGAAATGCCGCGCTCCTTTTCCAGCGCCATCCAGTCCGAGGTGGCATGCCGCGCGGCCTTGCGACCCTTCACCGAGCCGGCCATCTGGATCGCACCGCCGAACAGCAGCAGCTTTTCGGTCAACGTGGTCTTGCCCGCGTCAGGATGGCTGACGATGGCGAAGGTGCGGCGGCGGTGGGTTTCTTCGAGGTGGGTGGACATAAGGAGGGCAGATAAATGGCGCTAGCCGACTATGATACCCGAGAGCGTTGTCCCAGTCGTTTGTAAGTGATCTGGGCTTCTTTGGAAGGGCAGTCAACACTGGTCGGGCAGGCGACTTCGCCGTAAACGTCGTTCGCTGCGTATGACGTAGAGGATGATCACGGCGTCATGATCAATGCGGTAAAAGATCCTGCAGGGTGGTTCCACGACCTGTCGATAGCGTGAGCCTCTCAACTCCGGTGGTCGGGGTCCGCTCTCTGGATGGTCCGCAAGCTGCGCCACATGAGCGAAAACGCGTTGGACGAGTTCACGAGCTGCGTGGGGATTGTCCAGTGCGATGTAATCGGCAATCTCGTCTAATTCACTGAGCGCCGGTTCGGTCCAGGTTATTTCAGCCATCGGCTCAGGCGAGTCCTTGCCTGTTCGTGTGAAAGCGTGCGCCCCTCGTCCAGGGCGCGCTCGCCGCGTGCGATACCTTCCAGCAGCCGCATGCGTTGTTGCATGTCGTCGAACGATTTGACGTCAACGAGATAGGCGCTAGGTAAGCCATGCTGCGTGATCAGGATTGGCTCACGATTGCGCTCCAGTTCGGCCAGCAGCTCGGTGGCCTGACGCTTGAGCGTGGTGACTAATTCGGTGCGCATGTGAGTGATACTAAAGTATCACTTGCTGTCGATGCAAACGGGTCGATTCATCTACAAAAAAAGCCCAGGGATTGCGCCCTGGGCTTTTTTTTCTGAGTTGGAGCGAAGAATTACTTCGCTTCCTTCTCCATCAACTTGGCAACCATGCTTGCCGGCACTTCTTCGTAATGGTCGAATTCCATCGTGAAGTTGCCGCGGCCGCTGGTGGCCGAACGCAGGAAGTTGATGTAGCCAAACATTTCAGCCAGCGGCACGAAGCCCTGCACGAAAGCGTTGGTGCCCTTCTGGCCCTGGTCGCTGATCGAACCGCGACGACGGTTGATGTCGCCGATCACGTCGCCGAGGTAGTCGGCTTCGGTCACGACTTCGAGCTTCATCACCGGCTCGAGCAGCTTGGGCTTGGACATGCGCTGTGCTTCGCGGAAGCAGGCGCGTCCGGCGATTTCGAAGGCGAGCGCCGAGGAGTCCACGTCATGGTACTTACCGTCGACAAGGCGTGCTTTGAAATCCAGCACTTCGTAGCCGGCGACCTGACCCTGGCGCGATTCCACCGTGATCGCATGTTCCACCGCCGGGATGTATTCGCGCGGCACGCGACCGCCGACGATTTCGTCGGAGAACACCACGCCCGTACCGGGTTCGCCCGGCTCGAAGATGATCTTCACTTCGGCGAACTGACCCGAACCACCGGACTGCTTCTTATGCGTGTAAGTGTGCTCGACGGCTTGGCCGAAGGCTTCGCGGAAGCTGACCTTGGGCTTGCCCATGGTCGCGTCCACGCCCAGCTCGGTGCGCATACGGTCGATGGTGATTTCCAGATGCAGTTCGCCCATGCCCTTGAGCACGGTCTGTCCGGTTTCCTTATCGACTTCCATGCGCAGCGACGGGTCGGCCTTCACCATCTTGTAGAGCGCGGTGGAGAGCTTGTCGATGTCGTTGCGGCTCTTCGGTTCCACGGCCACGCTGATCACCGGGTCGGGGAAGCGCATGCGCTCCAGCAGGGCCGGATGCGCCGGATCGGACAGCGAGTCACCGGTTTCCGTTTCCTTCATCGACACGAACGCGCAGATGTCGCCGGCGCGCACTTCTTCGATATCCTTGGTGGCGTTGGCCTGCACTTCCACGATACGGCCCACGCGCTCTTTCTTGCCGCGCGTGACGTTCTGCAGCGTGTCGCCCTTCTTGATCACGCCCGAATAGATGCGGCAGAAGGTGAGGGTGCCGAACTGGTCGTTGATCACCTTGAACGCAAGCGCGCGCGCCGGTGCGTCGTCGATCACGCCCTGCTCGCCGATGACATGGCCGTCTTCGTCCACCATGGCGATGCCGCCGTTCTCGCCCGGGTACGGCATGTAGTCGACCACGGCGTCGAGCAGCTGCTGCACGCCCTTGTTGCGGTAGGAGGAGCCGCAGAACACCGGCACCAGCTTGCCCTGCACGCAACCCTTGCGGATGCACTTCTTGAGCAGTTCCATGCTGAAGTCGCCGCTGGCGAGATAGGTTTCGACGTCGCCGGCGTTGAGCAGTTTCTCGAATGCCTCGTCGTCCATTTCCAGCGCTTTTTCGATCGTCTCTTCGCGCAGCTTGGCGAGGTTGGCGACCCATTCGTTATCGGCGGTGGATTCGAACTTCACCTTGCCGGCAATGTCGGCGAGCGGGACGGTATCCCACGGGCTGTCCTTGTCGTGGCCCTTCCAGATGTAGCCGACGCCAGCGACCAGGTCGGCCATGCCGACGAATTCGTCGTGGCTGCCCAGCGGCACCTGGCAGAGCAGGGCGTTGGCGCCCAGGCGCTCTTTGATGCCCTTCACGCAATGCGCGAAGTTGGCGCCGATGCGGTCCATCTTGTTGACGTAGCACACGCGCGGCACGTTGTACTGGTCGGCCAGGCGCCAGTTGGTTTCGGTCTGCGGTTCCACGCCGGCCACGCCGTCGAACACCACCACGGCGCCGTCGAGCACGCGCAGCGA
>CAJCJD010000169.1 GCA_903970555.1 Vulcanimicrobiota bacterium
ACCGGCAGCCGAATTTACAGAAACCATGTTGCACTAACCAAAATTGATTCCCACGAAGAAAGTTTGGCTGTACGCGATGCGCTGCACCCTTGCGCGAACCAGATGGATATCCAATCAGAAGGGTCTGGCGAATGAAACGCATGATGCAATGGCTGCACTGCTTCAAGGGCAATTAGTGTGCCGCATCTTTTCGCGCTTATCGGGGTTCGGTGAGTCTGCCAAATCAATGCTGCGATGTCCTTAGTATCTGTGGAATGGTCCCAACACATGGCTGAACGATAGCTGAACACGTCACCGTCGCCGGTGGAATTTGCAGCGAACAGACACCGATCTGTTTATCGTTTGCGCGCCTCAATGAACTTGAGTATGTGCCTGGGACGTTGGCGCCCTGGCTGTTTGCGTCCCTGACCTTATCCCTGCGTGACGTACACCTCGAAATACACCGAGCTGTCGTCGCCGCTCCACAAGTCCAGCTCCACTCGTTCGACAATGTATCGTCCGCTGCCTCCATTTACCCCCAATACCACGATCGTGCCAGTGTCCAGGTGCGGTATGGGAACCCGCTTTGTAACCTGGGCGAGAGGCGTCGAAGGGTCTGTGTTGCCGACCTCATGAAATTCGTAGAAATAATCGGCGCGCATTGCATCCGCCGGCGTAAAAACATCGTCCATAGTCACTCCCGTAAGCAGATAAGCGATTCATTGAGCTTTAGCCCACCGACTCCGTGAACACGCGCAGATAATTCGCACCCAGTATCTGGGTCACATCGTTTTGCGTGAAGCCCGCAGACAACAGGGCGCTCGCAAGCGATGGCAACTGCTCGTAGCTGCGAAATACCGGCGGCGATATGAATCCCAGCATATCCGAGCCGAGCCCCACATGTTCGACTCCGACGACATCGGCCATGCGCTTGACGCCTTCGGCCATCGCGTGGATATCGCTGAACGTGCCGGAGCTTGGCCAAACGCCGATCACACCGCCCGTGTCGGCAATCGCGCGCGCGTGATCAGGCGAAATCAGGCGGGAGCGGGCGCCCGGATGCGTGGAAAGTGCCGTATGGGACAAGACCAGCGGCTTGGTCGATGTGGACGCAGCCCGTTTGACGAGCGCATATGTGCCGTGGGCGACATCGACCACGATGCCCAGGCGGTTGCATCGGCGGATAACGTCGGCACCGAAATCCGTGAGACCACCGTGGACGGGCGGCTCGGTTTGAATGTCGCCAAGCTCGTTCACGCGGTAGTGCGTGAGCTGCAAATGGCGCAGTTGATGCTGGGTGAAAGCTTCATCGAGCGCGTCTATATTTCCTTCCAGGAAATCGCCGCCCTCTGCGGCGATGATCGCGCATGGTCCGGAGAACGCCTGCGCCTGAAGTGACGCTGCGGTCGTCACGACCCGCATCTTTTCGCGGGCGACAAGCGCGTGTGCTCGGGCGAATTCTGTTTTTCCCAGCGCGTACAACTCGCCGGGCTGCGGCGTTCTCCACGCTTCGAAACGCTTGCGGTCGCTGGACACGTGAGTCACTGTCGTGTCCGTCACTATCGCGAGGCAGATCACATTCATTGCGCCGGCCCTCATGGGTGCGGACAGCGGCACGAATGGGCGATTCGCGCCGACCAACGGGTCCCGCGACACGATCACACGCCCGGCGTGGCTATGCATGTCGATGGTGGGCGACGTGGTCGACGGCTGCCACTGCGGCGCGTCGCTGGCGTCGTCCCGATACCCCGCGAAACGTCCAGGTACGCAGGCGGCGAGGCCGAGCGCGGCGCTCGACGCAAGGAACGCGCGCCGGCCAATGGATTGGTGGGAAGGAGAGGAAGCAGGGTGAAGATCAAATGCATCGACCAACCGGTAAATCCAGCCCGCGGGGTCTTCAAACAGCGGCTGCAAGCGGCCACGCAAACGAAGCATGTCCCCTGTCACTGTAAAGGGCTGTGTAGCGAACACTTCGATACACGACAGCGGATTCGCCTGGATACAGCCGCCACAACAGGGTTCGTCGACGCTCAGCAGGAAATAATCGACCTTGAGTGCCGATCGATCGAGCGGCGTCATCCAACCGCTTATCTCGATCACCGAATCGTGCAGTGCTTGCGCTGCACCTGTCTGAATCGAGGACCAGTCAAAAGAAGCAATCATGAGTGGTTTGGAAGGCAAAGTCCGAAGTGCCGGGACGGCGTGAGGTTAGATTTGGCCTTTGTTGATGCCACATGAGGCAGTTAGCGTTGGCCTATTTACTGTGTGCAGACGCAACTCCCCTTGAGGATGATATTTTGCATAAGTATATTGGGCAACTTTGCATCAGTTTTACGAACGAATTGGCTGGCTGCTGCATCGAACAGAGTCCGAACTCCAATGAAAGCATGTTGAGTCTGTGAATCACATGACACAGCGGTTCATAAATCACAAAGAGGGCGGCGGTGCCGGGCGGTGGAATCGGCGGAAGCATAACGTTTGGCGATAACCGCTAGCGTGAACCCCCGACTGTCGTGCGAGGTGCTGACGTCCGCACGGTAAGAATGCTTCGGATGGTAGCTGGAGAACTTTCGGCCACCGGACTTGGCGCCTCTCACCGTGGAATCGAAAACTTAGGCGTTTTGATTCTCAGTGCCTACAAACGGCGCAGAGATAGGGTTTGCGCGGTTTTGCGCATCGTTTGACACATGACCAATGGCTGCGTCACCGACATGCCGACGCAGCCATTCGAGCGTTCGACTGACTCGTTTGTGTATAGCGTGACCAAGAGGTCCATTTTTGCCCGCTGGCATACTGTTCAAACATACAGCACAGGTTATATATACAGCGATATTGACTATCGCAAGTTCGCCACCAGTCGTGTGGTCGTGCCCTCTGCCATAAGGAACCCCAAGGCAAGAATCTCTCCACGATGCGGAGAAAATCGACGATCCACATGGCCTTGACGAAATGGGGCAGTGAACCGCCCCGGGTTTCCCGGAGGCTTTTTTGCTTGAGTCACACCCCCATGGTGGACCCAGCGAGTTGCTCATAATAAGCAGCTTCGGCCTCGGCCGGCGGGATATTGCCGATCGGTCCGAGCAGCCGTCGATTGTT
>CAJCJD010000170.1 GCA_903970555.1 Vulcanimicrobiota bacterium
TCAGCAACACCGCCAGCGGTACCGATTGCGGCAACACGATGTAAGCACCGGGCAATACCGCCACGATCGTGAAACTGCTGCCTGGCACCGGCTTACCGACAGGCTCCTTGTCGATCGATGCGTTGCCGCCATGTGTCATCAACTGAAGGTCTTCGCCGCGATCGCTGCTCTGATGCAACTCGAGCCGTCCGCTACCCACCGCAAGCGCATTGAAACTTTGGGCGACCGGCGCGAACGGCAATTCGACCCACACCCATGCCGCCGGCTTTTGCTGCGTGCCCAGCGGCATCACGATGGTCAGGCGACGATCGCCGACACTCTTTAGCAACGACTGCACCGGCGGATCGCCTTGGATATCCGGCGCTGCCATCAATTGCGCCGCCTTGGCATAACCGAAGTTGCGATAGTTGGCGTGCAGGACTTCATCCAGAGCGGCGCTGTAGAGCTCCACGTTCAAGGCTTGTGGCAAGCGCTGCTTGATCGCGGCCAGCGCAGGTGCGGGATCTGCCGGCAACGCGCTCGTGTCCGTACCGGCGATCGCCGTCGTCACTTGGTCTTGCTCTGCCCTGATTTCCTTCCCCAGTGCCTGCACCGCCTGATTTTGCGCCGCGTGAACCTCTTCGACGGCGGAGCCTTGATCGGCGATCAACCATGTCTGCCACGCGCAAAAAATACCGAATGCCAGCAGCAGCGTGCCGCCGGCCAGCATCAACAGTCGCCCCCTATGGACCTGTACACCCGGCAAACGCGCTTGTGCGCCGCTCATCGCCATGCCCCGTTCCCCAAGTTTCTAATGTTTCCCCGTGGATCCGAACCCGCCATCGCCCCTTTGCGATGGTACGAATTCGTCGACTATCCGCAGTCGTGCCTGTCCGACCGGCACGAGCAGGAGCTGTGCTATGCGTTCGCCTACTCCGATGGTGTACGGCTGCGAGCCACGATTCCAGCACGAGATCATCAACGGGCCTTGGTAATCCGCATCGATCACCCCTACCAGATTGCCCATCACGAGCCCGTGTTTGTGACCCAGCCCCGAGCGCGGCACGATGAGTGCGCACCAGCCCGGATCGCCGATATGGATGGCCATGCCGCTCGGCACCAGCACGCTTTCGCCGGGCGACAACGTGAGCGGCTCTTGCACGGCGGCGCGCAGGTCCATGCCTGCGCTGCCTGATGTAGCGGCCTGCGGTAACGGAATACTGTCGCCCAGGCGGGGGTCGAGGATCTTCAGTTCGACATCGATCATCCCCGCACCGCCTTGTAGCGGCTGGCGATGCGTTCGATCAGCTGGCGCGCGAGGACGGTCTTGTCGGCGCGCGCCAACTCGGCGGAGCCGTCGGCCCAATACAAGGTGATCGCGTTGTCGGCGGTTTCGAAGCCCATGCCCTCGCCCACTTGGTTGGCGGCAATCATGTCCAATCCCTTGCGCTGCAGTTTGTCGCGCGCATAACTCTCCACGTTCTGGGTTTCCGCCGCGAAGCCAACAAGGAACGGATGCGGACGCTGCGCCGAAAGGCTGGCCAGGATGTCCGGGTTCTCCGCCAGATGCAGGGTGAGATCCGCGCCGGTCTGCTTCTTGAGCTTATGCGCCGCCACGGTATTGGGCCGGTAGTCGCCCACGGCAGCGGCACCAATATAGATGTCTGCGCCAGAGGCGGCTTCAGTCACGGCGGCATGCATCTGCGAGGCGCTGCGCACATCAATGCGCTTGGCAACACCCGGCGGTGTCGCAAGGCTGACCGGTCCGGCGACCAGCGTCACCGCCGCGCCCGCTTGCGCGGCGGCCTGGGCCACGGCGAAACCCATGCGGCCGGAGCTTCGGTTGCCGATGAAGCGCACCGGGTCGATGTCTTCATAGGTGGGCCCAGCACTGACCACGACTTTCTTGCCTAGCAAGACGCGATCGCCGAACGACGCCACGATCGCCTCGCGCAGTTCGTGCGGTTCCAGCATGCGGCCCGAACCGACATCGCCGCAGGCCTGGTCGCCGGCAGCGGGGCCGAGTATGTGCACGCCACGCGAGCGCAACGTCGCCAGATTGGCCTGCACGGCAGCGTGTGCCCACATCCGCTGATTCATCGCGGGCGCCACATACACCGGCGCCGCCGTCGCCAAACATAGTGTTGTCAGCAGATCGTTGGCGTGGCCGTGCGCGAGGCGAGCCATCAAATCGGCCGTAGCCGGGGCGATTAGCACCCGCTCGGCCCAACGCGCCAGTTCAATGTGGCCCATAGCCGCTTCGGCCGACTCGTCCCACAGGCTCACCCGCACCGCTTCGCCGGACAATGCCTGAAACGTTGTGGGCGTTACGAAACGTGTCGCGTTTTCGGTCATCACCACGCGCACATGCGCGCCAAGGTCGCGCAGTCGGCGAACCAGCTCGCAGGATTTGTAGGCGGCAATGCCACCCGTCACTCCCAGCACTATGCGGCGTTCGGTAAGGCTCATGGTGTAAGCGCGGTCTGACGTACGGATAGACGGCTAGCTTACCGGATTCATATACGGCAACTGCTGCCTCGATCGCATCCCCACCATGGATGCTGGGCGCATGAGTATTCGACACTGGCCGGAAGGCGAACGACCCCGCGAAAAACTGCTGGCCCGCGGCAGCACGGCCCTATCGGATGCCGAATTGCTCGCCGTATTGCTGGGCAGTGGCGTGCCCGGCAAGGATGCCATCGCGCTGGGACGGGAACTCTTGCTACGTGCCGGCAGCCTCGACGCCCTGCTTGGCCGGCCAGACCAGGACATCCGTGCGATCGGGTTGGGGCCGGCCAAACGTGCACGTATCGCGGCGGCGTTGGAGCTGGCCCGTCGAAGTCTCGCCGAAGAGCTGTCCGAACGCCCCGCGCTGGGCAACCCACGCGAAAGTGGCGACTACCTCAGCGCGCCTGCGCCACCTTCCTTATGAGGTGTTCGCCTGTCTCTACCTTGATAATCGCCATCGCGTGCTTGCATTCGAGGAGCTGTTCCGCGGCACCCTGGATGGCGCCAGCGTCCATCCACGCGAAGTCGTGCGCGCCTGCCTTCGCCACAACGCCGCCGCGGTGATTTTTGCCCACAACCATCCCAGCGGCGTAGCTGAACCCAGCCAGGCCGATCAGGCCATCACGCGCGAATTGGGTCAGGCGTTGCGGTTGGTGGGTGTGCGGGTGTTGGATCATCTGGTGATCGGTCACGCCGATCCGGTGTCCATGGCCACTCGCGGCCTGCTTTAGGGCCGTTCGGCCAAAAAAAACGGCGCGACCGCTAGGTTCGCGCCGGGGGCCGCATGAGGGGAGGGTATTAAGGATGCGGCGGTCCCGTATCGATCCGACGGGGGAGACGCCGGTGATACGCAGCTATTGTCGCAACGCGGCATGACTGGTGTATGACATGCAACGCGCGTGCCTCGGATCACTGGGTCCCAAGACTTATGCACACAGCGCCTGTGAAGCCATTTACCACGATATTACTGAAAAGCACATCAAGTTAGTCTTGCAAATTATTGTTCTATAAAGATTAATTGCATGACAGTGGGGTTTCCGCCGGTTTTTCTGACAGCGCCGCTCGCGGGGACTTCACTTTTCCCACAGACTTATCCACAGATTCGACCCATCGCACTGCAGCAGACTTCGGTCACAAATCCGCCAAGGCGACGGAACGAAAGGGAAAAGCAGTGCGCCGCACGGTCTCTGTTAGGATGCGCGGTTCCATCAAGATTGATCCCCTGCCGTGAAAGAAGCACTGCGCGACCTCGTCCTTCAGGCCATCCAGACACTTCAAAACGACGCCGTCCTGCCGGACGGCATCGACGTGCCCAATTTTGTGATCGAGCGAGCGCGCAGCCGCGAACACGGCGACTTCGCGACCAACGCTGCCATGCTGCTGGCCAAGCCGGCACGCGCCAAGCCGCGTGACCTGGCCGAGAAGCTGGTCGCCGCCCTGCCCGCCAACACCCTGATTGGCAAGGTGGAAATCGCCGGCCCCGGCTTCATCAATTTTTTCCTGGCATCGGGTGCCTATCACGCCGAAGTGGACCGTATCCTCGCCGAAGGCAACGCATACGGCCGCAGCAAGATCGGCGCCGGCAAAATGGTGGGCGTGGAATTCGTCTCGGCCAACCCGACTGGCCCGTTGCATGTGGGCCATGGCCGCAACGCCGTGCTCGGCGACTGCCTGAGCCGCCTGTTCGATGCCACCGGCTGGAATGTCAGGCGCGAGTTCTACTACAACGATGCCGGCGTGCAGATTCAGAACCTGGCGATTTCCGTGCAGGCGCGCGCGCGCGGTATCGCGCCCGGCGACGCGGGCTGGCCGGAAGATGGCTATCGCGGCGACTACATCGCCGACGTGGCCAAGGCTTACCTCGCCGGCGAATCGGTAACAGCCGACGGCCATACCGTCACCGGCGCCAAGAATCCGGAAGATCTGGACGCCATCCGCCGCTTCGCCGTGGCCGCATTGCGCCACGAGCAGGATCTGGACCTGAAAGCCTTCGGCGTCGACTTCGACGTGTACTTCCTGGAGTCCTCGCTCTATTCCGACGGCAAGGTGGAAGAAACCGTCAGCGAGTTGCTCTCCCACGGTCACACCTATGAAGAAGGTGGCGCGCTGTGGCTGCGCACCACCGATTTCGGTGACGACAAAGACCGCGTGATGCGCAAGTCGGACGGCACCTACACCTATTTCGTGCCCGACGTGGCCTATCACCTGAGCAAGTGGCAGCGCGGCTACGGAAACGCCGTCACGGTGCTCGGCGCAGATCACCACGGCACTCTGGCCCGCGTGAAAGCCGGCCTGCAGGCGCTGGACTTAGGTATCCCGAAGGATTGGCCGCATTACGTGCTGTACCAGATGATCACGGTGATGCGCGGCGGCGAAGAGGTGAAGATCTCCAAGCGCGCCGGCAGCTACCTCACCCTGCGTGACCTGATCGACGAAGCCGGCCGCGACGCCACTCGCTACTTCCTGATCGCGCGCCGCTCCGATTCGCAGCTGGTGTTCGACATCGACCTGGCCCGCTCGCAGAGCAACGACAACCCGGTCTATTACATCCAGTACGCTCATGCGCGCGTCTGCCGCGTGCTGGAAGAACTGGCTGAGCGCGGCCTGCCACCCGTCGACATGCAAGTCGGTCTCACTCAGATGACGCGACTGGACAGCGAACCCGAGCAGATTTTGCTCACCGAGCTGTCGCGTTATCCTGAAGTCGTCGACGCGGCCGCCAACAGTCTGGAGCCGCACTTGATCGCGCAATACTTGCGCGAACTTGCCGGCGCGCTTCACAGCTACTATCACGAGCACAAGTGGATTGTGGACGACGCCGATCTGCGCAATGCGCGTATCACGCTTGCCGTCGCCACGCGCCAGGTCATTCGTAACGGTTTGGATTTGCTGGGACTCAGTGCCCCGGAGAAAATGTAAATGGCAACACGCAAGGGCAAAGGCCGGCAGGCCGTGCGCAACAACGGCGGCGGATTTCCAGCTTGGGCCGGCATTCTCGTCGGCATCCTGATCGGCGCCCTGGTGGTGGTCGTGCTGATGCGCCACTCGCTGGTGCCGATGACCACCAAGGGTCCACAGCCCAACCCCGACGCCACCGCGCAACCGGGTAGCGATGAAGGCATGACGCCCGCCGCCGGCACAACCACGCCGAAGAAGCCGCAGTACGACTTCTACTCGGTGCTATCGGAGAAGGAAGTACGCATTCCGGATTCGGAAATCAGCGCGCAGGCCAAGGCTGAGCAGCAACAACAGCTCGCCGCGCAGCAGAAACAGCAAGCGCAAAGCACAGCTCCGGCAACACCTCAGCTGCCGCCGAATGCACCGGCAGCCGTGACGCAGAACATCACCGCAGCACCGCCTTCGGCAGTCGCACCGCCGCCGGCAGCTGGCCCTGCGCAAACCGGTTACCTGTTGCAGGTAGGCGCCTTCCCGAACGCTGCCGATGCGGAAACGCTGAAAGCCAAACTCGCGCTGCAAGGCTTTGTCGCCAACGTGCAGTCGGTCAATGTGGGTGGCCAGACCTATCATCGCGTGCGTCTTGGCCCGTTCCATTCGGCCACCGATCTGGAGTCGGCCAAGCAGCGCCTGAGTTCGGCCGGCATTCCCGCTATCGCGTTGAAAGCAGGCACCTAATCGAACCACGCACATCGCATACGACAAGGGCGCCTATGGCGCCCTTGCTTTTTAGCGGAACGGCGACGGCATATCAGTGCCTGCGCTTGAGACGAATCAGGCCCGAAATATCGTCATCACCATGGCCCAGCTGCATCAGCTTGGCGTAGTCCACCAGCGAGCGTTCGATCACCTCGCGCGAGGTACCGGCTTTCTCGGCAATGCCGCGCACGATGCCCAGATCTTTGTGCAACAGGGCGAGCTTGAAGCCGACGCTGAACTCGTCCTTCAACATCGTCGCGCCGCGCTTCTCCAGGAACCAGTTGCCCGCAGCGCCCGCACCGAGCGTGGGAATCAAACGTTCCGGATCGAGGCCAAGCGCCTCGCCCAAAGCCAGGCCTTCGCATACCGCCTGCGCAATACCCGCCACCAGCACTTGGTTGACGGCCTTGGTCGCCTGCCCCGCACCCACATCGCCCAGATGCGTGATGCGCAAGGCATACGCCTCCAGCACCGGACGTGCGCGCTCAAGCACCGCTGCATCGCCGCCAACCATGATCGAAAGCTTGCCGTTCTTCGCCCCTTCTACGCCGCCGGAAACCGGCGCATCGAGGAAGTGCGCACCGACAGTCGCCAAGCGCGCAGCAGCCTGTTTGGCCGTGTCGGGGGCCACGGTCGAATGATCGATCACGATGGCCCCGGCGCGCAGATGCGGCGCCAGCGCCTCCACCGTATTGAGCACATCTGCATCGGCGGTGACACATAGCGCAATTACATCGCTTTGCGCAGCGAGCTCGGCCAAGGTGCCCGGCGCTGCAACGTGCAAATCGTGCGCCAGCTTTTCAGCCTTGGCGTGCGTGCGATTGGCTACTGCGTGCAGCAATCCATGCTGCTTCAAATGTCCGGCCATCGGTGCGCCCATCGCGCCCAAACCGATGAATGCTGCCTTGAGGGTCATGCGTATTCCTTGAGAGATCAATCGTTGCTGAGCGCACGATGCACGTCATGCGTCACGAACGGGTTTTCGGGGTCGGGTGGATCGAGCCAATGCGGACGGGTGAGTGTATGCCGCATATCGGTCAGCCCACTCTGCCAATGCTCGTGCATCGTGGTGGCGCTGAATTCGTAATCCTTGTAATGCCCTTCATAGGGCTTGTCGCGATAGATCAAGTGGATGAGGTTGGTCAGCGCACCGTTCGATAGACGCTCCGCGCGGCGGAAGGCCGGATCGTTGCGCTTGGCTTCGGGCACCAGCGCCATCAGATCGTGCAACAAGCGTTGCTGCTCGCGGCTCTGGTGCATGTACTCGGTAACCAATCGCGTGCGGCTGGAGAACTGGATATCTTTCGCGCGCTCCGCCACGGTGCCCATGTCCCGCGGCAGCGCACCGCACGCGCTCCACAGGTCGACCTGGAAAATCAGCGCGTCGCGATGCGGCCGTTCCGTCAGCACCTTGTATAGCGGCGTGTTGGAAACCATGCCGCCATCCCAGTAGTACTCACCGTCGATCTCTACCGCAGGAAAACCCGGCGGCAATGCGCCCGATGCCATGAAATGCTCCGGGCGAAGCTTGTCATGGCGATTGTCGAAATAAGCGAAATTACCGGTGCGCACATTCACCGCGCCCACCGACACACGCAGCGTTCGCGCATCGTTGATGCGATCGAAATCGGCCAAACGCTCCAAGGTTTCCCGCAGCGGCGTAGTGTCGTACCAGCTGGCTGTGGCTGGCGTGCCGTGCCACTGCAATACCGGCGGCGGCATGCGCGGCTGGAAGAAACCGGACTGCCCTTCCGTTATGGCGCGCCAGGCCGCCAACGTATTTACGCCGTCGCGAAACACCTGCGGCAACGTCATGTTGTCCATCCATGGCATCGCCGGGCGGTTCGGCCAGAACGCCGACTTGCAGATGGTTTCCCAGAATTCGGTCAACCGCTCGACGCGCTGTTCGGGTGCATTGCCGGCGATGATCGCCGCATTCAACGCACCGATCGAAATGCCGGCGATCCAGTTTGGATGCAAACCCGACTCGGCGAGCGCCTGATAAACGCCGGCCTGATACGCGCCGAGCGCGCCACCGCCCTGCAAAACCAGCGCGGTAACCTTGTAAGCATCCTGCGCGGGATGATGCGCGCCGGCCTTGGACGATGGCGTCTTTTGCGCACTCATGCGTAACCTCTATTGAGCAAGATAATCGTAAACCACCGTACCCAGATCGAGCGTGAGATCGGTGACGTAGTGCAAGGCCGATTCCACCTTTAGCACCGGCAAATCCGCCACCGGCGCTAGCGCATGCGGATGCAGCTCCAACGATGCAGGCCCGGTCCAGGCGCCCTTCAGGGTGACGTTCGTGGTGTAGTAACGCACCAGCTCGCAAATGCGCGGCGTGCCGTCTACGTGCGGAATGATCTTCAGCAGGTAACTGGGCGCGGCGAGGCCAGCGAGAATCTTGGCGTGATCGGCTTCGGCATGCTTGAAACCCATTGTGGCCTTGGCCACACGCACCTTGCCGTAATCGAGCGTGCCGACCAGGGTATCGATCTCGGTTTCCAAGATCGGCGTGGCCAGCTTCTTCGGAAAACCCCACAACTCGCGGCCACCGGCTATCGGCGGATGATCGTTGAGATACATCGCATGCACATAGCCACCGCGTTCGCCACGGAAACTCACGGGAATAACCTGCCCCGATTCGGTGTAATCGCCGAAACCGGTGGAGTCGGGCATGCGGATGAATTCGTATTTCACCAGCGGCTCGGTCACTTCGAGCGGCTCGGGCACCATGGCGCGCAGCGCGTCCATATCGGTGCGATAGGTGATGACCAGGAATTCGCGATTGACGAAACGATACGGCCCGCGCGGAAACGCCGGGCTGGTCAGCGGCATGGCGAAAGCGTTGGCTTTCACATCAGCGATCTTCATGAAGCTCTCCTTGTAGGCGGCGCGCTGTGGCGCACGTTGTGCGTGCGCCACAGGACGGTGAGGGGCTGAGCCCTTACTGCATGTACCAGCCGTGGCTGACCACGAAGCTCTGCCCGGTCAGTGCCGCACTCGGGAAAGCCGCCAGATACAGCGCCGTCTCCGCGATGTCTTCCACGGTGGTGAACACACCATCCACAGTGTCCTTGAGCATCACGTTCTTGATCACGTCCGCTTCGCTGATGCCCAGTTCCTTGGCCTGCTCGGGAATCTGCTTCTCCACCAGTGGCGTGCGCACGAAGCCCGGGCAGATCACATGCGAGCGCACGTTATGCGCTGCGCCTTCTTTGGCCAGCGTGCGGGCCAGACCCAGCAAGCCGTGCTTGGCGGTGACGTAGGCCGACTTCAGCTTGGACGCTTCATGCGAATGCACCGAACCCATGTAGATCACAGTGCCGCCGCGGTTGTCCTTGTACATATGCTTGAGCGCGGCCTTGGTGGTAAGGAAGCCGCCGTCGAGATGGATCGCCAGCATTTTCTTCCAATCGGCATAGGCGAACTGGTCGATCGGATTGATGATCTGCACACCGGCGTTTGAAATCAGGATGTCCAGGCTTCCGAACGCAGCGACGGCTTTATCGGTACCGGCGTTCACCGCCTCTTCGCTGGTGACGTCCATCTCAATGCCGATCGCCTTACCGCCAGCGGCCTTGATTTCCGCCGCTGCTGCATCGGCTGCCTGCTGATTGATATCGGCGATTGCTACGGCTGCGCCATTTTTTGCATACAGCTCGGCGATAGCTTTGCCGATGCCACTTGCCGCGCCCGTGATCAATGCAACCTTGCCGTCGAGACTTGCCATGTGCCACTCCTTCGGATGGGGGAAAGGGATGTTTCGCGAGCGGCATATTGTTTCGACGCAAGGCGCCTCGAAACATGAGGCGCCCTGGGCCGTGTCAGATCAACGCACGCCCTCGGAGAGGTAGGTATAGCCGGTCAAACCTTCATTCAATGTTACAAACAGACCTTCCGCCTGCTCGCCAGCGATGCCGGCAGCGGCAATGCGATCGCGATAACTGCGGCGCAGTGCCTCCAGATCGTAGCCCACATAATCGAGCATCAGGTCAGTGGTATCGCCGCGACGCTTGTGCGCAAACACATAGTTGCCGCCGTCAGCGCGGACATTTACCGCATCGGTATCGCCGAACAGATTGTGGATATCGCCCAGCGTTTCCTGATAGGCGCCGACCATGAAAATACCCAGGCAATACAGCTCGCCATCCTTCAGCGCATGCAACGGCAGGCTCACGTCTACGCCATCCGCATCGACATAGTGATCGATACGGCCGTCCGAATCGCAGGTGAGATCGACCAGCACGCCGCGACGCGTCGGCTGTTCGTTCAAGCGTGCGATCGGTGCAATCGGGAAGATCTGATCGATGGCCCACACGTCCGGCACCGACTCGAACACGGAAAAGTTGACGAAGTATTTGTCGACCAGTTTTTCGTCCAAGTCATCCAACGCCTGGCGATGCGCGCGCTCGGCCGGCAGCAGGCGCGAACGCACGGCATTGGCGATGGCGTAGTACAACTCGTCGAGCCGCGCGCGATCGGCCAATGACAACTGTCCGAGCGCGTACAGCGTCTGCCCTTCCTGCAAGTGATGTTGCGCTTCGTGGAACAGCTCCAGCGGCGGGCGTGCATCCAGTTCGTCGTGCACTTCACGCAGATGGCGCAACACAGCGGGCTCATCGCTATCGGGCGGCGGCAGACTGCCGGCCGGCACGGACTCGACTTCGCTTACGTTGATTACCATCACTGCATGGTGCGCGGTCATCGCGCGGCCTGCTTCGGTGATGATGTGCGGCGCCTTCAGCCCTTCCGTTTCCACCGCCTCGGCCAGCGATTGCACGATGGTGGCGGCGTACTGTTCCAGCGAGTAGTTGATCGAGTTGTGGCTGCGTGAGCGCGAACCTTCGTAGTCCACACCCAGGCCACCGCCAACGTCGACGATCTCCAACGGCACGCCCAGACGTGTCAGCTCGACGAAATAGCGCGTAGCTTCGCGCATGCCGTTGGCGATGTCGCGCACGTTGGAAATCTGCGAGCCCATGTGGAAATGCTGCAGCTTCAACGTGTGCTTGAGGCCCACCTTGTCCAGGCGCGCGACCAGATCCAGCACTTGCGCCGGCGACAGGCCGAACTTGCCTTTGTCGCCACCGGTGTTCTGCCACTTGCCCGCGCCGATCGACGCCAGGCGCACGCGCACGCCGAGCAGCGGCTCGACATCCAGCGCCTTCGCTTCGGCGATCACATGCTCCAGCTCGGAGGGTTTCTCGATCACGATGTGGATGCGCAGACCCAGCTTGCGCCCGATCAACGCCAGACGGATGTATTCGCGATCCTTGTAGCCGTTGCAGATCACGATGGAGCCCGGGCGGGCCATCGCCAGCACGGCCATCAATTCGGGTTTGGAACCGGCTTCCAGGCCAAAGCCGTGCTCGCCGGCAGCAACCAGCTCGGCGACGACGCCGCGTTGCTGATTAACCTTGATCGGATAGACGGCCGTATAGCCGCCCGCGTAGTTCCATTCGCCAATCGCCTTGGCGAACGCGCCCTGCAAGCGCGCAAGCCGGTCGGCCAAGATATCGGGAAAGCGCACGAGCAAAGGCAGCCGCAAACCCTCGGCGCGTGCGCGACCGACGATCTCAGGCAGCGAAAAAGCCGGGCCGTTTGCACCATGCGGCCGCATCACGATATCGCCGGCGTCGTTGACGTCGACATAGCCATCGCCCCAGTAGGGCACGGCATAGGTGTGACGAGCGGTATCGGTGCTCCAGGAATTCGCCATGTGACGGTATCTCCTTGTGGGATCGCTTGATTGATCCGGGGACGACATCGTCGCAGCGGCGAGCCTTGACGAAAGCTAAGCCCACCGGCCGGAAGCCTCGCACGCCGCGGGGCCGGAAGGGCTAGACGGGTGCAGTCGATACTTCGGCCGCAACCCGAACGCCTATTGTAATAGGCAGCCGCGACAATTTGAGGTCAGCCGCGCCGGGACGGCGGCGGCGAGTACCGCTACAATTACCGTTCTTTAACCTTGTTCCGCAGGATTTCCCGTCATGTCGCAGCCCAGCTGGTTCACCGAAGCGCACCAGGCTTCCGGTTCCTCCATCGGTTTCCGCGTAGAGAAGCCGCTTCATGCCGAGAAAACCCCGTTCCAGACCATCGAGATCTACCAGACCACCGACTGGGGCAACCTGATGGTGATCGACGGCTGCGTGATGCTCACCAGCCGCGACAATTTCCTCTATCACGAGATGATGACCCACCCGGCGCTGTTCACCCATGCGCGCGCCAAGCGCGTGGTGATCATCGGCGGCGGCGATTGCGGCACGCTGCGTGAAGTGCTCAAGCACGAGGAAGTGGAACACGCCGTGCAGGTGGAAATCGACGAGCGCGTCACGCGCCTGGCCGAGCAGTATTTCCCGGAGTTGTGCGAATCCAACAACGACCCGCGCGCCGAGCTGCTGTTCATCGACGGCATCAAGTTCATGGCCGAAGCCGAGCCGGAATCGCTGGACCTGATCATCGTCGACTCGACCGACCCGGTCGGCCCTGCCGAAGGTCTGTTCAACGCCGCGTTCTATGCCAGCTGCCACAAGGCGCTGCGTCACGGCGGCATCCTAGTGCAGCAGAGCGAATCGCCGCTGGCCCATCTGGAGCTGATCAAGTCGATGCGCTCGGCCATGCGCACGGCCGGCTTCAACGCGGTGCGCACGCTGCCGTTCCCGCAGCCGTGCTATCCCACCGGTTGGTGGAGCTGCACGATGGCCCGCAAGGGCGGCGACCTGGCCGGCTTCCGCGAGCGCGGTGCGATCAGCAAGAATTTCCCCACGCGCTACTACAACGCCGACGTGCACAAGGGCGCGCTGGCGATGCCTGAGTTCATGCGCGAAGCACTCGGCGAATAACGCCGGGCGCTTGAATCACGGGCCTGCCGGTGAGGCAGGCCTTAGAACAACCGGCTGCGTACCTTGGGCAACAGCACCAGCACCAAGGTCACGAACGGACCGAACGGCAGCGACAGCAAGAACCACCAAAGGCCACTACGGTTCTTGCCCTGCGCGAGGCCGGCATTGATCAAGGCCAACGTGCCCCATCCGACAAAATACGGGGCATGCCCTTCGGCCAGCATCGAAAACCACTCCACAGCATTCTCCCGGTTACCGCAATGGTAAGCGGCCATGCTAGCAAGAGCGCGCAAAACGTGCGCCAAGTGGTCAGGTGGGCCGCTGTTCAGAACTCCCTCAATGGCGGCCCGCTATGCTGGCGTCCTTTTATGAACGACGGAGCACTCTCGATGCGCGGATGGCGTCCCCTTGCCCTTACCCTGGCCTGCGCACTCGCCGCGTCGGCTACCGTCTCTGCGCATCCGCAAACGGCCACGCCTGCCGATACGAAAGCGGCCGCCGCCCGCAACAAGGCCCTGCTTGCCTTCCAAGGCGACCTGGTCAGCGTGCTGGCGCCCAGCGCCGATGCCGAACGCCTGCTGGCCGCCGCCCTGCTCGCCCGGCCGTTACCCACCCAGCCGAAAACCAGCACCTTCCACGCTCTGATCGAGCGCGCCGCGCATGCGGACGACGTGGGTCCCGCCGAGAACTGGGCACGCCTGGCCGATTGCGACGCCAAGGCGCAGGCCTGCCCCAACACCGACGCCCTGGCGCAACTGGTGCAACAGGCGCCGGACAACGCGGCGGTCTGGCTGGTCAAGCTGAGCCAGGACGTCAACACCATGAAGAAGCAGGACGCGCGTCAGGACCTGGCCAACGCCGCCAACGCCAAGCTGTACGACGATTACGGCGGTATCGGCCTGAAAGCACTGGCCGGCACGGTCAGCACCCTGCCGCCGCCCAACGCCACCGTCGACCCGAATTCGGCCGCCGGCGCCAGCGGCGTGCAGGCGTTTATCGTGTTCGGCGCCGCCGCTGGCATGCCGCAGCCGGCGCTGCGCGATACGGCCACCTTTTGCGAGAAACAGGCGTCCGACGACGCCTCGATCAAGGACGACTGCCTGAAACTGGCCAAGTTGCTGGAATGGGGCTCCAGCCCGCTGGCCCGCTCGCTGGGCCTGCATCTGCGCGAAGTGCTCAGCCCCGATCCGGCCCAGCAGCAAGACGCCCAGGCCGCTCGACGCAGCCTGATCTGGCAAGTACAAAACTTCGCCGAACTGTCCTTGCGCGCACAGAACGACAGGGCCAAGTCGCAACACCTGCTGGCGCTGGCACGCACGGGCGGCACGCAGATGAGCTTGGTGCTGGCGGCGTTGCGTGATGATGGCATCCCCACCGAAGCACCGGCCGACTGGCAACCTCAGAAGGCAAATTGAGGACTACAAATTGAGGACTAACGGAACAGGAATGACATATCCCTGTTCCATTGTTCCCTGTTCCCCCGCTACCCTTGGGTCGACCTCACGCCATTAGGGGTAACCGATGCTTACGGTGCTGGTAGCAAGCAGCAAGGGCGGTTGCGGCAAAAGCACGCTGGTCACCCAGCTGGCTTCAAATTGGGCGCAGGAAGGCAAGCGCACCGCGATCGTCGATAGCGATCCACAAGGCTCCAGCTATCGCTGGGCCAGTCTGCGCCCGGACAATGTCCCCGGCGTGCTGGCGCTGGAAGGCGGCCGCAAGGCATTGGACAAGCTGCCCGAAGACACCGAGCGCGTCCTGATTGACACGCCAGCCGGCTCGCACGAGCGCGAACTCGAACCGTACATCGAACACGCCAACGCGCTGATCGTGCCGGTACTGCCTTCATCTTTCGACCTGCACGCCACCCTCGGTTTTCTGCAGCATTTGCGCAGCATCAGCCGGATCAAGCGCGGCAAATTGCCGGTGGCGCTGGTCGGCAACCGACTCAAGCCATGGACCCACGCCAGCCAGGACGCCATGGCGCAGCTGGCCGAACAGGCCCCTTTTCCAGTTGTCGCGGAGTTACGCGACACCCAGGCCTACGTTTTGCTGACCTCGCTGGGCAAGGGCATCTTCGATTATGGATCCGAGCAGGTGCGTGGGCATCAGCAGGATTGGACGCCGCTGCTTCGCTGGATCAAGCGCCAGCACTAAGGAATCTGTATGCACGAACTAATTTTGCTGCGTCACGCCGAAGCCCAGCCCGCATCGCCCGGCGGTGACGACGCCATCCGGCGACTTAGCGGCCGCGGCGAACAAGAAGCCCGCGCCGCAGGCACCTGGCTCAAGGCGCATGGCGTGCGCCCCGAGCGCGTGCTCTGCTCACCGTCCGAGCGCACCGTTGCTACGGCCCATCTGGCCCTCTCCACGGTCGATGGTGCACCGGCGATGCAGATGTCGCCCGAGATCTACAACGCAACACCCGGCGAACTGCTGGCCTTGCTCGACCAGCACGCAGACGTAAACACGCTGATGCTGGTGGGTCATAACCCGGGCATTGAACGGTTGGTGGCCTTGTTGGTGGAAGGCCGTTCCGACGAATTTCGTGGCATGCCGCCGGCCGGATTGGCCGTGCTTCATCTTGATGGCCCGCTGGAACCGGGCAGCGCACGACTGGATGCGTTCTGGTCGCCGTGAGGCGAATCGCACTCTCTCTACTGCTTTTGTTACCGGCGTACGCGGGCGCCATCGAAACCGATTACCGTATCGATCCGGCAACATCGCAGGCGACGTTTCAGGTTCGCGTACTTTGGCTCGAAAGCGTCGACGGCCACTTCACCCAGGTCATCGGCGATGTCGTCCCCGGCCCGCGCCCCGATAGCTGGGTTGTCGACGCCACCATCGCGGTCAATAGCGTGACCATGTCCTCGACTCACTTGCGCGAATGGGTGCTCGCGCGCTCTTTTTTCGACGCCGGGCATCATCCTGTTATCCACTTCGTATCCGACCCGATTGCGCAGGCCCAGCTGGACCAGGGCGGCACCCTCACCGGCTACCTCACCTTGCGCGGGGTCACCGCGCCGATCCAGTTCACGGTGCAGCCCTCGCACTGTGAAAGCCCGGTGGCGGCGCCATGCCAAATTCTGCTCACCGGCCGTGTGCATCGCAGCACTTTCGGCATGAACAGCGATCGTTTGGCGCTATCGGATAGCGTCGACCTGAATCTCAGCATCACCCTGCAACCCGAAAGTCGCTAACCGGCCGCTATCATGCGCGGCATGCATCTGCGCTGCGGTCTACTTGCCTCTGTTTTGCTGGCATCCCTGCTGCAGGGCTGTACGCTCAGTCGCGCGCATATCCGACAAGCCGACGCCATCGTCCTGGCCAGTGTCGACCATCAAACCACTTGCGACCGCGCCGATCACTGCGCGACACCCTCGCCATTGCTCGATGCGGCATCCCAGGCACTTGCCGACTCCACCCCCGCTGAGCCGGAGCATGTCGTCACCTTGCTCGACGACAGCGAAGCCGCGCTGGTTGCGCGCATCAACCTGATCCGTGCCGCACGGCAATCGATCGACGTGCAGACCTACATCTGGGATGAAGACGACACGGGCCAGTTCGTTCTCAACGAACTGATCGCCGCCGCCCGACGCGGCATCCATGTGCGCATTCTTGCCGACCAGCTGTTCTCGTTCGGAGACCCCGCCTTGCTGGAGCGGCTTGCACGCGTCAGCCCGAATTTCCAGATACGCCTGTACAACCCCACCTTCCAGAACGCACACACGCCTCCGCTGGAATTTGCGGCAGGCGTCCTGTGCTGCTTCCTGAAATTCAACCAGCGCATGCACAACAAGCTACTGCTGGTGGATAACAGCATCGGCATCACTGGTGGGCGCAATTATCAGGATCGCTATTTCAACTGGGACAGCGATTTCAATTATCTCGACCGCGACGTGATGGTCGGTGGCCCCGCCGCACGCGAAATGGCCGATAGTTTCAATCTGTTCTGGAACCACCGGCGATCGGTGCCGCTCACCCATTTGCGCGACGTGAACCGACTGATCCGTAACGATCCCTCACCGCCATCGTGGCCGGCACCACACTATGCCTACCCCGGCCGCGTGGCCGACGCGCAAGACGAAGCCGAAGATCCCGAATGGCTTGCCCAGCATCTGGTCGATACCAGCCTGCACACCAGCAAGGTTGAATTTTTCAGCGATCGGCCTGCGAAGACCGAGCAACCGCTGAAGCGCGACGCGCACGAATTCACCACGCATCTGATGCATCTGGTCAGCGGCGCGCAACACGAGGTGGTGCTGCAAACGCCGTATCTGGTGATGAGCCGCCGCGCGCGGAATATCTTCAAAAACCTGCACAGGGAAGCATCGCCGCCGCAGATCATCGTGTCGACCAATTCGCTGGCATCCACGGATGCCTTCGCGGTTTATGCGGTGTCCTACAAACATCGCAAGAGCTATATCACGCAGTACGGTTTCGACATCTACGAAATGAAGCCGCATGCCGAACTGGCCGCGGACGCGTACCTGCAGGCCAATGTCGATGATGAAGAAGAAGACGATGAAATGCCGCCCACCCCTGGTTTATCGGGCGCCGCGCGGCGCAAGCGATTTCCGGGCACTGACCGTCGACCAGGCCTGTTCGGCAGCAATGGCCGCCGCAACCGTCCGGCTCCACTGCGCAGTGCGGGACGCCGCTTCGGGCTGCATGCCAAATCGCTGGTCGTGGACGACAGCCTGGCCATGGTCGGATCGCACAATTTCGATCCGCGCTCGGATCACTACAACACCGAAGAGGGTGTGATCATTTACGACCAGCGCTTCGCCACCCAGCTGCGCGCATCGATTCTTGAAGCCACGTCGCCGCAAAATGCGTGGGTCATCGCGGAACGCAAACCCACCATTCCCATTCTTGGCGATATCAGTCGGGCTATCGCCGATGTCTCCGCGCAGCTTCCGCTGTTCGATATCTGGCCATTCCGCTACGCCACCAGCTACGAGATCAAACCCGGTTGCGGGCCGTTACGTCCGACCGATCCGGACTTCAGCCGTTGCTACACGTCGGTGGGCGATTTTCCCGATGTCGCCATCTCGCCCAAGCTGCTCTACACGCGTTTGATCACCGCATTCGGCGCCGGTTGGCAAGGCGTTCTCTGAAAAAGGTTTAAGGGCGTTCGAGAATCGCGGTCACACCCATACCGCCAGCGGTACAGATGGAAATCAAACCTCGGCCCGAGCCTCTCTGCTCCAGCAATTTCGCCAGCGTGGCGATGATGCGCGCGCCGGTTGCCGCAAACGGATGACCCGCGGCCAAACTGGAGCCGTGCACATTTAGCTTGGCAGGGTCGATCGAACCGAATGGTGCATCGAGGCCAAGCCGGTTCTTGCAGTAATCGGCCGACTCCCACGCGCGCAGCGTGCACAACACCTGCGCGGCGAAGGCTTCGTGGATTTCATAGAAATCGAAATCCTGCAGCGTGAGGCCATGACGGGCGAGCATGCGCGGCACCGCAATGGTGGGCGCCATCAACAGACCCTCGCCGTGCACAAAGTCTACGGCGGCGACTTCTGCATCGCGCACGTACGCCTGGATTTTCAAACCGCGTTGGGCCGCCCACGCCTCGCTCGCCAGCAACACAGCGGCGGCACCATCGGACAAGCCGGTGGAATTACCCGCTGTGAGTGTGCCATGGCCGGAGGTCTTATCGAACGCCGGCTTGAGCGTGGCGAGCTTTTCCATCGTGCTGTCGGGGCGCAGGAAACCATCGCGCTTCAAGCCGCGAAACGGCACCACCAAATCTTCGAAGAAACCCGCTTCATAGGCAGCGGCAAGCTTACGGTGGCTTTCCAGCGCAATGCGATCCTGATCCTCGCGGCCGACATGCCACTCCTTGGCCATCTTTTCGCAGTGATCGCCCATCGACATGCCCGTGCGCGGCTCAGCCACACCCGGAAACGCAGGCTTCAATTCGCTGAAGGAAAACCCGCGCGTGGCGGTTTTCAGTTTTTCCATCGGCGTCTTGGCGCGATTGATAGCCAGCAGACGCTTGCGCAAACGCGGACTGAACACGATCGGCACATCGCTAGTGGTGTCCGAACCGCCGGCGATACCGGCCTGGATCTGCCCAGCGGCGATCTTGTTGGCGATGATGATGGCGTTGTCCAACGACGTGCCGCAGGCGCGCGCCGTGGTGATGCCAGGGGTGGTCGGCGCGAGACCGGAACTGAGCAGCGCCTCGCGCGCCAAATTCCAATCGGACGAATGCTTGAGCACCGCGCCCATGGCCACTTCGCCCAACTCCACGCCGTGCAGCCCGAAACGCTCGACCAGCGCGCCCAGCACCTTCACCGACATGCCGAAGTTGCCTACGTCCGCATACGCCGTGTTATTGCGACAGAAGGGGATGCGCACACCGCCGATCACACCGACGCGCTGCTGCGTGTTTTCCATAGCCTGACTGTCCAAATACGCCTGATCAGGCAAGGCTAACCCGCTCTGTGTCTCGGCGAAAGCCCAGACGGGCGCGGAATTGACGAATGTTAGACTTGTTACCCTTTGTCGTACGGAATCACCCGCGTGGAAGCTGGCCCGCTGCAAGCCCTGCCCGCCGTCCTGGCGCTAGAACTCTCTGCGGGCGAGCACCCGCGACGCCTGACCCTGGGCCGCGACGAGGCGGCCGAACTGGCCGCGCTGGTGGCGGAAGATCTGCACAAGCTGGTGCCCCAGGTGGAACAGGCCCGACTGGCGCTGGCTGGCGCCTTGTTCGATGCAGTCGAACTGCTGCGCCCGGGCTTTCCCACCTGGGCGACCCTGGACGAACTGGCGCGCCGCATCCCGCGCGGACAGCTGGAAAATGTCGTGGCTTTCGGCACGCACGAAGGCCGCATGCCCGCTCAGCCGCTGGAGCCGGATCCCGCTTATGCCGATGGCCCGATGCGCTTGCTGCCCTTGAGCCTGCTGGTTCCCGAGACACTGGCCGAGGAACTATCCGAACGCCTGGAGGTGGAGTTGGTGGGGCGCGGCGAAGCCGGCTCTCGCACTGCCGACTGGCTGATGCGCAACTTCGGCATCCGGCTGGAGCACGCGCGTTACCTCAGCCGCAACGATCTGCTCGCGCTCACCTGCGTGCAATACGAACACGTCAATCTGGCGCCGCTATGGCAACTGCTGGAAGCGGCCATGCTGACGCCTTATCGCACCGAAACAACGCTCAGCGCACGCGGATTGACGCTGCGCTACGCCGACGGCGCGATCTGGGCGCAATCACCCACGCAATGGCTGGCCACCCAAACCGGTGATGTCGCCGAGCGCGGCCGCGCTTTCGCAGGCATCGTCTTCGAATTGCGCCAATATGCGGCGCTGCTGCAAGCGCACGGCCTACCGCTGCACCTCGACGCCGCACCCGGTAGCACCACGGAGCAAGGCGACGGCTGGCTCGTCGAAACCATGGCTTGCGCCGACAGTGCCTACGACGCACCCGCTCTTTTCGCCCACGAGGCCGCCGGACTCGGCGTGGTGGCGATTACCGTGGCACAGCGTGGCCCCGGCGGCCTGGCACAGGTGCTCGCCCACGCCTATCCCATGCAACCAGCCGCATTGGGGCCATTGGTGGCCAACTTGGCCGATCGTTTCGGCACCGCCAGCGAATTGCATGCGCTGGGCCGCATTCAACTGGACGAAAACGGCCAACTTGGTGCGCCAGCCACGCCGTTGCACTAAATCGCGTGCGCGCAAATAGGGTGCAAACCGCATGCCGTCCGGCGCATGATGTCCAGGCTATGCCACGAGCGGTTGAGCCGGGTAACCGATGCCGAAGGTGACGCACCCCATCGAAGGTGATCCGCCCCCCCTGCAACCGGGGCCGGACCTGCTTGCGCATGTCGTGCAGAGCGTGCCTGCGCTGATCACCTATATCGATCTGGACGAACGCTTCGTGTTCGCCAACGAAGCGCACCGCAGCTGGTTCAGCATCGATCCGCAACAGATCATGGGCCGGCTGGTCAGCGAAGTGCTGGACCCGGAAAGCTACCTGCGCGTGCGCGCCGCCTTGCTGCAGGCACTGGACGGCCACTCGTCCAGCTACGAGGGCGAACTGTTCAACCGGCCCGAGCACCGCTATGTGCACGGCAGTTTCACGCCCGACCGGGACGTACACCATCAGCTGCGCGGCGTGTTCACCGTGTTCACCGACATTACCGAGCGGCACGCGCTGGAGGAGCAACTGCGCGAGAGCGAGCAACGCTTTTCGCAAGCCTTCCAACATGCGGCAGTAGGCATGGCGCTGATTCTTCCAGACGGCCGCTATCAGCGTGTCAACGCTGCGTTGTGCTGCATGCTTGGCTACAGCGAAGCGGAGATGCGCGCGTTAACTTGGCGCGAGGTGACGCATCCTGACGACGTAGCCTTGAGCGACGCGCTGTCCAACCAGATCAACAACGGCAAGCGCGAGGCCTTCCAAACCGAGAAGCGCTATATGCATCGCGACGGACATGTCGTGCACGTGCTGCTTAGCGTTGCCCAGGTGCGCAGCGAATCGGGCCAGCTTAATTACCTGGTGAGCCAGGTGCAGGACATCACCAAACGCAAGCAATACGAAGACGCGCTGTTCCGCGAACGCCAGCTCGCCGAAGTCACACTCAACTCGATCGGCGATGCGGTCATCACCACCGATGTCGCCCTCAACGTCACCTCGCTCAACCCGATCGCCGAGGCGATGACCGGCTGGTCCAACGCCGACGCCAAAGGCAGTCCGCTTGATGACGTATTCCGTCTGCGCGATATCAACAACCGGCAGTTGCTGGACAACCCCTTGCGTCAGGCGATACGTCGTAACGCCATCGTCGATTTCAGCGGCCGAGCGATCCTGCTTCACCGCAACGGCTTCGAGACACCGATCGAAAATTCAGCCGCGCTGATCCACGATCACGCCGGCAACATCACCGGCGGCGTGCTGGTCTGCCACGACATCAGCGAAAACCGCACGCTGGCGCTGAAAATGATCCAGCTCGCGCAACACGACACACTTACCGGCCTGCCCAACCGCAGCCTTTTGTATGCGCGCATCGAACAAGCCACCGCCATGGCCACGCAACGTCACCGACAGTGCGCGCTGCTCTATCTGGACTTGGATCACTTCCGCCGCATCAACGACACCCTTGGCCACGGCGTCGGCGACCAAGTATTGCAAGCTGTCGCGCAACAGATCCGCAGCGTGCTGCGCGATAGCGAAGACCTCGCGTTCCGTTACAACGGCGACGAATTCGTCGTGCTGCTTCCACGCGTAGACGGTGCCGACGAAGCCGCCAGCTTCGCCCAGAAACTGCTCGACGCTTGCGCGCAGACGCATGTGCCACACCTGCCTCCGCTCGATATCCGCGCCAGCATCGGCATCAGCCTTTTCCCGCACGACGCCACCGAGCCAGATGCCTTGGTGCGCACCGCCGATGCGGCGATGTACGAAGTGAAAACCCAGGGCCGGCACGGCTATTGTTTCTACGCGCCCGAAATGAGCCAGCGTTCCGCTGCCAGTCAGCGCATCGAAAACGTGCTGCGCCACGCATTGGCCCACGGCGAACTGTCGCTGCAATATCAGCCGAAAGTCGATGCGGTGCTCGGCCATATCGTCGGTGCCGAAGCACTGTTGCGCTTGCAAGTGGACGGCCAGGATCTGTTCGTGCCGGACCAATTCATTCCCGTGGCGGAAGACACCGGCCTGATCGTCTCGATCGGCACCTGGGCACTACGCGAAGCATGCTTGCAGGCGCGAACATGGCAACGCGAAGGGCGACCGATTCCGGTATCGGTGAATGTCTCGCCACTGCAATTCCAGTACGCGGGTTTTTACGAGCGACTCGACAGCATCCTCAACGAAACCGGCCTCGACCCCAGCCTGCTCGAGCTGGAACTGACCGAACGCACCATGATGACCGGTGGCG
This sequence comes from Vulcanimicrobiota bacterium, assembly GCA_903970555.1. Taxonomy (GTDB): domain Bacteria; phylum Pseudomonadota; class Gammaproteobacteria; order Xanthomonadales; family Rhodanobacteraceae; genus Dyella_B. Next base: position 22,886 of record CAJCJD010000170.1, read on the forward strand.
ACGGCACCATCCGCCTGCTGCGCCGCATCCGCCAGCGCGGCGTGCGTTTGTCGCTGGATGATTTCGGCACGGGTTACAGCAGCTTGTCCTACCTCAAGCACTTCCCGGTCGACGCACTGAAGATCGATCGCGCCTTCGTGCGCGACATCACCTTCGACCCGGAAACCGCCGCGATCACCAGCGCCATCATCGCCATGGCACGCAGTCTCAACAAAGACGTGATTGCCGAAGGGGTGGAGACGGAAGTGCAGAGTGCATTCTTGCGCGAAGCTGGATGCTCGCAATTGCAAGGGTTTCTATTCGGCGCGCCCATGCCTGCTGCGTTGTTCGAACAACGCCTTGCCCAGCAACCTGCCTAGCATCGCCCCACGCTCTCGCTCGTCATCCCGGCGCAGGCCGGGATCCAGTGACAAATGAAGTGCGCAGCACGCAAAATCCCTTTTGAGTGTTGCACACCATTGTTTAACCGCATCCCGACCTACACCCAAATGACGAACGCGCCACCGTAGCCCTAAATCATTTGCTCATACATCCGGTAATGGCATTCCGCCATGCCAAGCTGCTGATACGTGCGTTGCGCACGCTCATTTTCCGTCTCGACATACAGCCGCAACCCCACCGCACCTGCCTTCGCTGCACGCCGCGCGACATCGCCGTACAGCGCACGAAACACGCCGCCACGACGCGCCTCCGGCGCCACATAGACGCTCTGAATCCACCAGAAATCGCCGTTGCGCCAATCGCTCCACTCATAGGTAATCAACAGACAACCTACCGCGTGTCCGTCGCGCTCGGCGACGAAGTAAACACCACGGCGCGGCTCGTCGAAAACAGCCGTCACGCCACGCGTCAACAGCTGAATATCCAAGCGCTTCTGCTCAGTCTCCCACGCCATCGCGGCATTCCATTCGGCAATCGCGGCAATATCGCCGCGCTCCGCCTGACGGATCATCAATGTCGACACTGTTTACACTCCCAATTGGATCTTTACGATTTTTGCCGCGTGCGCGATGCACCCAGTTTGCGCGTCAACGTGTTGCGACCCACGCCGAGCGCCGCTGCAGCATGTTGCCGATGGCCGTCATGAGCTGCCAAGGCCGCTTCCAACAAGGCACGATCAAGCGCTTCACGTGCGCGTGTGTGGATATCCGCTTCGCCATGCGCCAGTGCGCGCTCTGCCCATTCACGCAACGCATCCGTCCAGTCGCCGCGCTGCATGTCGACGGATTTGCCTAGGTCGGCGGGCAGAATTTCCGTACCCGAAGCTATTACCGCCAGCCGTCGGCACAGATTCTCCAGCTCACGCACGTTGCCCGGAAAATCGCGCTGCGCGATGGCCTTAAGTGCGGCCTTCGAGAAATGCTTCGGTGGCAACTTCAGTTCTTGCGCAGCACTGGCCAAAAAGTGTTGGGCAAGCAACGAAATGTCGCCGCGTCGCTGTCGCAACGGCGGCAGTTCGATGCGCACCACATCCAGTCGATGCTTCAGATCGGCACGGAACTGGCCGGCGGCAACGCGTGCATCCAGATCCTGATGTGTCGCGGCGATGATGCGCACATTGCAACGAATCAGTTCACGTCCACCGACACGATAGAACTCGCCGCCTGCCAGCACACGCAACAAGCGCGTCTGCAGAATCAGCGGCATGTCGCCGATCTCATCCAGAAACAGCGTGCCACCTTCGGCCTGCTCGAAACGGCCAGCGACGCGGCGCACTGCGCCCGTAAACGCGCCTGCTTCGTGACCGAACAGTTCGCTTTCCAATAACTCACTCGGAATCGCAGCGGTGTTCAAGGCGACAAACGGCTTGCCGCGTCGCGCACTTTCTTCATGCAGCGCCCGCGCCACCAACTCCTTGCCCGTGCCCGTTTCGCCTGTGACAAGTACATTCAGATCGCTGGCGGCAACGCGGCCAATCAATCGGAACACCTCCCGCATGGGTGCGCTTTCGCCAAGCAACGCATGCGAGGGCACATCTGCAATCACGGGGATGACGTCAGCGTGCGGCGCATCGGCCAATGCGCGCTGCACTGCGGCCAATGCTTGATCCAGATCGAAGGGCTTGGCGAGATAATCCACCGCACCAGCGCGGTAAGCCGCAGCGGTGGTCGCAACGTCCGTATAGGCGCTCATCACAATAACGGGGCCAATTTCCCGGGCGCGCAATTCATCCAGCAACGCTAAGCCGCCTTCGCCCGGCATGCGCACATCGGTGATCAGCAGGGCGGGTGTCGTGTCGCGCAACGCCTCCCGCACGCTTGTGGTGTCGCCGAACTCGCGCACGGTCAGTCCAGCATCACGCAGCGCTTCGGCGAGCACAAAGCGCACGGCGCGATCGTCATCGACGATCCAGATACCCGAAGTGTCGGATTGCTTATCCATCGGAACGCCCAGCAGAAGCCGTCGCAGTACTGCGCGGCGGTAAAGGAAGATAAAGCGAAAACACTGTTTCGCCAGGCCGGCTCACATAACGCAATTCGCCGCCATGCTCGTGTGCGATTTCCCGCGACAAAGCCAACCCCAGCCCGGTGCCGTCGGCGCGACCGGATACCAGCGGCTCGAATAAAGTGTCGCCTAGCGCGGCAGGCACGCCCGGGCCGTCGTCGATCACATCCATCCGCAACGCACTGCGAAACATGCGCTCGCCCAAGCGCACACCATGTTCGACGCGACTGCGTAAGGTAAGCGTCTGCGCGCCCGCCTCGATGGCGTTGCGCGCAAGATTCAACATCACCTGTTGCAAACGATCGGCATCGCCGTGCACATCCGGCAAACTCGGGTCGTAGTCATGACGAAGACGCGGCGGCGACGGTTCGGCCTGGATCAAATCGCTGAGACGCTCAAGCAATTGATGCAGGTTCACCGCACCCAAATGCGGCGCGCCATCGTGATGCAGCAGGCGATTCGCCAACGCGGCAAGTCGATCCGCCTCGGCAATGACCAGGCCCGCAAGCGCCTGCATATCCGCATCGTCCAGCCGCCGCTGCAGCAACTGCGCCGCACCACGCAAACCCGCCAGCGGATTTTTCACCTCGTGCGCAAAACCACGCAACGTGGCCGATAACGGCGACACCACCGGCGCCGACTCGGCCAGGGCGTGTACTTCCACCAGCAAACTGGCGGCATCCAGCGGCTGCAACGACACATCCACTCGCTGCCCACCACTATGCATACCCGACAACACCACACCCCGGCACTGCACCGAACGCTGCTCAGCCAAACTCCGCGCCGCCTGCTGCGCCACGCCCGAATCCTGCAACAACGCGGTAAGCGACTGCCCCTGCGCATGCCGCAACCCCAATCCCAGCAATTCCGCCAAGGCCGGATTAATCCACTGCACCCGCAACATCCCATCGACCACCGCCAACCCGGTCGACATCTGCTCGGCCCAACCGCGAGACTGATCGTTCATTGCACCATAATGGGCAATGCGCTGGATTGGTGCAAATCGGGCGAGAGGCTCAATGCCCTGAGAGGTGCTTGTCGGGAACGCTTTACCTTGTCGCAAATCACTTAACCCTGTCGCCAACAGCTAACCCTGTCGCGGAGCGACAAATGCTGTTCTCAGCAGAGAAACTTCTACGCCCACGGCAGAAATCCCCGGCAAACGGCGTAGTCAAATTTCTGCAGCCGAGAACGTAGGCAGAAAAAGCTAAGCCCTGATCAAAAGCATCCTTCAGCGTTGTCGCATGGGCTGGGACGAGATTTCAAACGTCATGCGGGATGCTTACAGTTGCGTGTGAGAAGTGGAATGAAGCGGTGGCTAAGCGCAGACAAGAAATTCGAGATGGCCTCAAGCACTCCGTAGCGAATGGAGAACGCAACACCGATTCGTCAACCGCTGATCGCAATCCTGATCAACACGCCTATGGAGTACGTGAAGGATGAATCCGGATACTAAGTTTGTTTACGTCGATCCGTATGAGGATGAGCGGCCATCGCCGAACCATTATCTTGCGCAAGAGCATCGCTATTTCTCTGCGCATCATTTGTTGCTTGAAACCGCACGTGAGGCGGCTGAAAGCCCGACGTCCCCCCGGTGTTGAGTAGCGCAACGATTTGGAGTCCAATCCCCTCCGCCGACGCCGACGCTTCCGGTTCCAACCCAACCTGTGACCCCATCTTTAGTCGCACCTTTGGCCGTGCCAGCAGGCAATCAGACTACATGTCCATAATAAAATCTGAAGAAAATAACACCGCCTTACTTTTGGATAAGGTTGCTTCAGCGCGAGCGGGAAACCCTAAAGAAGCTATCGCCGCAGCCATGCTGATCCATCAATTTCCACAAATAGCGCAGCGCACTGGGTTGAACTCGGAATACGAATTCTTTCTGAATTTCGGTATGCGGTCGACTGATCCCGAGGTCCTTGTTGCTGCGGGCGAAGCGTTGTTTCTAGGGAAAAGATTGGCGCGCAACGCAAGACTGGGTATGCGTTATTTTGCGAAGGCAAACAAAATTTCCCCATTTATGGGGGCATTTATGATCGCGCGATTGGATATTTTTCAAGATCGTCCGATGGGCGGAAAAATGTTGGAGAAGGGAGCGAAGGCAGGACACATTCCGTCTGCGGTGCTGTTAGCAAGGCTTCGATACCGTAAAACTAAAAAATATCTTTTTATTTTTGCACTGCCAAGTCTCGTAGTTCTTTCAATGAAATGTGGGAGGCTTATCACTGTCGGATTAAAAGACAAAGAAAATTTATATATGCGATTTTGGCGCTATAAGGACGCAGGTCTAGCGCGACAAAAGGAACTGGCCAAGGACTTGCCTATAGACAGGGCGTCTCCCTTTGAAGATATAGAGTCAGCCTTATCGAAGTGAATGACGGTGTTCACGTCGTAGCGCCAAACAACTGGAACTTTTTTAGAACATTCGCAGACGGCTCTGAAGACTATCTTCCGGCCAATGCCGATACTCCGGGAGCACAGCTTGGTGAATGAAAGCCACTCTGTACGGCTTACTGCTCGCAACGAGGGCATTGAGTACGTAGATGACGTCGACATCTATCGTTTTAGAGTAGCCCGCATCGGCCGAGTTTGGACGTTGTATCTTCCTTGCACAAAAGGGCCCGAATTTGAGGTGCATGAGCTGGACGAAGAAGAAGCTCGCGTCCTTCCAAGGATCACGAAGTACCTTAGAACGATTTGGTGGTTCGGATTTTTCCCTCGTAGATATACCGTGGTCATTGAACGACTTAAGCCTAGAACTTAGTTCTCATTACTAATCTGTTTCGAGTAGGCAGCTTTGCCCGGTATTTTTGAACCGCATATGACCCGGTCAGATCAACTTGAAAGGAGTCTGAAGCGTGCCACCCGAGAGCCCGGCTTACGGCCTGCGTTCTACTGGTTGCGCACAAAACCGGTGATCGTGGTTTGGAAGGGAGTGGTCGGCCGTCCGATCAATCGGGCAAGCTCGCCGCCGTTGTCGAACAGCGCTCCTTTGGCCACACCCGCATCGGTGTCGGACAGGATCCTGGCCACTATCTCCGGCGCGCCAGCTTGCAACGCCGCCGATCGGAACTCTTCGGGCGTCATGTTCTGGTAGGCCATCGGCTTGCCGGACGCTTCGGCTACCACGGCGACGAGCTCGGCCAGCGTGAAGGATGCGTCGCCCGCCAGCTCATAGATGCGACCCGCATGATCACCGCCGGCCAGAACAGTCGCCGCAGCGCTGGCGTAGTCGGCACGTGCTGCGGAGGAGATGCGTCCATCTTCCGCCGCACCGATGAGGACGCCATGCTTGAAGGCGAGCGGCAACCGCCACGTATAGACCTCCGTGTACCAGCCGTTGCGCAGAAGCACGAACGGCACGCCGGCTTCCGCCAAAGCCGCTTCCGTGTCGCGATGCTCTTCAGCCAGAAACAGCGGTGACGTGTCCGCGCGGAGGATGCTGGTGTAGGCGATCAGACCGACACCCGCATCCTTCGCAGCGTTGATGACGTTACGGTGCTGTACCTTGCGCTCGCCATTCTCGCTACTGGAGATCAGGAGAAGCCGATCCACGCCCGCAAACGCGCTCGCCAGTGTTTCCGGACGGGAATAGTCGGCGGTACGAACCTCTATCCCCTTTTTACGAAACGCATTGGCCGCTCCCTCGTCCTTGGCCGGATCGCGCATACCCGCGACGATAGCGCTCGCGGGCACCGTCTCGAGCAGCGTGTCGATGACGTGTTGGCCGAGTTGGCCGGTAGCACCGGTGACAAACAGCTTAGGCATAACGGGCATCGTCTTCCTTCCTTGTAGTTTGCAATGGAGATGAGGTAATTTAATGAGACCATGTCGCGACGTGAAGGAGGCAGAATTTTGGGACAAGGTGAGGTAGCAGTAACCGCCTCGGCATCCGCCGACGGCCGTTTCTCCAAACATCAACCAACGTGGTCGTACGACCCACAATGCCCGGTGCGAGACGTTCTCGACCGGATTGGCGACAAGTGGTCGACGCTTATCCTGGTCACTCTGGCGAACGGCCCGTATCGCTTCAGCGCCGTCCAGCGCGCGATCCCGGACATCTCCAAGCGAATGCTGACGCAGACTTTCCGCGATCTGGAGCGCGATGGCCTGATCGCGCGGACGGTGTTTCCTACCAAACCGCCGAGCGTCGAATACCGCCTGACGCCTTTAGGCGAGACGATTCTCGAGCCCCTGAACGTTCTTGTCCGGTGGGCCGATCGCAGCCATGCAGCGATCAAGAAAGCCCGTTTGGCATACGATGGAACGGCGTAGAGGCTTAAATCAGCGCACCGGCTTTCCCGCTAAGCGGATAAGCAAGTTCGCTGAAAACACGTTAATACGTGAGCTGCACACTTGCATAGAAGGACGCTTGACCTGATTGGCTCGGCTTTTCAAAACCAGGACCTCCGGATGCCATCAAGGCGAAGTGTTTGGTGAGCTGGTAAATGACGCCTATGCCTAGATTGGTTAGCGCCGTACCACCGACGGTGGCGGCAGTCTGATGGTAGATTTCCACGCCGATATTGAGGCGTTCTGTCACGCTGCGAGTGACAGCCCAGCCGATAAATTGAAAGTTGCGATTACCTCTTCCCGGATTGATGTCGTAGCCCACACCACCGAACGTCGACCACTTGCCAAAATCCTTTTGCATCCAGATCGGCAAATACAGGGAAGGCTGTTGCACGCCAAATATCCGCGAAGCCGTGGGCAGGCTGAGGGAAGGATAGACAGATACGTCCGGCATCCAACTGTCTTCGGACTGATGCAAAAATCGATACTTTGCACCCAACTGTATGTCACCACTTCCGAAGCGATAGCCATTGGGCTCATCGTAGTTCAGCGGAGCGGTGACGCTTAGCTGCAAGTCCGGCGCGGCGCCATAATTAAATTCAAACCCAAGCTGTCCGGTAGTCTCGCTAGGGAAATGTGTCCCCAATACGAACAAGTAATCTTCCCAATGACCTGTGTCAGTGGGCTCCGGATCGTCGGTCATATAGGGAGGTCCGGCGAACACCGGACTTGATACGGTTAATGTCGCGATGCATAGCCAAAACCACAGGCCAAAGCGCGGCGATCGTTGCCATTTAGCCATCGTGCGCCGTCGACGCCTTTCTTGAAGTCAGCACAATGAGCACAACTACCGCGATGGCCAACGCGATCGAAGAAGCTACCGTACCAAGGGCCAAACCGCCTTCGTCGTGCGATTTGGTCAAGGTATCGCCGAGCGCGGCGCCGAGCGGGCGTGTCAAGACGAAAGCCGTCCAGAACAAAAATACCCGAGATATCTTCGTTAAAAAGTACGCGGCGGAAACCAACGCTAATAGGCCGATGAATAGCAAAGCCGCACCGACAAAGCCCAGAGACGTCCCGTCCGACGTAAAGTCGCCGAGCGCGGTTCCCAAGGTATTGGACACCAGTATCGTTACCCAATAAAACGCCTCGGCCTTTGGATCCGTCACATGCTCGAACACAACCTTGCCGAGCGTCCATCGCCAGATCGCGAGTACAAGCAGCAACAGCGTCACGAGTAGAAGCGATCCGCCAAGGTATCCGAGCTGGGCCGTACGATCTAAGAAATCCGACAATGTCGTACCGGCGGTGGTTGTCGCCAGAATCACCGCCCAATAGAGCGCGGGGTGATAGTGCCGCGTGCGAATCTGAGCGGTAACAAGGACGAGAAAGATCGCGAAGAATATGGCGGTACTCGCCAGATAGCCCAATCCCAGCGTCATGGATACGGCATCGCCACCGGTCTCCCCCAGGGTGGTCGCGCAGATCTTGATAGCCCAAAAGGCCAGCGTGATCTGGGGGACTTTATTCATGGTTTGCTTTTGAAGCGTCATCTCGTTCTCACAGCTGTTCGTCCGGCCTGCCGGGCTCCGATACAATAAACCGAGTTTATCTCGGCATGCTTTTTGGCTGCTTAGCGCCGCCTGATAAACCACCAACGAGCCAATGCGCACTGGATCCCAATGCGTTGAGAAATTAGGTCAATGCGCAATAGCGCTGTGACGCTCAAAAGTTGAATCAGATGCCAGAGCTCGGTTAACGGCCTCGCTGAACTCGTCCAATGTGCAGTCGAAATCCGTGGCAGTGCCGCGGCAGCCTGGCACGAAAACCGGAACTTTTTGCGGAGGGTTCTGCAGGCTGAGCGGCGTCATATGACGCATCTGCTCCATGGTTTGACTCACATAGTAAACACGGACTTTATTCGCACCTGTTGTACGGTTACGGCGCAACTCGAACACCAGCGCTCCGCCTGTGGAGGTAGGGTCCGTTGGCTGCTCTGCGATCATCCAATGCATATTCAGCGTGCCGGCCAGCGTCGTGATGTTGGTATCGTGGCCTATCAGGAAGACCAGATGATCCCCGGGCTCACCCACTGCCTTGTCCATTTGTCTGTCGCTTGCCCCTTGTTTAAGTGTGGCAAGGATGGTTGTCGCAAGATTACCGGCATAGGTCCGCGCGATTGGCGATGTGCGTAACGCGATGTCGCTGTAAGAGGTGTGCAATGCGAGCAGCTCACCTATCTGTAACGGAGACAGGCGCCCCCAAGCTACCTGCGACATCGGCATACCTTCCGTGTATTCCAGTGCAAAGTTTTCAGCAAAGGTGGACGCGTTGTGCAGCGGGGACTTGATCTCGACGAGCGCATCGCCTTTGCCGGGTCCGATCGCACTATCCTGCTCGATGAGTAGTTTCTTACTTTGCGTCTGTTCTGACGTGCAGTGATCAGGCGAACAACCCAGCAGCACGGATTGCATGATGGCGAGCGCCATGGCGTTTGCCTGCGCCAGATGCTTTGGGTCGCCACCGATCCGCCCCAACACAGCAGCAAGCGCCATCGCCCGATCGGTGTCGGTCACGTTCGTGAACGAGTGACTAAACAACGCATCAGGTGCGTCCTTGGGAGAAGCATGGATCGGCACGTTGCAGCCGGGCAGAAACCCATCCATAAGTCCATGTGCCGATTCCATGGTCCGCTCTTCGTCGTCAGCGACAACGAATGTTTTACCCGCGTCGGCACAACCTTGAGCAGCGATCCATCCTGATTGACTGTAATAGTCGCGATACCACTGGCCCATGATACTCATGAGCTGTTTTCCGCGTGGTGTCAGATAGCCCGGCGCCACACTCCATGTGGGCCATGGCTGATTTGAAAAGACATCCAGTGATCCTGGTTTCGCCGTGGGCGAACGTACCCCGTGGCGACTCAACACAATAACCAAGCGCAGCTCATCGGAATCCGGAACGCCAGCGGCGATAGTCGTCTCGCAAGCTCCAAACAACGCAAGGAACAAAAGGAAAAAAACACGACTGTGATTTCGCCACGCGCTGTTCATTCGTCGCGATCCCCACGTTTTATCTTGTCGGACCGACAGCCAACCAAGTATCGCTTTGCACCCACCACTATGACGCCAAATCCGCTCTGTGAAGACGTTGCCGAAGCCGTGATGCTTGGCGCTGCCAGAAAGACGCGGTGGGCGTTGGCATCCACAGCCAGCGTGCGGGCGCCATTGGCCGTGACGACATTGGCGGCCACGATGTAATGATCGGCATCAATCTGATGTATCACGGTCAATGTGCCATCGGCATTGGAGCTATACACGGTGCTCGCGCCACTGTCATAACCGGCGGCGTCCGGATCGTCGCCGATGGGTAGCACAGCAACACGGTGGCCATCGTCAGCATCCAGTACTACTAGCTTCTGATTCGCACAGACGGAAAACAGACGGCGATGTCCGAGGTCGATTGCAAGACCGGTCGGGCCATCGCAGGGCGCCAGCGACCAGGTAGCGAGTACTTTGTTCGCGCGCGCATCGATCTGGGCAATCTGCGACTTGTCCTCCAGATTCACATAGATGTGACCTGCATCGTCGGTCACGGCGAATTCCGGTCTGCCAGGCAGCGCCAGCGTGCCGGTTTCCTTTGCGGTTACCGGATCGATCTGGGTACTGCTGTTGCTGTGGCCGTTGAAAGTCCAGAGTCTTGCGCTGGCCTTGTCAAACAGCATCGCATCAGGATCCTTGCCGCTGATCGCAATGGCAGGCAGTGGCTTGAGGGTCGCCAGATCAAACGGTGTCACGCTGTTCGCGTGGCCGTTGCTGACATAACCGCGATGCTGGTTCGGCAAGATCACCACGCGATGTGCGCCATTCGCGCCCGACACTTCGCCGATGAGCTTGCCATTTTGCGTATCCATCACCATCACGCGGTCGGCGCGGGCGATGTATAGCCGCTGCGCGGCATCGTCAAAAGTGAGGTAATCCCACTTACCCGTGCCGCCGAGCACATAGCGTTGGAGCACGGCGTAACCCGTGTCGGACGTGGCGGCCAGACAGGCTGATGAGACAGCCAATACCGTGGCGAGCGTGACCAAGATTCGCTTCATGTAAATCGTCCTTTCTGATTATTTTGAAGGCTATGCAGGGAAAGAAATTCCGTCCAAAGGGAGCGGCCACCACCGTTAGTCCCAACACGGCTAACGGCGGTGGCATGCCCAGCGGATCAGAAGTGCAGGCGAACGCCAGCCGTAAAGGTCTGGTCGTAGAATTCGCGCTGGATCGGGCGATCAAAAGCTGCCGTTTCGGTGAATCGCAGCTTGGTATTGGTCAGGTTCTTGGCGCCGAAATAGAACGAAACCGTGTCATTGATGGCGTAGCTGGCGCCAAAGTCTAACGATGTACGTGCATCTGACCACTGGTCACCATAGACCGGTGTGCCGTTGGGAAGGGTGTAGATCGTGCTGCCAACGGTGAAAATGTTCTTGCTCTCGTAGTACGCACCCAAGTCGAGATGCAGCCCTCTGTAATCGTAGGTCAATGCAAGATTGGCGGTATCACGTGATGTCGATGGCAGCAGCGAATAGATGCCGGGATGAATTTCGATGCGCGAATCGACATAGGTAAAGTTGGAATTCACACCCAGGCCGCTGAGCGCGCCGGGCAACCAGCGAAAGCGATCGACATACACCAACTGCATGCCGCGGGCGAATGCCGAAGCAATATTTTCAAAGCTGGTGAAGGTAACCTGGTCGCCAGGTGAGAATTGACCCAGTACGCCCGTCGGATTGTTGCCGACAGTTTCGATGGTGCCCGTCTGCACGATGTAGTTGGTCATCTGCTTGTTGAAGATGCCGGCAGAGGCCAGGCCACCTTCCGGCAGGTAGTACTCCAGCGACATATCAAAATTGTTGCTGTAGGTGGGCTTCAAGCGCGGATTACCTATGGTGACTGTGTCCGCATCGTTATCAGCCTGTGTGGACGGTGTCACCTGTTGGAAGCCCGGGCGTGCAATGGTCTTCGAATAGACGGCACGCATGATCAGGTCAGTGTCGAAGCTATATTTCAATTGTAGCGACGGGAACACATTGCCGTAGTTTTGATGGGTGTTATTGGGTGAGTAGCTAACCAGGTCGCCATTGTTGGTGAGGACATTGAGCCCATCGTATTGCGCATCGGTCAGTTCGTAACGGGCGCCGCCCAAGATGCTCAACTTGTCAAAGGGCTGGAAGTTGTATTCAAAGTAACCCGCGTAGACGTTTTCGCTGTCGTGACCCCATGCCTCCAGATTGGCCGCAAGGTCGCTGAGCGGGTCGCTTTCCGGGAACAAGCTTGGGTTGGCGAGAAACTGATTGATGATACCCTGCGTGTTGATGTTGGGCCCCATGTTGTAGTAGCCGTCGTAGTAGGTGAACGGCTGGCCTATGACATTCGACGACAACGGTTCAGACGGCGGACTGTAATCCCAGTTTTGTTGACTGTTGTTGCGAGTGCGCAGACGCGCATTAATACCAAATTTGACGAATTCGTTATCGCTATCGGCGAAGAACGTTGTGGGAATAACGATGTTGTCAGCCGCGCTGTATTCCATGTCGTGGTCGTGCGCGGTCGCATTGCTGAAATCGTCCATCTTGTAACCGGCCGGGTTGGCCGGGTCCGAGCCCTGCAAGATCGTATAGGTGGGGTAGTTGGAATTGGTGTTGTTGTCGTAAGCAACAATGGCCTGATTGGAGCCATCAGGGTTGGCCGGGTTTGGATTCTTGTTCTTGAAAGTCACTCCGTAGTCGTAGGGCTGGTTGAACGAGCCAATCGACAGGGCGACGTTATAGTCTGTTTTCCAGCTATCGAAGTTGTTCTTGCCGCCAATCATCATGACACGCGTGTCGACGATGACTTTCTCGATGGTGTCTTCCTTCTTGTAGCCTGCTTCGTCGATGAAAGCATTGGAATCATTCGGGTCGACGACCGGGTTTCCGGCGAAATCCAGATATAGCTTCTGCGTATTCTTCAGCTCGGTATAGCCGGCGTCGTAGTAACGCGCATACCACATGTTGTTTTCATTCGGCTGAAAGTCGAACTCGATGCCATAGCCATGACGCGTGCGCTGATAGTTGTAATAGCGCTGCGCGAGATCGCTGAGCCCTTTATAGGGAACCGTTTCGTTATAGGCTTCTTCCAGATCGTCAATGCCGCGACGGTCCTGGTAGTAGTTCAAGGTGCCGATGACGCTGAATGGTTTGTAGTTGGCGCTGGGCCCAAAGCGCATGCCGCCGGTCATTTCATAATCTTTGACGGGCGTGTCGCGCAGGTTTTCCGTACCAGTGCCAAGCTGCACATCCAGGAATTGATCGCGGTCCGCAGGCATCTGTTTGGAGGTGATCTCGATAGTGCCGCCCAACGCTTCGGCATCCTGATCAGGCATATTGGTGTTAGTGACAGTCATCGCGCCCACCAGGCCGGAGGGGATCGAATCGAAGGCCACGGCACGACCGCCGCCCGTTGGCGTCGATTCGTTGCTTGGCATCAGGCGCACGCCATCAAACGTCGTGCTGTTAAGGTCAGCATCCAGGCCGCGGATATTTACGTAACGGCCTTCGCCGGTATCGGTTTCCAGCGAAATACCCGGCAAGCGTCGCACCGCTTCGCCAGCGTTGATATCGGGCAACGCTTGAATGTCGGTCGCCGTCGTCACAAAGATCATGTTCGGCGCTTGCTGTTGTTGCGCCCGTGCCTCGATGGCCGCGGTCGTTACCGGCGCCGTGACAGTAATCTGATCGAGCAGCTTGGTATCTGCATCCAGCGAGAAATTTTCGACAGAAGGGCTGTCGGCCGTAATGGTAATCGCACGTTGAAGCGGGCTCTGACCCCTGATTTTGACGATCAGCGTGTAGCTTCCCGGTGCCAGATTCGGTACCGAGTAATTGCCGTTGGCATCCGTCGTTGCCGTGAGCTTCGTGCCCTGGATTTCGATCCGGGCGCCTGCGGCCGGCTTGTGACTGCTTGCCAACTGAACGTGCCCTTGTAGCTCGCCGGCCTGCGCCAATACGGGCAGCGATAAAACAAGTAAACCCAACCCCAGCCTACAGGCATGTGCAAGTGTCATAGATGAAGCCCCTGAATCGTCATGAATAGACGTATCTGCGGCATACACCGATGCCGAGAGTCATCGGGGCAAGGTAGGAGCGACGCGTGACAACGAAAATGCAATCTCCATACCGATCGGTAAGCTTTCAGATCGGTAAGTTTTGCTGGAAGAAGACCAACGTCAAGGAAATTGCATCACCACGGCCAGGCCCGGCGCACGATCACGCAAGGAGAGCGCAATACGATGGAGATCAGCAATGGCTGCCACCAAGGCAAGACCAAGGCCCGATCCAGCAGATGATCGACTGCTATCAAGACGGAAAAATCTGCGAAATACGTGATCATGGTGCTGGTGTGGAATGCCGGGACCATTGTCCTGGATGCAGCCCACAACCCTGTTGGCATCATCGCGAAGCGAGACAACAATGCGCGTGCCGATCGGGGTATGGTGAATGGCGTTTTCAATCAGATTCGACAGCATTTGCGTCAACAGAGGTCGATCGCCGCGCACCTCCACACCCTGCGCGATGTCGAATGAGAGATGTTTGCCCTCATCTTCAACGACCGGCAAATACGCCTCCACCATGGAAGCAAACAGTTCGGACAGGTTGACGGGCGTAAAGCCGGCTTTGCGCTCTCGCGCCTCGATACGAGATATACGTAGCAGCGCACCAAATGTAGCTAGGACATCATCCACTTCGGCAATGGAATGCTCGATCGCTTCTCGCAGCAATGCCGCATCCTGCGTTCCAAGATAGGCCGTTTCCAAGCGCTGACGCAGCCGCGTGAGAGGTGTGCGTAGGTCATGTGCGATATCGTTGGACACCTGGCGCATGTTTTCCATCAGAGCTTGCACTCGTTCCAGAATGCGGCTGAGGCGTCCGGAAAGTCGCATGAACTCCACACCACCCCGCTCTACCTGTAACGGCCCAGGCTCCTCGCCGGTGACGATGCGCTCGGCGCGTGCGGTAAGGCGATCCACCGATTTGACGAAGAAGTGGCCGGCAAGGCCGCCTGACAGCAGCGCAAACAGCATTGCGCCAAAGACGCTACGGAAGAAATAGCGCGAAAAATCTTCGTCCAGTTCGCCGATGTCGCGGTTGTCTCGTCCCACCGTCAACCAGCGGCCGTCGCCCAACGGAGTGACGTAGAGATCGACCTGATTGGCGTGTCCCTTGTGCCGCCCATGCGCACCGTGGAACGGCACGCGCTGCCAGCCCGCGACGCGAGGATGAAAGAGCAGATTGCCCACGATGCGATTGCCGCTTGCATCCGACAGCAAGTAGTAATCCGGACCTATCGGCACCACGGCAAGACGCTGGCGGATCTGCGCTTCGAGCATGCCGGCCTGCGCCGCTTCGCGCAGACTGGCGGTTTCCACTTCCACGGCGGTGCGCAGTTGATCGCCCACGTAGTCGTGAATCTCGTTCCACACTAAGCCGAACAACGCCGCCACCACCACCGCAAACAGTAGGGCTTGCAACATCGCTACACGAAATGCCGTGGTCTGCAAGAAACTAATCGGGCGCACGCAGGCAATATCCTGTACCGCGCACGGTGTGCAGCAGTGTGACGTGGTAGCCGCGATCAATTTTGGCACGCAGCCGGCTGATATGCGTTTCGACCAGGCTGGTCTGCGGATCGAAATTAAATTCCCAGACGTGCTCCAGCAGCATCGAGCGGGTTACCACTTTCCCCGCTTGCATCATCAAGTATTCGAGCAGACGGAACTCGCGCGGTTGCAGTTCAATCACCTGTTGCGCGCGTGTCACTTCACGGCTGATCAGATCCATGTGCAGATCGCCCACACTTAGCCTCGTGCGAGCCTCGGCCAGCGGCGGCCGGCGCGCCAGTGCGCCGACGCGCGCCTTAAGCTCGTTCAGCGCGAATGGTTTGCCCAGATAATCGTCCGCACCGGCTTCGAGGCCTTCCACGCGCGAGTCAGACTCACCCAATGCTGAGAGCATCAGCACCGGCATATGCTTTCCCTTCGCACGCAGATTGCGGATCAACGAAATGCCATCGGTGTGTGGCAGCATGCGATCGACGACCAGCAGGTCATAGTCCCGCGTGGTGGCCATGTTCCAGCCCGTCGAGCCATCCGGCGCGCAATCGACAAATTGCTCGGTGCCCGACAAGCTTGCCTTTAGATAGCTCGCCGTTTCGACGTCATCTTCCACCACCAGGATCTTCATGCCCCCTCCAGCCTTTGCGGCGATCGTTCTGCAGCGGATTACGGCAGAGCGTTTGCAAGTCTCGCGCGAGGTATGTGGCAATCTGATGACGGGCTACGGGAGCTGATTGTGGGTCCGTTGCTGACGCTGGATGCACAAGCACCGAATCGCATATGTGCGCGTAAACCCCGGCTTTCAGTAGCGCCTGCCCGAAGCGATCGAGCAGGAGGGCATCGGTGCTGCGCTCATTCGATTAGCCTGCGTCAGCTAACTCTGTCGCGACAGAAACATCACTTAACCGTGTCGTTTGCCGACAAAAGATATCCAGCGCTGTCGCGGACCGACATGCTCGGCAGCGACGGCAGAAATAAGTGCAATACATTCATATGTTTAAGGCGAGCGACAGAGTTAACCGATCCCGACACCGACGGCCGCTGTATGACACGACCCGACTAACCCATTAGTAAGTATTGCCGCGTCGCACCCATCATGTATACAGTGTATACATGAATCGACTGACGACCCCCGAAAAGATTCTCAAGGCCGCGCACGCGTTGTTTGAACGCGAAGGTGCCGACGCGGTAACCATGCGCCGCGTCGCCGATGCGGTGGGTATTACGCCCATGGCGATCTATCGCCATTTTCCCAATCGTGACGCGCTGCTGAAAAAGCTCTCCGACGACAGCTTCCAAAGCGTCGCGCACGAATGGAAATCGCGTGCGCGGAGCCGGGACGTGCTCAAACGGCTGAACGCGTTAATGGAACCCTATTTGGACTACGCGCTGACGCATCCGCATTTGTTCGATCACGCCTTTTCGGTGCGTCGCGACGATGCGCGGCGTTATCCGGAAGATTTTCACGCGCGCCTTTCGCCCACCTTCAATGTTGCACTCGACGCGGTGATCGAAGGCATGGCCCAAGGCTTGTTGAAGCAAGACGATCCGCACGACGTCACGATGACGATCTGGGCGCATCAGCACGGCTTGATCGCGCTCTATCGCGCCGGACGTTTCAGCTATGACGAGGCGCAGTTTCGCGCCTTCTACATACAATCCTTGAGGAGGTTGCTCGATGGCATCAAAGCATGATTATTCCGCGCTGCGGATTTGGTTTGCAGCCACCGCTCTCTCCGCGCTGTGCTGGTGGTTCGGTGGCGGCATATATCCGCATTGGTGGCTGACATGGCTCGCACCGTTGCCCGTGCTATGGCTCGCACCACGGGTTCGAGCGCGCTCGGCCGCTTTGTCGGCTTTTGTGGCGTATACCGCAGGCTCGCTAAGCGCCTGGACGTATCTCCACACGTATATCGGCCTGCCTTGGCTTTACGATGTGTATGCGATGAGCGTATCGGGCATCATGTTGATGCTGTGCGTGCTGCTGTATCGGCGGTTGCTGCTGCGCGGTCA